>JANPHT010000382.1:0-4511 GCA_031424595.1 Planctomycetota bacterium
GCCAGCCGGAGCAAAGCCTTCCAGGATCAGATTCGGACCGCTGAAAGTTGCGCCTGTCAGCACGGGGAAGTCGGGCACACCGTCTGTCTGTGTGCCATCATTCAGAGTCCGGCCGGCGACTCCGGCGTCGATTGCCAGTCCCGGATTGCCGAAGTAGACGTTGTTGCGGATGGTGCCGTCAACGGCTGTCGTGCCTTCCAGGCGGAGACCAGCCGTCGTGCTGCCGGCAATGATGTTGCCCGCGATCGCAGTCGCGCCACCGATCGTGTAGCCGGTGCCTGCAGCGGCAATGATACCGAAGACGTTCGGCAGAACCCTGGTCTGCGTGCGGTCGGTGCCGATAAAGTTGCCGGAAATCAGCGTCGTGTTCGCAGCGAACCAGATCCCCGCTCGACCACTGCCCGCGATCACATTGCGTTCGGCCTCATCATTGACGCCGTCCGAGTTTGTGCCGACTCGAGACCCCCAGTACGAATTGATCTGCACGCCATCCAGTGAATTGCCAACCACTCGGGTCCCGGTCGAGTCCGTTCCGATCAGATTGCCCGCAATCACCGTGTTGCCGATATCCCCATAGCCGAAACCGCCGTACATCACTCCGGTCTCATTACCGGAAATGACATTGCCCTCAGTGGGGTCATTGAGTCCATTGCTGTCCGTTCCGATGATGATGCCGCTCTGCCAGTCAACCAGCACGCCCCAGCGATTACCGACCTTGAATGAACCCGTCGGATCCACTCCGATGAAATTCCCCTGGACTTTGTTGCCGGAACCGCCATTGTGCTGAATGTGGATCCCGGTTCCTGTGGCTCCGGTATTGACAACGTTTCCGGCACCGGCTTCACCTCCACCGATCGTGATGTTCGAAGAGGCCGGGTGGCCGAATAACACGATACCTTCCCGCCCCGGGGCATTCAGAACCACTGTTCCTGTGACATCGGTCCCGACGTAGTTTCCGGAGATCCGCGAGTTGAAGGCTCCGGCCATGTAGATCGCCGCATCATTGCCGGCCACGATATTGCGAGCCGCCGGAGTGAACCCGCCGATCAGACTGTTGGAACTGCTCGACAGAATCCCATAGCGTGCGTTTCGCAGCGCTGCCGAACCGGACGAATTGACTCCTATCCAGTTACCGGAAATCGTTGTCGTACTGACACCACCGTCCTGAATCCCGTGTCGGAGGTTGCCGGAAATCAGATTCCCCGCACCAGTCACAGTACCACCGATCGTCGTGCCGCTGGATTCATTCAGAATACCGTCCAGACCATTCCCCAGTGCTGCCGTACCGCTCGCATCCGTGCCGATGTAGTTGCCGCGGATGATGTTGCCGATGCCCGCATTCGACAGATGGACGCCGTACTCCGTATTTCCGCTGATGATGTTGCGATCTGCAGCAGTCGTTCCCCCAATGATGTTGCCTGTTGTTCCGTTCCCCAGATAGACCCCGGTTCGTCCGCCCAGTGCAACAGTCCCCGACTTGTTCGTGCCGATCTTGTTTCCGACGAGCGTATTGGCCGAGACACCAGCCCCGGCCATGTAGACTCCAAAATCATTTCCTCCGACAATAACATTGCGACGCAACGTGTTGCCCGATCCGCCGATGTTCACACTGCCGCCATTGCCAATCCGTGTCTCGCCTGTCTGGTCCACACCAATGTAGTTGCCTTCCACCACGGTGCTCTGCGCCGCCTCACCGTCGAGCCAGATGCCATCGGAAAGGACGTTCCGCAGATCCGGTGTCGCACCTCCGATCAGGGAACCAGCACCACGGATGTTTCCGGCTCCGCCAAGCTCGATGGTGCCCGTGATGTCGAGCCCCACGACGTTGCCCTGCACAATCGATCCGGCTGGCGACAGGATTCCATGCACGGTCGAACCCACCACCAGATTGCCGGCACCCGTCAACTGGCCTGATGACCAGTCGCTGGAACCGCCAATCACAAACGAGCTGCCAAACGATCTGACTTCAATCCCGTCCTGCTGGGCACCAACCAGTGCCGTACCCGCAGCGTTTGACCCGATGCGGTTCCCCTGAATGATGTGCCCCGAGGAATCATGGGCAACGATTCCATAGCGGGCATTCCCGGAGATCACATTGCCTTCGCCAGGTCCACTGCCGCCGATCGTGATGCCCCCGTTGTTATCCAGAATGCCGATGCCAGCATCGGCATTCCCCAGTGCTGCTGTACCCGCACTGTTCAGTCCGATGTAATTGCCCCGGATCACCGTGCCGGAAACATTCAGCAGCGAAATTCCGTTCCCGTCATTAAACCAGGAGCCGATGTCTGTTGAACCCGAAATCACGTTTCTGGCAGCCGCTGTATTACCCCCCACTGTCGTGTTGACAACGTTGTCGAGAGAGATGCCGTTGTTACGGTTGCCGATGGCACTCAGACCGCTGGCCGATGTCCCGATCAGATTGCCCTGAATTGTCGTCGTTCCGGATGTAACGTTGCGCACATGGATGCCGTTGCCCTGGTTGCCGGAAATCAGGTTTCCCGATCCTGCAGCCGTTCCGCCAACGGTGTTGCCCGAACTTTCAATACGGATGCCATCGGACGAATTGCCGATCGCAGCCGTGCCCGCAGCGTTGGTTCCGATGTAGTTGCCTTGAATAACGTTGTTCGAACTATTCCCGGACACTGAAACCCCGTAGCTCGTGTTGCCGCTGATGACGTTGCGGGCAGTGGAAGAGCTGCCGCCGATGGTGTTGTTGGAAGAACTTCCAATCCACACACCTGCCCCCGCGTTCCCAAGCTGCACTGTGCCCGTGATATTAGTTCCAATATAGTTGCCCGCAACAATTGAGTTGGCATTACCCGAAACATCAATTCGAACTCCGTCGGCACCTCCGCCAGCGATAATGTTGCGTTCCAGTTCATCGCTGACACCGTCGGCATTGGTTCCAATGCGAGTATTCAGGGCTCCCTGAGTCACCCATACGCCATACCGGGCGTGAGTCAGGGCTGATAAACCATTGGCCGTCGTTCCCAACAGGTTCCCGGCGATGACCGTCTGATTGGCTCCGCCCGTCCAGAACGACACTTCATCCCAGGTATTGCCGCTGATGACGTTGCCTTCAGTCGCATCATTCGTGCCGTCTCCGTTTGTACCAATGATCGTGCCAACCGCCCCGCCCCAGACCAGTACGCCGTGATTTGCATTCTGAATCCTGGCTGTTCCGGCAGCATTCAGGCCGACATAGTTCCCCTGAATCCTCGTTCCCACGGCCGTCGCATATTGCACATTAATCCCGTTCCAGCCGTTGCCGGAAACCAGGTTGCCCGCTCCTGCGACAGAACCGCCAATCAGGTTGCCAGGGGATTGCACCCAGATGCCGTCACTTCCGTTGCCCAGCGCTGCAGTACCCGTCCGATTTGTTCCGATGTAGTTGCCCTGAATCACATTGCCAGTTGCGGAAGCACTTATGATTTGAATCCCTCGAGAGTTATTTCCGCTGATGATATTTCGGGCAGCAACCGCTGTGCCTCCGATCAGGGTATTAACCGCAGCATCTCCGAGCTGGATTCCATCACCGCTATTGCCCCGGTCCAGAGTACCTGTGACATCCGTGCCGATATAGTTCCCGGCGATGACGTTGCCCGTGGCTCCAGCCGTTATGATCCAGACCCCGTGGCTCACGTTGCCTGCGATGATATTGCGTTCGGCAGCATCCGCAATTCCATCGGCATTCGTGCCCACCCGATTGGAGCCTGCCGCCTGAAGAAAGACGCCGTTACGACCGTTAGCGATCACCGACGTGCCGTCGTAACCAACTCCAATATAGTTCCCGGCAATCACATTGTTATTGGCACTATTCTGGACCTTAATCCCGTCTGACTTATTCCCTGAAATCAAGTTTCGTTCTACGGTGTCATTGATGCCATCTCCATTGGTCCCGATGCGATTGAACTGCGCCAGATTGTTGAGATAGATCCCCTGACTGATCGCGTCAGCAGCTGCAAGTCCGTTCGGGATGGCATAGAGGCCGTCTTTATCCGTCCCAATGTAGTTTCCCGCCACTGCATTGTTGTTGCTGCCACTTCCGGTGATCACGATACCCCGTTGATTGTTGCCCGATATGATATTGCGTTCAGCCTGGTCGCCAGAGCCATCACTGTTGGTTCCGATCATATTGTTCGCAGCTGCATCAGAAATCAGTACTCCGTTTATTGCGTTGCCAAGGTCAAGCTGCCCCGTGACGTCGGTCCCAATGTAATTCCCAGCAACGGTGTTGTAGGCAGGAACCGGGCCCGTAGTGCCCTGACGCCAGATCCACACACCATGGGCCTGATTAGCCGAAATGATGTTTCGCTCCAGGGCATCAGAGACGCCATTGCCATTCGTTCCGATGCGGTTGTAGCTCGCTCCCTGTTTGATCTCCACTCCCGGACCGCGGTTGGAAAGCGGTAGCGTCCCGGTCACATCCGTCCCGATGAGGTTGCCTGCCACAACGTTGTAATTCGAGTTGGCACCTTCAATCCACAGCCCGTTCCAGCCGTTGTTCCCGG
>JANPHT010000383.1:0-3397 GCA_031424595.1 Planctomycetota bacterium
CCACTTGTCTGCGCCAAAACCAACCTCAGATCGGTGACAGAAACCGGCACCGTTGGTGACCAACTAGCGCCACCCGACCCCAATGCCATAGCTCCACTTGTCTGAGCCAGACTATTGAGCGAAAACGTTGCAGTCCAAGTACCCGTGACAGGGCCAACCAAACTAAAACTCAAGTTAAATAATCCAGGCGTTAGGTTCAGCGGAGCAGTAAACGCATAGTCGAGAGTCACGGTCGAAACCGCACTGAACCCTTCAATCAGCTTGGTGGACGTATCTCGGAACTGTATCGCGTTGGCGAAAGGAAACACAGGATTGGCATTCACGCTCACTGTACGGTTCCCGCTAATCCCATCATTCAACGGACTAACGATTGGTCCTGTCGGTGCGGCAAAGTTGTGAACAGTTGCACCTAAATCAAAATCGTCAATCACAATCTCCGCCTGCACCGCACTGGCACAAAGCAGAAATGCCAAGGCTGATCGAACCAAAGTCTTCATAGTAATCACCAAACTTTACCTGTTGGAGGCGAGGATCTTCCCGAATTCGCTCAGAGTAAGCGATGCAGACAACTCAAGTCAAAAAAAACAGGAAGATTTTTCCAAAATCCCCAATTTGCCAAATATGCACTTAGGGAAGAATGTTGCATCTGGCAGTTTATAGGGCGTTTTTAGTCTCAATCATCATGAGAAACAGACTTCACGCGGAGCTGGATAAAACGCATTACGCAGAAACGCAACGAGCATTTTCGGACAGCCGGCACTTCCTCGCCTACGCAAATCCAAACAGACGCAAGTAATCCGTTCGAAAGTTGTTGGCGGCCAGGAACGTCTGGGCCAGTCTCAACGCCCCTTGTCGCCATTGCTGGTAGTCCTGAACACTCATTTTCGACAGATCAAGAATTGCCTTCCTAAACTCCGCTGGATCAAGGCTCAAATCCCAGCCTGCCTGCTGTTCATACAGATCTCGCCAGATGGTTCGATCACTGATGATAACCGGTGTTCCAACCGCCAACGATTCGAAAATTGCATGGCCAAAGTTCTCCCCCTGTGTCGGCAGGATCATGGCTTCTGCATTGAGTAGCAGTTCGCGGACTTCGACCTCCTTCTTTGCCCCCACGAACTCGACTGAAACGCATTCCGGAAGGCGACGGACAGCCTTCCGGCACTGTTCGTAATAGGCCTGATCTTCGACCGGGCCAACAACAATCAGCTGACACCGACAATCAAGCGAAGCCATCGCGTTCAGCAGCCACAACAGATTCTTAATCGGATGGACTCGTCCGACAAAACACAGCCTCAGCAATCGCGGAGCTCGTTCATGCGGGCGTACGTCCAACATCGGCACACAGGGGACATTACTGACCAACTCGGCGTTCACTGACCCAAAGACTGCTTGTATCTCTTCCAACTCTTCCGCCGAAGTCGCATGAAACCAGACCTTTTTCACAAGCCCGAGCCAGCGAACGAATTTCAAGAGCGGTCGTTTCTTCCAGCCCTTTTGTGCCAGGGCCGACGGCTTCAACATGCCTCGCGGTGCGAGTACGATCCGAACCGAATTTCGCGACAGCCACACCCAAAGCAGTGGCCACAATGTCCCGGGCACTGAAAACATGCTGTTCAAATAAATGGCGTCCGGCTTCCAGACCTTCAGTGACCGCACAAACTGGAACATTCTCTGCGAACTGCTCCGGCAGTAGCAGACTCGAGCGAGTTCGCGCCAGATTATCCACCGATCGCTTTGGATCTCAGCATACGGCCGATCTTCTCCAAGATCATGGTCGCTGGTGATCATTGCGATCTCCGCGCTTTCCCCCAACAACTCAACCAGATTAACGCAACTGCGAATCGGACCACCCGCCCGAAAACCAGGATCAAACCAGTCCGCACAAATCAGCAGTCGACACTTCAACGAAACCCCACAATCGTCCCTTGACCCCGTTGGCCTACCGGCCCGATACCAAAGAAAGCGCTCACGATTTTCGCTGGCCTGAAATATAAGCGCACCGTGCATGCCAAAAGAAATCAGTGCAACTCTCACAAAACCGGGACTGGCTCCAGGACATCTTTCTGCTCATAGAACTATCAGCGACTCCGGACCACTTGCGCCGTGACGCTTTACTTCATTGACCCCATCAAACCGAATCCCGCTGTGACTCTTCATTCACGAGTTGATAAACCTCCAGGAAGTCGGCGGCGATCTTGTTTGCGTCGAATCTCAGGCAGTTAACTCGCCCAGCTTCGATCAGAGACTTCCGATATTCATTATCCATGATCACCCGCTGGAAACCTGCACGGATTGAAGCCACATCAAACGGATCCACAAGACAAGCCCCCTCCCCGGCCACTTCAGGCATCGACGAACAATTTGATGTCACGCATACTCGTTCTACACATTGTGCTTCCACGATCGGCATTCCAAAACCTTCGTGCGTCGACACAAAACTAATCACGTCCGCCTCACGATATCGCTGGACCAACTCTTCATCCGTCAGTCGTCCGAACGATTGATGCGTCACCTGAGTCTCGACCAGCAAGCTCTGCAATGCCTCGTCAATGGGCCCCACGATGTCCAGCGTACAGGGAATCCCCTGTAGAGCCCTTACCAATCGATCCACATTCTTATTGGCTTTTGTTCCGACCTGAAGAATTCTTGGACAGTGTGTGTGGAACTCCTTGGGAGCTGGTTGAAAAAGCTCCGAGACAGAAACCGGAATCACGTGAACCTTGTCAGCCGGAAACGGAATCTCTTGAAGCAACTGTTGGCGCGTCTCTTCTGAGATGACGGTAATCCGGGAAACACATCGAGCCGGCCCAGTATACCACAACAGTTTCACGACAGCCCGTCGCCACCCGGAAAGTCGGGAAAGCACCTGACAATCGAGCACCGTAAGAATGGTCTTACGACGGGCCAGCAAGAAAACCACGTAGTGAATATCGCCGGTCACATGATTCACTTCACCCTGATTGCGAAATGCGGCCCAGCAGTTTCGCAGACGTCCCCACAATCCTCGACTGAAACAGGGAACGACAAACAAGCGAAGGTTCACCTGCGATTTAAGACTCTCCCGAACTCTCTTGAAGTATCCTTCGACACTGAACTGAGTCGGGATCGGTCGGCGTTGGATCTGGACAACTTTCATGGGTCTTCGTTGGGCATCGGCAGTTTGTGAAAAATCACCATGTCATCTCATGTGGGTTGGCAGAGTTGACTAAGATTCGGCCACGGGAATGGCGGCAGCATGCAGGCTGTTGATCTAATTTGTTTTTTAGTAGGTTAGGCTTCCAGCCTGACATTCATTGCAGAAAATACAGCGATTTCTGCTGAGTCAAGACAGGCTGGAAGCCTATCCCACACTAAATCAACAGCCCGCTTGCGGGTTGCGGATTTAATCGTCGCG
>JANPHT010000384.1:0-3659 GCA_031424595.1 Planctomycetota bacterium
CCCAGGTGCCAGTTTCGCAAAGTCTCCCTGATGTCGAGTCCATCCTTCATGCTGGCGGAAAACTTCTCCGTGCGCGCCAGATCGTTTCCGATCAGATCGAGGGCAACGTCCTTGACGTGAGTACGAAATCGCTCGATCGCGATGTCTTCCGGCGGCCAGCTGCATTGACCAAAGGGATTCCAGGACTTCTGCCATTCGATCTTCGTTCGACGGTCCGGCCTGGCATTCAGGCGGCAACTTCGCCAGACAACCGGATGCCCGGGCAGACGACAAATCGGTCTCAATTCTGATCCGTCCGGCAGAATCGTGCGGTCAATTCCGAAGCGAATTTCTGGCAGATCAGCAGCCGGAGCAAACGGATAGTCGCGAGCGGTTTCTGCTACATGAATCGCATATTGGTCACCCGCTGTCTGTTGCGACGCGACCACCAGCGTATAAAGATCCGGAGTAAACCGTCGTTCAATCAGAGACAAATTGCGTACATACTTCAGGCAACTCATCAGCAGCTGAGGCGTAATCCGTCGGGCTCTTGATTTGAACTCATCCTTGTAGCGATCGCGAGCATACAGCAGCAGAGATTTAATCCCGTCGATCGAAAGATTTTCGTCATCATCCAGTTCAAATCGCGCGCGTTCATAGAGTCCGGTGATAAATGGAAGTTCGCCGAGCATGAAGGTCAATGTTCTGGCGGAGACCCCATAGGTCTCCGTCGGCGTTTCTGACCATGATGGTTCAGCAGGGCGTTCGACAACACTGTTGAATGCATCCCGTAACCACGGCCAGTCCATAATATTGCACAGGCAAAGCACGGACTCATATTTGGCAGAAAGGCGATGGAGCTCATTGGCCATCCAGTGAATTCGTCGCCACTGATCGTCATCCTCCGGAGCCGGCAGGGCGGGCAACACGGCGGCGGCAAACTGCTCAGGGCGGACTCGCTTCAGAGCATACGGGTCCGGAAGTGAGGCTTCGCGAGGAATGTATTGATCCGTTTCGATGTCGATGAATTCCCGCGCCATGCGTTCCTGACGAGCAATGCGCAGGGCGGCAATCACGGGCTGACAGGGATCGATAGGAACGTAACTGCCGCCTGCCAGAGTCTCGTCCGTGTCGTCGTCTTCCGCTCCGGTGGTGAAATCCGTCCTGGTCCCTGAGAATCCCGAAAGCGGTTCACGTTGCAGCACGACCGACACACAGGGCAACCGTTCGACAGCCGCTTCCACATCCTGCTGAAATGACGGAGGTAGGGGGACAGCCAGACACGCATGCTTCTGCGCCAGCATCAATCGGCGCACTTCGACTGCAAAGTCACCACTTCCGTGAATCACGGGAAAGAGAGTGACGTTTCGTCCGAGCTTCAGAACTTCCGACACAGCGTTCATGACACATTCTGCAAAAAACTGATGGAACTTAACCCCGCGACATTGATCGTACGCATCTCTGCCGGTTAAAGGAAGTGGACGCCGTCACATGAACACTGCTGACCCGACTTCCCCGAAAGTGTCGAAAGTGTCGAAAGTGTCGAAATCCGCATCGGCAGGAAAATCATTCCCTGTATTTTGGATCGCAATTTTTCAAGAAGCCCATGTTTCGGAACCCGAAATGGGATGTAGTGACGACCAGATATCCTGGCCTCGGCCTGAAGAGCGTTAGCATGCGTATCAGAGAGTAGTTCGTCACGGGAACGCTTCATTCTGTGCCGCCGTCGCGAACGGTCGAAAAAGGAAGAAGGTATTACTCAGCGATTCGGGAAAAGAAGAGCGAAGCGGCGCTGAATTGCATGAAGGCACGCTGCGAAAAGCAGGCACGCGATCCGATGAAGGTGGAACGCGAGATCGGCAGGATGCTTGGCAAGAACTCTCGCGCGGCAAAGCTGTTTGACGTGAAGGTTACAAAGACGAACAAAGATGCCGCTTGCATTGAATGGTCAAACGTCGAAGCCACCCGTGACTGGACGACGCTGAGTGCCGGGTGGTACCTGCTTCGCACGAACGTCGTCGACTGGTCAGACGAAGAACTCTGGAAAGCGTACATCCCGTTGACAGAAGCCGAGGCCGCGTTTCGACTTCAAAAAAGCGATCTATCGATTCGCCCGATCTGTCCGAGATCCATTCGATGGATGTCGTCCTGCCGAAAAAATCTGGTCTGGAGATCCGCACTCGCTGCGTTTCCAAACCGACTGATCACCAACAAATCCAGGTTAAAAAAAATCATTGATTTGGCTACGATGGGGTAACGGGCTTCATTTAACGGGGCTCGTGCAACACATCCGATCCCATCCCAAATTTTGCCGGAAGAGGAATGTTGGTCCATGACGCATCGTCGCCGATTCGAAACTGCCAGCGACCATCAAGTGTCAGGCTTTGGCCCGCTGCCTGAAGTACAGGAGGTGTGAGAAGTCGAGGTGACGCGAGTTTGTGTTCGACTCGAACCACCAGGAGATCGATATCGTCGGGAGTGATGACATCTCGCGGCACCATCAGCGAGCGATTGTCGACTCCTGCTTTTAACTCGGATCCATTAATCCAGGCACGCGTTTCATTCTCGGCCGCCTGTTTTACGTTGAGCAGCAATCGGGAGTCATTAATCCATGTCGATGGCAAGCGCAGACTACATCGATACCAAACTACGCCGGTGACTTCCGTGAACCGACCGCCGCTGGCCTCTTGCCATGAGTCTTCTGCGACAGCGGTCGTCCATTGCTTCTTAAAGGAGTCTGACGCTGATGCGGCAGATTCGATGTTCATCAGATCTCGTTGTTTGCGAGTATCATATTTCGATGCAAATGGTTGTCCTCCCAGAATCTGATCACTTGTTATGGTCGGGCAGACAAATCGTTCGACGTGAGACACGATCAGGTCGTTGCCTGTAAAGTGATCCACGTAAGGCCAGCGTCCGGGGTTGTACATACAGTCGGTCATGTCTCGCATGAGCACAACGTTTTTACCATTGCGAGCCATTTGGCGAAGTCCGAACGGACGCCCCAGCACGCACATGTTTGTGTGGACGCCAACAAGAATGACGTTTTTTATGCCCCTTGATTCCAGAATGTTCCAGACTTCATCACCTCGATCACTGATATAATCCGAATCCTCGTCGATCGAAATCAGATTTGATTGAGTCTTCCATGGCAGCCCAGGATTTCTGCCCAGTTGCTTCAGTTCTGCAGCCCATCGAGCATGTTCCGTCGGATCGTCGTCTTCACCGCCATCTGACTGGTCAATGGGATACGATGCCTGTTCTTCGGCGGGAATGTTTGAGCACCAGAACTCAACATCCTTCGGCTTGTTGGCCGCGACGGGAGCACGCTCCGCTCGAGCTCGAGCCGGATGGTTTTCATAGGCGGGCATGCAGTCACTGGGCGAATGAATAATTGTCGCCCCTTGCTTCCTGGCCTTGGTCAGCACGTCATTAATCGTGGGAACGAACTCTTCCATGCGTCGTACGGCGTTCAGACAATGATGCTTGTCCCAAACATCGCAAACGATTACGGCCGTTCCTTCAGGACGCCAACTCTGATTCACCGTGAAACGCTCAAATTTCTGGTCGGCTGACTCCAACGGCTTCTGCGATCGCAGTTTGAGGTGAAACTCTTCAGCGACAGCCATTTGCGACATGGCCAGGAATCCCGTGGCAAAACAGAGGGAAAACAAGGGGGT
>JANPHT010000385.1:0-6219 GCA_031424595.1 Planctomycetota bacterium
TCCAGCCGCAGCAGTCCTTCCGACACTGTAACGGAAACTGTAACAGTCAGACGCCGCGAGCCCAATGCTGAGATGTCCGCCAGTCACATCAAGCCAATCACAGCACTGCCGTGAAGAACGCGGAGCGGTGTTACTGCGGCAACGGGGCGTGGTCTGAAGTTTTGAATGATACGGGTGTGAAGTGTTTTCATGAACTGACTCCCGGCGAGAAATCAAACAGTTCTGATTCGCGGACGGTCGCGCCACAAACTTGGTTCAATTAGATCATTGCTGATAGTAACAACCTCAAAACTCCTGCGAATCCGCTTGCTCAATGTTGAGGGCTGCCACACGTCTTCGTAACTTCTGCTACAGTGAACGTGGGGTTCTGGGTTTTTGGGCAACAGGTGTCTCAAGAGATTCGGCGGCAACTCACCAGAGGTAGGCGATCGTGTCGAAGATTGTGACGTTTGGCGAAATTATGGCTCGGATGGCTCCTTCGGGAGTTTTGCGGCTGGGGCAGGTGCTTCCAGGCTCTCTGGATGTCACCTTCGCTGGTGCTGAGGCCAATGTTGCGGCTTCGCTGGCAATGCTGGGCGAAGATGTGGAATTCGTAACCGCTCTGCCTGAAAGTCCTCTGACATCGGCATGTCTGGCGAATCTTCGCAGCGTTGGAATTGGCACTCAGAACCTGCAGATCTCAAAGCAAGGTCGTTTTGGAATTTACTTCGTGGAGATGGGCGCCAATCAAAGGCCAAGTCGCGTCTATTACGATCGCCAACATTCTTCGATCAGCCTGGCTAAGCCGGGCGACTTCGATTGGCAATCTATTCTCGCCGGTGCAGAATGGCTTCATCTGACCGGGATTACGCCCGCTATTTCGAAGTCCGCCGCCGAGACAACTCTTGAAGCCGCTCGGATCGCCAGAAAAATGCAGGTTCGAGTTTCCTGCGATGTGAATTTCCGTTCGAAACTCTGGCGCTGGGATCCGACCCGGACACCTCAGACGCTGGCGGGCGCAGTCTTGCGGGAACTGATGCCATTGGTCAATCTACTGATGGCCAATGAAGAAGATGGACGACTGCTTGGCGTTACGCTCTCTGATCCGGTTCCTGCCGGCAACGATTCTCAGAAACACATCGAAAGAGCCACCGCTTTTGCTCAGGAACTGTACCGCCATTATCCCAATCTGGAATTCGTGTCGACGACCTTGCGGGAACAGCTTTCCGCTTCGCGCAACAATTGGGGCGCTCTGCTGCTGGAAACGCGAACGGCAGAAACAATGCTGTCGCCCGTTCGAGACGGGAAGTATCAGCCCTATGAAATCCGTAACATTGTGGATCGAGTGGGAAGCGGTGACGCGTATGATGCGGGTCTATTGTTCGGCTTGAGTCGTTCAGGTTTTGATCTGCAGAGGACTTTGGACTTCGCGACAGCGGCCGCATGTCTTGCACACTCCGTTGTGGGTGATTGGAACTATGCGACGCAGGTGGAGATCGAAGAGCTGATGGAGGGATCAGGTTCGGGTCGCGTCGTCCGTTGAAATCCTTAATTCCCCAACATGATGTTTCGTTAAGTTCAGGTAAGTTGCTCGGCAGTCAATCATTCATCTGCACACACGTGTTGTGCAGATGATGGAAGGACAGAGTTTGACTTATGGCCGCCGCGTCTGTGGGCCGGGCTGCTGCCCAAATATGGTCGGCATGGAGAGCGCCGGAATGGGAGCATCAGGGCGAGGCTGGGCGCCAAGGAACTGCCGCATTGAGTCATCCAGTTTGATGCGATTGCGAACATCCGTTTGTGGCTTATCAATCGTACCTCGAACTTTCACGTTCACCCATTGGGTCACCATGGCCGCCAACGCACCGCTGAGCGGCAGGCCGTTGGAACGAGCTGGCCGAGAGAAGAAGTCCAGAACCACATCGCCTCCAAAACCCACACTTCCACGCCCACGCAGTGACAGCGCATCGCCGACCAGATCAATGGGATCGAACCAAAAGGCACGATCGTGGATTTTGAATGACATCAGGGCATAATTGAACGCCGTGCGATCAGGGACAGCAAAGTTCAAGCGATTCAATGCCGAAAGCATTTCGAGAACCACCGGGACCTCGTAGAGCGCTGCCGGATTGATCTGCAACTGACCATTGCCGCGAAGGTTTGACGCAGAATCACCGTCTCCCTCCACAAAAATCCAGGAGCTCACAACTCCGCGGATATTCTGCTGATCTTTCAGATGGTAGGCCGCATAGGATTCCAGCAACGCGTTTCGCAGCTCAGCGAATAGTCGATAATTACTGCCGGCCTGAAGTTTAATCAGACCATCCATTTCCAGTGACCCACCGTAAGCTTGCGCCTGGATGCGTTCCGATGCCGGCACGTCACGCGGACGAACACGCCCCTGAATGACATCTCGATTGCCAAGCACCAACTCATCATCGGTCATTGTGTAGGGCCCATTGATGCCGGCGATAACCATCTCCAGCACTTCGAGTCGATCGAGTCGAATTGTCCCTTCATTGTGCAGGTGATAGCCGTCCCATGTTCCTCGAGCCCGCACGATGCCGGAAACCTTCTTAAGATCCAGTCCGGCGGCAATCTCACATTCTTTAAGTCGAAGTGTCGTATTCCACGCAGCCGTGGTCGGAGCCTCATCATCAGCGATTCCCCGGAAGTCGATTTCTGACGACTCCATGGAGACCAGGCCCTTCTGGGACAAGCGCGAAAGTGACTCCTTCCAGCCCCTGGGCAACGCCGCTCGCAAGTCATCATCCGGTTTCAATTCGATGGCGTTCAGATCATCCAGATGCAGTTGCCACAGCCCGTCCACTCCGGCGGTGGCCCATCCGCTGGCGGTGATCAACGACCCGTCATGTTCGGCTCGAAGCGACTGAATGCGACAGTGCTGAGTTCCGCCAAACTCGGGATTATTCGGATCATAGCTGAGTTTTGCGGACTTGATTTTCATCCGGTACGGAAACGGCTTCGGATAAACAGTCGCCTCAAAAATGTGAACATCATCCAGGCGTACCACCGGCTTCTGACCCGGCGATGCCGTCCAGGCGATGTTTGTCGTGAGATTGACTTTTCCTTCCGGATTAATCATCGTCCAGATCGCACGTGATGGTACGTTCAGGGCATGAAACAGGTCGGCGTCCAGCAAAGCATTTTGAGCCTTGATCGATAGCTGCAGTTCGCCCGGGGCAGGAAGGCCACGAAAGACGCCGTGGGCTGCCAATTCTCCCGGCCCGTGCCAGCCGTGCAGGTTGCGGAAGGTCCAGTTCTTCTCCTGCGATCGATACTCAATTTCTCCGGTCAGTCGTTCAATCGAGTACTGAAACCCGTGAAACTGCATCTTCGCCTCGCGGACCTTCGCATTCAAAATGATGTGCGTATGCTGATCAAGACCGGGAGGTCGCACGCAATTCACGTCAGCGCTGGCGAGGCCCGAGATATTCAGAGTATCAATGACCTTTCGGCCGGGGATTTCCAGTGCGTCTCGAAAATCACTGTCCAGTGGCAGTGTGTCCACATGAACGTCGATGTTCAGTTCGATCTCCGGTCCAGGGTTTCGCAGCCATCCGGTGGCCGTCACGGGCTGGACTCCGAGAAGCCCCTGAGCATCAAGATCAAAGACCACATCGCTTAACGAGCCCGCGTCGGACGCGATCGGCCGCTGTTTCAGGACAGCCGAAACTCCTGTCACCGGGTATCGAAACTTGTGAAACACCATCGAGGCATTGACAGCGCTGCCTTGGACGCTGACGGGCAGCCACTTACCCGAAGGAAACCGGCGGATTTCGATATCGCCGGAGATTTTTCCTTCCGGATCAAAGTGCTCAAAGAACTTCTGCGACTTCCCTGGCAGCAACGGCTTCAATTCCTGAGAGACAGGAATATTCTCAAGGTGCAACGTGGCCATCGGAGCCATCGCGTCAGCACCCAGCGGCATCTTTAATTCGCCTGTGATCAGGGCGTCGCCGTCGCGGGCATTTAGCAGCAGAAACTCCACATTCGAGTTGCTCCAGAAAAACTTGGCCCGAACATCGGACAGCTGAATTGGCACCACCGGAGAACTCAATTGCCCATCGCGAATGTCAATGTCCAGATGCAAATCCGGTACTGAGCTGTCGGCTCGCTTTTCAACATGGAAATCCACATCCAATACACCCAGGAAACGTGGCGACACGCCGCTTTCTCCAATCACGATGGCGGCCGTGTCGAAGTCGCTTGATGCCGATTGCGTTGAAGTCGGGCGCGGCAGCATGCGTGCCATGGATGTATCCAGCTGCTGCAATTGTTCGGCCAACTGAGGCGCGGTGGACTTGGCGATTTCCAGCAGACTCTGATCAGCACTGACGTCATTCAGCTTGCCGCCAAGACTCCACGTTTTCTGGCGAAGATCGCAATCCCCATCGATCGTGAGGTCTCCAGCACCAGGCAATGTTAACAGTCCCGTGAAATCATAAGATTCCCCCGACGCGGGAATGGCTTGAAACAGCGGCGAACTCACCAGTAGATTCGCCGGAGGAATTCCGTCTGCATGCTCGAGCATTATCTGAGCACGGACGTTTTCCAGACGCACTGTGGGTGGTATAAAAACGTCCGACAGGCGTTCGAAACGGTATTCCTGCCAATTCCACCGTCCATCCGAAGTGCGTCGAAGTAATATGTCCACTCCAGAAACTCGCAGCGTCTGCACCAGGATCTGCTGCCGCTCCAGCATCTGAGCTTCATCAACCGACACCTCAAGTTCGGCCGCCCGGAGAATGGGACGATTCGTATGGCGATCGCGAATCTCGACTCCCGTCAGTTTCACCGCCGACGTGGTCAGAACATCAATCCTGTCAACCAGCAGTTCCAGATCGGGTGCACATTGATCGAACGTCGCCAGAAGCTTGTGACGCATCATCGAATTGCCGTTCTGCCAAAGCCAGACGCCGCCTGCACCCATGGCGAACACAATCGCCAGCGTCAGGTACAGCATCCACTTGAGAACAGCCGAAAACTTCATGCATCCCTGCCAGTCGCGACATCCTTGTCCACGAACAGACTTTTCGATTCCTATTGAATCGTCCTCAGAAAACGGGTCAGGAACCAATAGTGCGAAGCACCCTTCGGGCCATTTTGGCTATTGGTTTCTGACCCCTTTTCCAGACACGAATTTTCTCTGCAACCCAACGAATCCCTTTGCTGCAATCACGGAGAGTGGAAATTCGACTGGGAGACGATACCGAATTGACCCCACAAACACCATATGAACCAGCAAAAACTGCAGGAATGGCGCGGTCAAAAGAAGCAGTATTCCTCGATCTTTTCGCAGCTCAATGGCCCCATATCCCACCAAAGCCCAAAATACGGCGTACCACGCAAGGCAGAATAGAGAGAATGGGCCTCCTGAGAAGCCTGTAGCGTTCAGGGTTGGACTGAGATAGCGGCCGGCTTTGATGATGGCCAGTTCAGCCGTGCGCACCGGATTTGAAATCGCAAATTCAAATGCCCGCTGTTTGTAGTGGGCGTTCATATCGAACTCGGACATGGTGGATAAGACGTTCTCCTGATCGAAGAATTCCATATCGCTTGCCCCAGTGGCTTTAGAATGAAGTCCGTCATAGAGACTGGGGCCCGACCACAACGACGTGAAGATCCAATGCCCGGTCACATTGTGGTTTCTTATGGCCCAGGGCAGCAGAGCAAGGTAGCAGCCCGCGAAAAGCAAGAGCCCGATCGCGATTTTACGTTTCATTGACTGGCCGCCAAAGACGAAGACGATCGCTGAACTGAACCACGGCCACAAAATCCAGCCGGGTCGAACCAGCACCGTGAGTCCCGTCAGCAATCCCGTCAGCAATCCCGTCACCAGCGACGACAGGGCCTGTGAACGGCCATCCTGAATGCTCGATGAGACCAGTGGCGACATCGCAATCAGGCAAAGCAGTAGCCAGAAGCTAAACCAGGTCTCCGACAGGATCTGGACGTTGCTGCCGATTTGCAGCGGCGAAACAGCAACGATGAGCAGAGCCCAAAGCGCTACTCTTTCAGTGGCCACCTGTCTGGCGAGTTTCCATGTCAGCCAGCAACAAGCGGCGCCGACAAACGCCATGACCAGACTGGCGGCAAAGACGCTGTCACCCCAAAGTCGAATGCTGGCGGCGAGCAACAAAGGAAATCCTGGTGTGCGATGAACTTGGCGTGGTGGGGTGAAGATGGAGTACTCTTGCCCAACAGCCAACTTTTGCC
>JANPHT010000386.1:0-7565 GCA_031424595.1 Planctomycetota bacterium
GCAGTGCTGATGGAGTAACTGTTTCCACCGGATGCGATGGTATTTTCGAGCAGCCTGTCGAAGTACTGCCGAATTCTCGCTATTTCATCCGGTCCGTAAATATCGACCGGCCGTATGAACCCGCTGACGTTGTAACCTTCGACCTGTGCACGGGACAGCGTCTTCGCGTTTGCAGGATTGGCAGGATGAAACGTCAGGTTGCGCTTGAGCGTTTCCAGTTCGGTATCAGACGGAATGACCTTGAAATCTTTTGTGGCAGACATAAGTAATCAGCTCTCCGGGTGGGCTATATGGGCGACAGGCCGCTAATGGTCATTAAGCTGAATTCAAACCTGTTTTGCGAGTGACGGTTTCCGGCCATGCCGTCGCTTGCGGCTCAGGGTTAAACGATGTGTTGCTGGCGTCTCAGCAAATGACGACGCTTCGGTCAATTCTTCATTCTCGTTCAGTCCGCACACGAACTTGCAGAGCGCCAAGCATCTTGGTGATCCGTTCCTCTTTGTCGTTGATGAACAGCACGTTTTCCAGCACGATCGCGCGGCGTTCGTTGCTGGCGTGAATGATGAGTCGTCCGGATCGCAGCAACAGGTATTCAAACAGATCGTTAATCTCTTTGTCGATTCGCAGGTTCGGTGCGGAGAACCGTTCAAGATTGCTGAGGAAACCGTGATGATGCAGCAACTCGTTGCCCTTGACTTCCCAGTAATCAAACCGCCGACTAATCATGACCCACACGTAAAGAAACAGCATGATCAATGCATAAATCATGTAGAACGACGCATTCGCCCACGGCTTAATGCTCAACAATCCCTGCACCAATCGTGGCGCCAGCCCTTCATACTTCGAGAACAACAGCCACAAACCGATCACCATCGCACTGATTGCAAAAAACCATGTCAGCGAAGTCGTTCGAGGAAAGTCGAAGGAGATCACAACCATATTCAATGCAAAAACGATCAGAAAGATTCTCGCGCAGATATTGTGATACGAATGAATCGTGATTGAATGAGGTTTAGCCACTGGCACGGCATCCGCAATGGCACCAGCAGGTCCTTCGGCAGCCACAGAGGCATCACCAGCCGCTGCAGATTCCCTGGACACTACGACGTCGGCCGGAGGAGTAGAAACTGCGGCAGTCGTGTCTGGTGTGAACGCGGCACCCGCATCGGGTGAAACAATGGCTGCGGTTGTATCGACGGCCGACGAGCCGGCAATCATCGCCGAGGCTTCGTTCGAGGGCACATCACCTTTCGCCCACATCACAATTGAGCAAAGCAAAGCCGTCAAAACTGTGGGATAGAGAAAGACAATTTTTGGATACGACACCAGGTAAACGTGATCTGGAAGATCAGGGGCCAACGATTGTTCCGGGGCAACCGGGGGAACGTTAATTGAACCAACATTGGGCTGATCTTGACTCATGAAACCTGACCCCAAACAATCGTTTTCTTGTGACTTGAGAATCTTTAGTAAACTCAGTGTGGCAAATCGCCCAGCGAAATCTAGCCGCGAATGGTTTGACTTGCCAGGGTCAGCGGTGATTGTTGCGGAATCCGGCTGAGGCGCTGGCTGCGATATCCCTGGCAATACTTCGTCAGAGCAATTGAAGTATTGTCAAAATTGCCCTGACCGCGTTAAAACGCAAAGGATTCCCGGGTGGATCAAAAAGACTTCAGAAAGGTCATTCTGCCAAAGTCTTGAGAATTGCAGGCAACATCGCGTTCGCGATTTGCTCATGCCCCTCGGGATTTGGATGACACTGATCGGTCGTCCAATTTTCGATATCAGTTCCTTCTGCGTTGGATTTGGTCCACAGCTGAAAATGGTCCACCAGTGGCGTATGCGTCTCCTCGGCAACCTGACGGCAGGCGACGACAAATGGTTCAAGCCGCACATTGGGACTCTCCCCGATTCCGTTTAAGGCGGCCTTATCGCCCCATCGAGGTTCTGTCATGAGCACAGGCTTAATCCCGATTCGCCGCAATTCTGCTACAATTTTGCGTAGATTCACAAGGTATTGGTCCCTGGAAAGTCGGCTGTCTTTCTGCCCCGGATCGACATAGCTGTCATTGGTGCCGTACATCACTGTGACCAGTGCCGGCTCCAAAGAAAGTATATCCCGGCTCAGTCGTGCAAGCGCCTGATCCGTTCGCTCACCACCAATCCCCTGATTGATGACATCAACATCGTGGCCGTTCTCTCTCAGAGCGGTCTGCAACAGGGAGGCAAATGTCTGATCAGGCGTTACGCCCGTTCGCACTCCCTTCGTGATGGAATCTCCTAAAACCACAATCCGACGTCGAGCCGCAATCGTGGCAAGTCTGTTGGGGCGACTCCATTTTACTCGAGCCGCGAACACACTTCCGTTGGCACCCCTGGGATTCGTCTTTCCGTCCTGAATGAATTCCGCATCGGTCACAAGAGATTCATTTTCAGAAACTGCCGCAGCTCCAAAATTGCCCAGCATGACACCTCGTTCCGGCAAGAGGACTTTCTCCGATCCGCGGATCACTCTTTTCGCCTGAGAATCAACCTGTGCCAGAAACACGGGAGCTCGGTTACGGGGAATATGATCATTGTCAGCCCCTCGTCGTGTGTAGCTTAAAAACAGCCCCTGATCATGGACAAGCCAATGTTGCTGAGTGTTATAGCTGCCAAGGTCTGAACCATCATCAAACTGCCAGGGCTGCACCGGTTCAAAATGCAGACCATCCTGACTCGTTGTCACGTAACCCCTGCTGTCGTTGCGGAGTGTCAGGAAGTACGTTCCCTGAAAGAGTGCGAGGGAAGGTTCGTAAAGGCCTCGACCTTCTTCCAGTCCCAGATCATTGCCTTTTTCAATCAGTTCCATCGTTGTACCATCAAAGCGGCAGTGCAGTACCGTAGACTGATAGCGTTCTCCTCTCGGCAGTCGAAAGTACATGGGCACGAGCAATGTCCCATCGGGTCGCACAAGCCATTGAACGCACCCGGGAGCAACAAGATAGTGCTTCGTTTCTTCGTCCGGCAGCGCGAGCATTTTCCATTCGGTCCACTTGCCGGATTTTGGGTCGTAGCTCGCGTAGGCACACTGATGCGATCGAGGCTGATCGAGCAAATGTTCACCCGCCGCGCTGTAACGAAGTTTGACACCGATCGCCAGCAGGCGGCCAGATTGACGATGCCACCCTGGTGTCACGTCACAAACGGCAATCGTCTCCCCGTTGACCGTCCGCCAATCGAGTTCCGGCGGCAGCACAGGAGGTTTCCAGGAGTGTCCTCCGTCATCGGAACGCATAAAGTAGAGCCCCGAATAATGATCGGACACTCCCAAATGCTTTTGGATCGTACAGATAACGATCGGAGAACCAGCACCAACAACGGGGATTGCCGCAGTGCGAGGATGAAACCAGCAGAAGTCCGGACTCAGCTCCTGGTGCATCACATCCAGATGAACCTGAAACGGCAACGTCTGCGCGCAGAGCACGGAAGGCAACACTGAGAACAACAGGGCCATTCGGTACATCGAGTCGCTCCCTGAACAGTAGACGTGAAACGCTCATCTCATCCAGACCAGAAGTATACTGGCGAAACACTGCCGCTTCAGCGATCTGCAAGCGAGCCTCGCCGAAAAAAGCTGATTCGCGACATGGCGACCGTGGCGGCAGAGGGCAGCGGATCCGGAGAAGACAATGCAACAGACTCACGCTCGACAGCCTCGGGCGGAGTGAATCGATCAAGCCGCGGCCGAAAAATCACGATTAAAAATAACGGCAGATACCACAACACATAGGTCCCAATATCGTCCGGGTACCACATCTGGGCTGCCACAACCAATGACGTAGAGTTCGAAAGCAGATTCTCGAGGTTTCTCCGCCGAGGCAGCACGGTCATGGCCGTCAGCATTACAAAGAATACGGCTGCCATCGGAATTCGAATAAACAGCTGACTCAACGAATCGTCGTTGGCGGTCACTGAATCATCCAGAAGTCTGTAAACAGTCCAGTTGGCAGTGGTTACCAGTTTGTTTGTAAACGAATTCGCGTCACCAGAAATCAGCAGCAGCGTTGTGATCAGCACTGCGCCAATCCCCAGAACAGACACGATGAATTTTATTCCTCCCTGCCGTCCGTAGAACACAGCCCAAAGCGGCAACAGAAATGCAGCAAAGAACAGTGTTCCACTGGCAAGCCCCAACAGGACTCCGGATACGATTGGATTTCGATAGCTGGCTATCGCCCAGATGAGACATGCGGCTGGCACCACATGATTCAGCTCATGCACATTGACGGCCGTGCACGGGAGTAACAGATACAGACAGCTCATTGAAATCCCAAGCTGTAGACTGGCAAAATGCTGCCTGCCGATTGTCAACAATCCGACGACCACCAACGTATGGGCAATCACCACCAGGATTCTCGCCAGCCACGCTTCAACAGAGTCCGCTGCCGGAGAAGTCTCGTCCCGCGAGACTGGGAAATTGCCTGAAAGCTGCGCCATCGCAGCTCCGCCGGCAGCGATCAATGTTTCTGTCGGAGCAGGCTGCTCATCGCTTCCCGAATTCAGGTCAATCGGAACATCGCGCCGCTGTAACAACGCGCGGCCATGCTCGACGGCTTTAAACGTGCTTCCCGCCGGATCGTTTTTCAAAACGCTGAACATCAGAATGGCAAATGCTGGAATACACAAAAACGTGATCCCTGCCTGATTCAGATTCTGATCGAGTCTGGGACGACGCGTAAAGCTCTCATCAAAGATCAGCCGCACCAACAGCAATAGCGTTAGCCCCATCAGGACCATAGTCCCATATAGGTAAACGGGATGAACCGCCTGATCGTCTGCGGGCACTGCACTCGCGTCGCTTTCACTATTTGCTTTTTCGACACCTGTGCTTGCCGCCGTTGTGCTTGCCTCCGTTGTGCTTTCCGCCGTTGTGCTCGGCTCAGTTTCGCTTGCCACCGCAGGCTCCGCCCCGGCGTCCCGCTTGACATCCGAATAGGGAGCATCGCGATAGACGCCAGTAACGACAATGGCAGACGACAGCAGCAGCAGCAGCGCCAAATCCAGATTTCGAATCGTGAGGATCCGAGAGAACCGGAAATACACTGCGATGATCAGAAATGCGACATAAGCCAACCAGGTTGGGTTGGTTACGTCTGTGAAAAGAAAGGATTTTTCCATGATGAAGCGGACGTGACAGGAATTCTCAAGTCGCCAAGAGTTCATCTTCCCCGCTTATTGCGCGTTCCGGCGAGGAGATCTGAATCTCATAGAGCCCCTATTGAACGGGCTTTCGCATTAAATCGCAACTCCCGCAGCCAAAAACTGTGCATATGCACAGCAAAAATCTAAGCAAGAACCTTTTCAACCACTTTTCCTTCGACGTCCGTTAATCGAAAATCACGGCCCTGGTGCCTGAACGTCAGTTGAGTATGGTCCAGTCCAAGGCAGTGCAGGATGGTCGCTTGAAGGTCATGCACATGGATTCGGTCTTCAACCGCGTGATATCCGAGATCCTCGGTCTTTCCGAGTGTGATCCCGGCCTTGACGCCACCCCCCGCCATCAGCACTGTAAAGCCGAACGGATGATGGTCCCGACCTTCTTTTCCAGGAGTGGTGCCTCGGCGGATTTCGTGCATGGGGGTTCGCCCAAACTCGCCAGCCCAGATCACAAGAGTGTCCTGCAAAAGTCCACGCTGCTTCAGATCGAGAATCAAACCGGACGCCGGCAGATCGGTCATGTCCGTATTCTTCTTCAAATGATTGTTCAGATCACTGTGATCATCCCACGTCGAGTGATAGAGCTGCACGAACCGCACTCCACGCTCCACCATGCGCCGGGCCAGAAGACAATTCGAGCCGAACGGTCGCGTGGTCTCGTTATCAAGGCCATACATGCTTCTTGTCGCTTCTGTCTCCTGGGAAAAATCCACAAGTTCCGGCGCCGACGACTGCATTCGATACGCGAGTTCATAAGCAGCGATTCGCGATGTGATCTCCGGATCTCCAGTCACTTCCAATCGAGCCGTGTTGAGTCCCTGAATCGCATCCAGTCGGCGACGCTGCATCAAATCTGATAAGCCTGGAGGATTCGACAAGTGCAGAATTGGGTCGCCCTGATTTCGAAAAGTGACCCCCCGATAGCTCGACGGCAGGAAGCCGTTGCTCCACAGCGCCGTTCCTCCGTCAACGCCTTCACCAGAGTTCGACAGCAATACGACAAACCCTGGCAAGTTCTGTGATTCACTGCCCAGCCCATAAGTGACCCACGAACCCATACTCGGATGGCCGAACAGCACGGTTCCGCACTGCATCAGGAGTTGACCCGGATCATGATTACTGGTGGTGGTGTACATCGACCGAATCATGCACAGGTCGTCTGCACGCGAACCAAGGTGGCGAGCGTAGTCGGAAAACTGCATCCCGCATTGTCCGTAATGCTGGAAATGGCGAGGACTTGCAAAGCAGCGTGCGTCCCCCTTAATTACAGGGTCCGCGAGCGATTCCAGAAAGGATGCAGGAACCGCGTGACCGTGCAGGCGAGTCAGAGACGGCTTTGGATCAAACAGATCCAGGTGACTCGGCCCACCGGACATAAAAATGAAAATCACATTCTTAGCGCGGGGTGTAAAATGCTGACCCGCGATTTGCGAGGCCACTCGTTCTGACTGACTTCCGATTCCGTCCCCGGCCATCAACTGACTGAGCGCAATTGAGCCGAATCCGAAGGCAGAATTCTGAAGTACTGATCGACGACTGAATTGCGGCGAGTTACGCACAATGGCATTCCCTCTGATTAAAGCATCAGCCAATCAATGTCAGGCTCGACGCTTCAGTATGTCATTGCCGCCAACATCCCGCAAATCAGCGCTTTCTGAAGTCGCTTGCCGATGATACACGATCGCTGTGCTGACGTGGTCAATGAAAGAGCCTCGCTCTCGGACCATGTGCAGAATGAAAGCTAATCCAACACGGATTCCTGGGAATAAGCGGACTCCCGCTCTTCAAACACAGATCCGCCTGAAGTCATGTCAAGCTCCCAGATGGAATCCATTCGAGAGCCATCAGAGTCATCGTCGGGAAAACTACGTCCGCGGA
Organism: Planctomycetota bacterium; assembly: GCA_031424595.1. Lineage (GTDB taxonomy): Bacteria > Planctomycetota > Planctomycetia > Planctomycetales > Planctomycetaceae > SXXK01. The sequence goes on from JANPHT010000386.1 coordinate 7,078, forward strand.
AGAGTGATGAGTCGCCCGTCGGATCTTGCGGGGATTTGATCGGCGACGTTGCCGGTTGTCTTTCGCGAATCAACAGCAGTCCTGAACACGGCACGTCATGACCTTTGACCTGCACGGTGAGCTCCGGCCAGATAGCGGAACGTGTGATCATTTCGCCACCTTGAGCCGTTACCAGAACCGTATCGCCTGGCATAGCGGCCGCCACAGTTGGGTGCCAGTAGACGCAGGTTGGCGCCTGCAATTCGAATTCAGAAGTTGGCGTAAGTTGATGTTCACTGGATCGATAGCCAATGATGTCAGCCTGATCTGACAGCTGCCACTCGGAGGCGAGACCAAATTTGTCGTAGATTCGCTTCACTTTGGGCCAAATATCCTTCAGCATCAACCCCTGCCGTGAAAAATAGATGCCCGTGGCGTGCATCATCACGGCTTTTTGGTGAGCTGACCATAAGTCCTGTGGCACCGCGTCGAGACACACCGTTCGAGAC
>JANPHT010000387.1:0-12602 GCA_031424595.1 Planctomycetota bacterium
GTTGTCGACCTTCGTTATACAACGTCGTCACTAACACAAACGGCTGATGCTGGCGTCCGGGCTGGCAGATAACGTAGCGAATTTCAAAAGGGAAAAGGGGACATTGTACTTATCAGGTTACGAAGAATGCCCCCATGTTTCTATTCGCGTGATTCATTGCGGCGGCCGCAGAAGGCTTGGCAATCCAGTTGTCGCCGAAATCCCGATTTTCGTTTCAGTTCGTCCCGGTCCGTGTCATTTCGCCCCCCCAGTCGTTTTCGGCACTCGAGCCCTCGGGTTTCCCCGTGGAAGCATCCTGGTGTCATTTCTGTTTGAAGCCGTTGTCCTGTGTCTGCTTGGCCGATTCGTGGGATGTCTGGCCACACTACCATTCAACGGACTCTCCACCGGCACGATCAATCAATTTAGTGAAATCACTTTCTCCTTCCGCTTCGGCCCGCGTGTCTTCGCGCAAGGCGTGCTGCTGGCCCTGGTCATGGGCCTGCTTGGCGGCATCCTGCCTGCCATCCGTGCTGTGCGATTGAACATTATCATTGCGCTGCGGGAACGTTGAGCAGCTTAGATCGCCCGATTGTTTTGCTTTGCTTTCCGTGACTCGCCGAAGAATCGCGTTGATGAAACCGGGTCACGTCTCAATTCCATGAGACGTGACCCCATTGGCAATTTCCTCGAGTGAGAACGAACCTCAATCCAAGGCAAGGTCCGTGCCGAACAGTATTGTGCTTGTTCCTTCTGATCACTCCCTTTTGATTACTCTTCTGCGATCGCCGTGCCGAACAGTATTGGGCGCGGTCCGTTTGATCGCTCTTTTCATCGCTCTCAGTAGACATCGCTGCACATTTGTTGCCCCTGACTTTGTCGCATGAGCCGCACCGTCACCGGGTCGTAATTGCCATGGTGTACGAAACAGTGACCGATCGTCTTTCCTGTCAGCAGCGACGTATTGATGGCAGAAAATCCCTGCCAACCGATCGCCATGTGACAGAGCCATTCGCTCTTCCCAAGGAAATCATGGCCTGAGTCAAGTTTCCAGTCGGGTCTCAGGACTTTGCGAATCCGCCTAAAGAGATTCTTTGCCCAGCCCTGTTGCGGCCTGAGACCATCAATGATCCACATGGCATCCAGCAACGGCGTGCAGTTGCGGACACCGGGGCGGGCGGTCACAGAAGGCGGATATCCTCCCCGCAGCGCATCGATCAACAATTCCGTCCAGTCGATACCTCCGAGGTAGCCCAGTTGCACTGCCGGATTCGCGCGAGGATTTGCGTCAATCAGATACGGTGTACCGTTGGTGTGATCAACGATAAAGTCCAGGCCGAGGAAACCGGTCCAGTGTGTAGCGGCGGCCAGCCGTTCTGTGAGTGCCGCGATTCCAGGATGACTGATTGATTCTCTGTGCGAGGACGTGCCACCGTTCTCCGGGAAGCAACGCAACGGACGATAAATGACTTCTCCCAGTTTGCGACCTGCGTGGCACAGCATCAGGGTATAAATCGCATCTCCCTGAATCTTCTGCTGGACAAACGGTGACTCAGCATGACGCCGCGATTCGTGGGCATGCAATAATCCAAAACGCTCTACCAGTTCCGGCATCGTGAGGCAATACTCACGGCCGATGCTGTTGTTGCCTGTCGGCAGTTTCAGCACGACGGGAAAACGCAGTGCACTGATTTCCCGTTCCAGTTCGAGTGGATTCGGGCGAGGCACGGTGGGAGGCGTTGGGATGTTCAGTTCGCAACACAAGTCGTAGAGGCTGGGCTTATGGTGCAGTCGCCACATTGTCTCAAACGGAGGCAGGGGCAAAGACGTCAGCGATTCGACATCGTCACGAAATTCTGCCAGCAGCAAGGACTCTTCGAAAGTGGAAAGCAACAGATCGTACGGCCGGGATTTAAGTTCTCTGACGAGCGATGACAAGTACCCGGTCGGATCGTCTGCAAGTGACGGTGTCCGCAACCACCTCGTACGCGGGATGGACTTTCCCACGGACCACCAGTGATGGTCAGCAGCCGTCACCTCAATTCCGCCTGCGGCCAAACCCTGAATCAGCCTTGCCGCGAAAAACATGGATGAACCAGTCACAAGAACTCGCATGTCGCCCAATGATTTCCGCTAGGTTATTGAATAGTTCGTGACGGTTAATGGATCAAAAACTGATCTGATCGAGATGGTGCAGAATTGTCAAGCACGAAAAAGAAAAAGGAACTGTTGCAATATTGTTCGGCACTGGATTTGATCTGGCAGCAGTTGAGCCAAAAAAAATTCTGGAATCGCTATTGCGCGCCTTCTTTGAAACTGCCAGGCTTGCTCCATGGCAGAGGATTTCAAGAAGCAAGCGAAGCTGACCGTGAAGGACATCACAGGGCTGAAATACTTCGATCAGATTGCACCGTGACTTCAGCGGCTGCATCATCAAGCGTGTGATCGGGACACGGCACGCAATCGCCTACTGCACTACCATGGGCTCATTCGAGCGGTCGCTCAATTGACGATTCCAGAATAGCCGGAAGATTATTCGGCTTTCATGCAGGTGCATGAAGAGATCCGGCAGACCGTTCATCTTTGGTGTTTTGGTGTTCTTTCCATCATTTTGCTTTGTCGTCCATTTTGAAGCGTCCGTGCTCAGCCGCCATCATTAAAACGAGGTAGTCCAGCCGGGCTGCGTTGGCGATCTTTGAGAAGTTGATACCGTCCATGGTATCACTGGGTTTGTGATAGTGGGGATTGAAGCCGCCAAAAAGAAAGGCTACGGGAATTCCTTTTTCCGAAAATGACGCATGATCACTTCGGCCATCGACGCGGTGTTCTTCGTCATACTCAAAAGTAAAACCGACAGACTCGTTGGCCTTCTCAATCGTTGACTGAAGTTCCGCAGAATGGTCTTTGCTGCCAACCAGATGGATACTGGTTTTGTTTGCTGCAGCGGCCTCGGCAGCAGACTCTTCGTCGCGGCCAATCATGTCAATGTTCAGCATGCAAATCATATCGCTCAAGGGCTTCACGGGATTTGCGACATAGTGTTTTGATCCCAGCAGACCTCGTTCTTCTGCGCAGAATGCCATCAGCAACACGCTTCGGCGCGGCTTCACAGGATTCGTATGAATGGCCTTCGCCACCTGCAGAATAGCAGCAGAGCCGGAACCGTTATCATCGGCGCCCGGAAACAAGTCGCCTCGTTGAATTCCCAGATGATCCAGATGCGCGCCGACGCAGATGTGTTCGTGGCGAATGGATTCATCTGATCCCGGATACCATCCGATTACGTTGGGCACGTCGATGGATTCTCGTTCAATGTGCAGGCGACAGTTTACGACCTGAGTCGAACTGACGATCAAATTGCTCGCTGATTTTTCTTGTCCGAAAAAATCAGGACGTGCGCCGCACCTTGCCGCTAACGCATTGGCAGCTTCGCGGGACACCATCGCTACGGGAATGGTGCTGGGAGTTTTCTCAGATTGGTTCACGGCTTCGTTGCGAACTCGACTGACCTCGGCCACGACCAAAAGGCAGGCGGGCCTGGCTTTCAGAATGAACGCATCGTCCCAACTAATCCGCCCGGACGACTGAATAACCAAAAGCCGACCTTCACAGAATCCATCCGCAATCTCTGGACGCTGATCGACAACGGTTACGAACGTAGCGGGTAAAGTGGATTCGAACGTCCCCGCATAGTCGCTGATACCAAGGGCATTGCCTTGAATGAGTACTTCATTCTCGATTTTGAAGCCACACTGGTCGGGAGTCGTGGACAGTTTGATAAACGGCACATTCTGAAACCAGGATCCATCCGTCGCTGCGGGCTGAAAACCATACGACTCCAGTTGGTTTGCAAACCAGCGAGCTGCCAAAAGGTAACCTTCCTGCCCGGTTCCCCGACCTGACATTTCTCCTTCGACTAAGTGACGAAGTAGGTCCTCCGATTCCGCTTCCTGGATACTCATGAAACCAGCCGCGTACTCGGCTACGACGGGTGACATGACCGAAAATGGGCCTTCGGCGGTTGCCGAAGCGATTGCGAATCCAGCGCACCCAACAAGACAGAACAGTAGGATTTGGCGGGGAGAAAGCACAAAAAGCCTTTCTGGAGACAGCAGGTTGTTTGGCGAAAGTCGGGCGGTTTTATCGCGAATACGGGCTGATCACCAGCCAATCTCATTCGTAATGTCATGGTGCACGTTATCTCTGAAGAGAGTCAATCCCGAGTATGTGGCGACCCGTACAGACTTCCCAAACTCTGATCTTGGTGAAAACTCCGGGGAAAACGCAGTTCTCAAGATCCGACAATACAAGCGTGCGTTCACATCGGTTATCTTTCGTGGCTTGATTTGAGCCGCCCGGCATTTCTGGGCGGTGCTGGCAGGGTTTCGAACGCACTTTGATGGAATTCGCGAGATCACTCGCGATCTGATCTCATGGAAAATCGCCGACTTTTTTCTTTTCTGCTGACTTCATTGGCCTTTTTGTGGCTTTGGACGACGGTGATTGGTCCAAAATTCTTTCCGGAACCAAAGAAGAGGGTTCCTGTTGCTGCCGCGGATCCGCTGGCAACTGCAAAAGAATCTGGTGCCATGAGTGCAGTGCCAAGCGACGTCGCCGACGCCGACGCTGACGCATCTGCGGAACTTAAGTTCGAAGACCATCCCAAAGAAATGGTAGTCCTTGGATCCTCAGACCCTGCAAGCGGCTATGCATTGAACGTTGAGCTGACTACTGTCGGAGCTGCTGTTGAAAGCGTGTCTCTCACCGCGCCGCAGTATAAGGATCTGGAAGACCGGACAGTGCCGGCAAAGATTGTGGGAAACAATCTCACAGACGACCGAACGTTTTCTACAGCGATCCTTGCGATCGACAAACAACTGGCTGTTCGAAAACAGTCTCTGGAGACAGCCAACTGGAAGAAGGTTGAACAGTCAGAAACAGATGCTTTCGGGAAGGTTGTGTTTCAGTATGAAGCACCTGATGGTTCGTTACGTGTTCGCAAGTCTTTCACGCTGCCACGTCTGAAACTTTCCGAAGCGGAGCTGGCGGAAGCGTGGCGTTCCAATCTGACGGTTTACACAGTGGAGGTGGCCCTCGAAGTTATCAATCTGACGGATTCGCCGAAGTCGATTGACTACGAGATTCAGGGGCCCGTGGGCGTTTTGTTTGAGAACGAGGAGCACACGTCCAAGTATCGTGATATTCACATTGAGTTCGTGGATGGCACGAAGGCGGCAACCCTGGCCGCCGGAACTATTAATGATTACTGCGATGATCTGGATGACCAGTTGGGTCGGCCTTCCTCGGCTTCCGAACAGCGAGCAAAGCTGCGTGAAGATCATGAATGGACTTCGGCATTTCGATACGCAGGAGTTGACGTTCAGTTTTTTGCCGCACTGATAGCTCCTCTGGATGATCGATCGCCCGAAGATCGTTCAGAAAAGAAACTGCTGGAACGCACGTATCCCGTGATGATTTCTCGTCACTCGCGAGAGCCACGTAAGTCAGATATCAGTGTAAGAATGTCGTCGATGCCGATCATCCTCAAGGCAAAAGATGATTCCGTTGTTCACAAGTATGCTTTTTTTGTTGGTCCAAAGCGTCGCGAATTGCTTGACCCCGCGCCGTTGCAGGCCAGTCAGGTTCTGAACTATGGAATGTTTGGTTTTGTGGCTCGCGGGATGCATTTTCTGCTCGACACATTTTTCACTATGGGGATGCCCTACTTTCTGGCAATCATTTCGCTGACTGTGCTGGTGCGAGGCTGTTTGTTCCCGATCTCGCGCAAGCAGGCCATTATGGCCGCGCGGCAAAAGGAATTGCAGCCGCAGTTAACATTGTTGAAAGAGAAGTATGCCGACGACAAGGAGAAGTTGGCTCGTGCTCAGATGGAGCTCTGGCGAAAGAATGGCATCAATCCACTCAGCGGATGTTTGCCGCTGTTTCTGCAGTTGCCAATCTTTGTTGGTCTGTATACAGCATTGAATTCTGCGGTTGACCTTCGATTGCAAAGCTTTTTGTGGGTAGAAAACCTGGCTGGGCCCGATGCCCTGTTCCGGCTTCCGTTTGCACTGCCGCTGGGGCTTGGTCAGGATTTCAGCATCCTGCCATTGTGTACTGTCGCATTGTTCCTGATCCAGCAGAAAATGTTTATGCCTCCCGCTCAGGACGAACAGCAGGAGATGCAGTACAAGATGATGAATATGATGACTGGCGTGATGGGCATCATGTTCTGGCATCAACCTGCTGGCCTATGCCTTTACTTCATCGCTTCCAGCGTCTGGAGTATTGCAGAACGTAAGTTGCTTGGCACCGGAAAGCTGTCGCCTGCGGGAGGGGCGGGAGTAGAAGTGATCATGCCGTCCGATGAGCCAACTATGAAGCCGCAGTCGAGGAGTTTGGCCCCTCAGTCGGCACCTGCAACAGCGAAGCCGGCAGGCTTCCTTCAGAAACTGCTGAATGCCGCTGCGGATGCTCAGAAAAATGCGGAACAGCAGCGAGAGAAAAGTGACAAAAAAGCCAAGAATTCGGGCAAGAAGAAGTGATCTCAAGGTGCGGCATCTGCGAATTCACACGTGGGCGTTTCCCGACGGGACGATCATTCTGAAACTGAGCGACTCAAGAGTGACTGCTGAGTAGCCGGGATCAAAAAGATTAAACACCGGATTCCAAAAGGCAACAAGCTCAAAGTGACGGGAGTCAATTATCATCCGCTCTGTCGTCAAATCAGCCCTAATTGGGTAAGGCTGAACGGCAACCCTCACACAGTCAGCCCTCTCACGGTCAGCCTGCGCCTCAAGAAAATTTGGAACGACAAGAATAGAACGACAAGAACAGCACGACCGAAGGCGACCGAGCCGTTGGCAGCAGTCTTGCCGCCACCGTTGGGGCTTCAATTCAATCTTGTGTCTGCCTCCGAATAGGAACGTCGCGACACAGACCGCTGGAATGCTTTTTCGTTCGGTGCCGGTTCAGGCTTTGACCACAACGACGATACCAGCACGGATAATGTGGCCGGTGCTTTGCACGTCTCCCAAAGGCTAACGAAATGCGGAAACCCCTCTGGAATCTCCTGCTCCCGATTGCCCTGCTCTGCTGCTTTGCTTCGTTCTCGAACGCAAGCGGTGCGAAGCCGCTGAAAGTTTTCATCCTCGCCGGACAATCCAATATGGAAGGTCACGCGAAGATTCAAACGTTTGACTACATTGGAGATGACCCCGCCACTGCACCCCTTCTGAAACACATGCGCGGAGTCGATGGAAAGCCGACCGTCTGTGACAACGTCTGGATCTCCTACCTTACTGGCAACAAAGAAAGCAATGGTGAGGGATTTGGAAAAATGACTGCCGGCTACGGATCTCGATCGAAGCCCGACGAAGATGGGGGGGAAATTGGTCCGGAATTCACCTTCGGTCTGACCATGGACGATGCTTTCGAAGAACCGATTCTGATCATCAAGACGGCTTGGGGAGGTAAGTCGCTTTACTACGATTTCCGGTCTCCGAGCGCCGGGTCTTACCCGCGAACGGCTCAGGATATTGAGAAGGATCGGTATCCCGAAGCTCATCTCTTCGGCCGAAACGGCCGTCTGGGATCGCGGTGCCTCGAATGCCGGATATCACTACCTTGGCTGTGCCAGGACATTTGCACAGATGGGTAAAGCCTTCGCAAATGGAATTCTGTCGTTGAGTTCACAACGCTAGAATTCGCGTAGTTTTCTGCGAGGTCGCTCCAATCCTGCAAAACTGGATCGCAGCCTGCCATAGAATACGCTCGCCGAAATCTTTCAGACTCCGTTTGCGAGAGGCGTTTTGTTGCCATGCACAATGCTCGTGGAATCTTCGGCCTGTCGTTTTTTTGCTGCGCTTACGATTATTTCGTGATGCTCATGGCGGCGTTCGCGTTTGTCGATCCAGTCCAGCATTCCCCGACAGCAGGCGATGCCATTATCTGGACCGCCCTGCCCTCGCTGCCAGATCAGGAAGGTTTTGCGGGACCCTTCGCAGGAACACACAACGGAGCACTGCTTGTTGCCGGTGGTGCAAAATTTCCGGACAAGATGCCGTGGCAGGGAGGCAGGAAAGCGTGGTACAACCGGGTATTTGTGCTCGAATCTCCCGAAGATCATTGGAAGGAGGCGGGCGTGCTTTCACGACCGCTTGGATACGGCGTCTCCGTTTCGACGAACAAGGGAGTCGTTTGCATGGGGGGCAGTGATGCCACGCAACATTACGCTGATTGTTTTCGGCTGCAATGGCGAGACGAGAAACTCAGCACCATTATCATGCCGTCTTTGCCGCGACCCTGTTCAAACTTCTGCGGTGCCATCCTCGGTGACACAGTTTACGTAGCAGGAGGTCTTGAGTCGCCTACGGCGAACAGGGCTTTGAAGACATTCTGGTCGCTCGATCTGGTGGATTCGAGCGCTCGCTGGCAGGAACTTGAGCCCTGGCCCGGCCCTGCACGCATGCTGGCTACGGCGGCCGTGCAGGCGAATACTTTTTTTCTGTGCAGCGGCACTGACCTGAAGCCAGGCCGGGAGGGAAAGGCTGTTCGCGAATACCTGCACGACGCTTACAGCTATCAACCGGGCCGAGGCTGGAAACGAGTATCCGACATGCCTCGCGCTGCAGTGGCTGCTCCGACACCGGCACCGACATTGGGACAATCGACCTTCCTGATTATGAGTGGAGACGATGGTACGCTGATCGACTTTCAGCCTCCGGAAAAGCATCCGGGCTTTCCGAAGTCGATTCTGGCGTATGATACTTCGACTGATATCTGGCGAACCGTCAGTGACGTGCCCGTTGGGCATGTCACAACAACCATGGTTCCCTGGCGAGACTGTTTTGTGATGCCCAGTGGTGAAGTCCGGCCGGGCAGGCGGTCTCCTGCTGTGTGGTCGCTGAAAGAATGAAAAAAGAACGATCGATTGAAACAGTTGACCGAGGCTCTCTGGCTGAATGTTCCATGGCTGGCATCCGGCAGAGTGGCCGCGAGCAAACGGTTGATTCGATCCGGAGTGGCATTTCGAAATGGTCAAAACGCATTCGTTTGTCAGGGTTTAATCCTACTTATCATTGAGCCATATCATGCGAGTATTGTGCCTGTGCCTTAGCTTCGTTTTTTTGTCGGGTCTCACGTTTTCCGCCGAACCACTCTTCGAAAAGGCTGATGTGTTCCCACCGGGTATTAACGGTATTGCTCGCCATCGCATTCCTGGTACTGTCGTTACGCAACAAGGTACGGTTCTGGCGTACTGCGAAGCCCGCAGAAACGACAGTTCTGACTGGGGCGAGATCGAAATTCATCTGCGGCGGTCTCTCGACGGTGGCAAAACGTGGCAGCCTTCGCAGCATATCGCTCATCAATCCCAGCGCATCGAAGGCAACCCAACAAAGTCCACTGGAGGTGAACGTGAACAGACCGTGAACAACCCTGTGGCAATCGTCGATTCAAAGGCAGGAGCGATTGAGTTTCTTTATTGTCTCAACTACTCGCGTTGTTTTTCGATGCGCAGCGTTGATGAGGGAGTCACCTGGAGCCAACCTGTTGATATCACAGCAACGTTTGAGACTTTTCGCGGGAAGTACGACTGGAAGGTGATTGCAACAGGGCCTGGGCATGGACTGCAGATCAGGAGCGGTCGACTGGTTGTGCCCATCTGGTTGGCCTATGGAGCGACGGGTGAACACAAGCCTTCTGCCGCAGCGACCATCTACAGTGATGATCACGGCAAGACCTGGCAGGCTGGCGACATTGCCGTTCCCAACGAAGGCGATTTTGGAAATCCGAATGAAACGATGATTGCAGAGTTGTCTGACAGCCGTGTGATGCTGATCTCAAGAAACGTCTCGAAGGCAAATCGTAAGCTGGTGGCCTACAGTACTAATGGCGCGACGCAGTGGAGTCGGCCAGTGTTTCACGAGCAGCTTTGGGAGCCCATCTGTATGGCGAGTATCGTTTCACATCCCTCAATGCCGGGAACGTTGATCTTCTCCAATCCACACAGTCTTGGTCGCGACAAGGCCGGCAAGGAGATTCCTGCTGGCAGAGGCAAGCGGCAAAACCTCAGCATCAAATTAAGCCGTGACGACGGTAACACGTGGCCCATCAACAAAACACTCGACGGTGGCCTTAGTGCCTACTCGGATCTCGCAGTTCTGCCCGATGGAACCATACTGTGCCTTTACGAAGCTGATCAATTCATCTCATGTTCGCGATTCAATCTCGAATGGATTACCGACTGAGAATTCCGTCGTTGGAAGGCGTTTGTTTTGGCTCAACGTCGTCATGACCATTCTTTTAATATGGCATCAACCTATCCAATCAGTTCCTCAATGACTGTGCCGCCGAATTGGCTGAGTTGCTTGAAGCGGCCAGCGTGGTAGAAAGTCAGCTTGTTGTCGTCGAGACCGAGCAGTCTTAAAAGTGTGACATGAAAATCGCGGACGTGAGCCTTGCCTTCGACGGCTTCCATCCCCAGTTCATCAGTCGCGCCGATTGTGTGCCCGGCGTTGCAACCACCACCGGCAAGCCAGATTGTCATGGCATTTGGATTGTGGTCACGACCGTACGCTGTTCCGCCACGAACACCGTTGTCGGGCGTGCGGCCGAACTCGCCACACCAGACGATGAGCGTGCTTTCCAGCAGGCCGCGGCGCTTGAGATCCGTGATGAGTGCGCTGATGGGCTGGTCGACGCCGCGTACAAGATTGCCGTGGGCACGTTCAATATAGTCGTGACTGTCCCAGGAGCCATTGTAGAGCTGAACGAATCGCACTCCCTTTTCAACAAGCTTGCGAGCCAGCAAACATTTGCGGCCAAAAGAATCGGTGCCGTCCTGGCCGATGCCATAGAGTTCTCTGGTCTTTGCGTCTTCTTTCGAGAGATCCAGCACTTCCGGCACTTGCATCTGCATACGAAATGCAAGCTCGTAGTTATCCATGCGCGTGGCGAGTTCGTCGTGATCGGAGTGCTGCGCCGCGTGGGCCGTGTTGAGTGTGGAGATCAGGTCGAGATTCCTCCGCTGTCGCGTCTCACTGACTCCGACAGGCGGTGTAAGATCAAGAATCGGAGAGCCTTTGGCGCGGAGTGGTGTGCCCTGAAAGCTGGCGGGCAAAAAGCCGTTGCTCCAGTTCGCGGCTCCACCCTGGGGATAGCTGACTTCCGGCAGAACAATAAAGCCGGGCAGGTCCTGATTGATTGAACCGAGACCGTAATTCACCCAGGCACCGATCCCGGGATCGCCACCGAAGCGATTTCCGCAGTTCATCTGATACATCGCGGTCGGATGATTCACGCTGTCGACTGTACAGCCACGGAAGAAACAAATCTCATCGGCGACCTTCGCAAGATGGCTCCAGTTGTCGGCCATATCCGCGCCGCTTTGACCAGCCTTAATGAACTTAAATGGGCTCTGCACATAGTACCGTTTACCGCTTTCCATCGCGGACTTCTGCTTGCCTTCGCGAGTGAATGCTTTGAGATGCAGCTTCGACAGAACGGGCTTTGGGTCGAACGTATCGATGTGGGATGGCCCGCCTTCCATCAACAGGAAGATAACATTCTTCGCTTTTGCCGGCAGATGAGTTTGTTTGGGCGCCAGTGGATTATTCTTCGCTTCCTGTGCGAGCAGCGAACTAAACGCGATGCTGCCGAGGCTGGCGGCCAGGGCAAAGTCGAATTGGCGACGCGTTGCCTTATGTGTTGATCGAGTGCCAACGGCCGAGAAGAAAGAATTAATAGACATAGGCAAACTCATTCGAATTGAAGAGTGCGAGGCAGATATCCGCGAGGGCGCGAACATGATTGGTAACATCAGCGGGTTGCAGATCGGGAACGAAATCGGCATAGGCGTGCAGTCTCTCGTTGAACGAGAACTTTTCCCCCGTGTTTTCTTCAACGGCATCGCGTCGCACTTCGAGTGGTGGATTTTCTGAGTCCGCTCTGCTGTCGTGAATCAACGCTTCGATATCTGCCCAGTGAGTCAGACAGGCTTGCAACTCATCAGGACCAGGCAGTCGTGAGAAAGCCAGCGTGAAGCAATTTGAGACGGCCTGTTCATCCGACTGAGAATCCTGCATCGCTCGGTTTGCCAGCGCCAGAGCTCGGGAGTGCGTCGCCTGACCGTTGAAGAGACTAAACACCTGGGGCGTGATAGTGCTCGCTTCACGACGTTCGCAGGAGAAATCCGGCGAGGGCGCATTAAAGACTTCCTGCAGCGGATCGGGCAGTCCACGGATCTTTAATGCATACAATGAACGGCGATGACGTTGCTGCGGTAGGGGATTTGAAGTCCATGCCGACGCAAATGTGCCCATCACCTGACGCGGCTGCAAGGCGGCTTCGAGGTTAATCTCTGGTCGATTCGGAATGCCGCCGAGCACCGGATTAAGTTCGCCCGTCGCGGCAAGCATTGCATCGCGAAGTTCCTCAGCCGTGAGACGACGCGGCTTGAAAACGGCATAACTGGTGCGGGTCGGATCGAGACTTGAAAGCCGCTCCCGGTCGGGAGGCAGCGTACTGCGACGATAAGCATCCGAGTTCATGATCCGCCGATGCATGGCTTTGAACGACCAGCCGTCTTCCACAAATGTCGCTGCGAGCCAGTCGAGCAACTC
>JANPHT010000388.1:0-15936 GCA_031424595.1 Planctomycetota bacterium
CCGTCCGAATTCCGCTTTTGTTCGACCTGAGCGGCCCGGAATCCGAGCACATCGGCGACTCGATTTCCCTTCACGTCGTACACGAAGATATCGCACAGAATTCCTTTTGAATCGCGCTGCCGCAACGTTGCGTGAGCCCAAAGTTCCTGGGGAATAATTGTCTGATACATCTGGACACGCCGAATCGATTCCGGAAGAAAGAAGAAATCCGGGACGACCATTTCGGCCATGACTTCGCGCGTGCCGTGAGTGGCTTGAAAGCAGGCGTCCAGAATCGCAGGATGAAACCGGTAACCAGATGCCGATTCAACGAGCGACGGCGGGGCCACGATTTTCGCCAGCGATTCACCGGGCGCGCACCAGACCTGTTCGATCTGAGAGAACATCGGACCGAACTGGTAACCCATCAGTCCAAGCTCGGCGTACAACTGTTCGTGAGTGACTTTTCGGCCGACGCGCGCACGGATCGCTGCCAGATCGACAGCATCCATGAACGGAATTTCAGACGAAACAAGTACAAGGCGTCCGGAAGCGTGAAGTTCCCAGTCCTGCTTTTCGTCCGCCCTGCCGAAGATTCGGAACGTTCGGTCGTCCGGATCAAAGGTGACCTGAATCGTGGGCACAGCATCCTGAACAACGAACAGAGCCTTCAGGAGTTCAAGTTCCTCGACACTGTACGGTTCTTCGGGAAAAAGTTCACGGGCAATGGCGAGACCGATCTCCGCAAATCCGGCAGCAGGAAAAACCACACCGTCCCACAGGCGATGATCCTGCAAGTACGAAAAAATTCTTAGGTCTGCATCGAACTGCCATGTTGGGCGAGCCGCTGCAAGTCGCCTTTGAAGAAACTGATGACGAATCGGGAGTAACCGGGATGCCAAATCACCCTGATCCAGCCAATGCACTTCGTAGTGCCATGGATAACTCGGAAGTTTAACCCATTGACCGGAGCTTTGGTTGACGGCGGACCAATTGATTTCCACTGCGGCAAAATGAAGCTGTGCGAGGTTAGAAAGCATCTGCAAGGATTCGTCTGTCTGGCGTGACAGTGAATGCAATACGCAGCCAGCAGTCCCCTGAGCCGCCAAAGAATCATTCAGGGAGCTCTGCATCGACGGGTGGGCACCGACTTCCAGAAACACCGTTGCCCCAGCCTGAATGCACTTCGCAATTGCAGGCTCAAAGAGAACCGGCCGTCGCACATTATGCCACCAATAATTGGCGTCCAGCTGTTCCCCCGGATAGACGCAACTCGTGACCGTTGAAACAAACGGTATGTCAGCGGCCTGCGGTTTGATCGATGCCAGGTTTTCCAGCAATTGAACCCGAATCGGATCCATCTGATGTGTATGAAAGGCATAGTTCACTTTCAGCCACCGCATAAAGCGGCCTTCACGCTGCAGTCGAGCACCGATCAACTCCAGAGGGGCTGTATCACCTCCGAGTGTCACAAGTCCAGGACTGTTGATGGCTGTAATGTGGATCTGATCGGTAAGGTCGCCAATCATTTCGCGGGCTTCACGCGGAGTGATCCCGGCCGCGAGCATGCGACCGTGGCCTGCGGTTGTGTCCTGCAGGAGACTTCGGTGATAAATGACACGAACTGTGTCTTCAAGGGACAGAATCCCAGCGCAGTAGGCGGCCGCCACTTCGCCGACGCTGTGTCCCACGACTCGGGTTGGCGTAATGCCCCACGACTTCCACAGTGCGACCAGCGCAATTTGCAGAGCGCAGATCGCGGGCTGAGCAATCGCCGTTCGATCGATGTGGGACTGATCCTCAGATTTCAGCATTTCCTCAACAATCGACCAGCCGCTGAGTTCCTGAAACAGCGTGTCAATCTTTTCGATCGTGCTGCGAAACAAGGGCTCTCGCTGCAGCAATTGCTGCCCCATCGCCCACCACTGACTACCCTGTCCCGTGAAGACAAAAACCAGTTCCTTTTTGGCATCGTGACGCTGTCCGACAATCGCACCGGAAACTGGCGATTCGCTGTCCAGCCAACTCTGCAGGCGATCAGTCATCTGCTGAGCATTGTCCGCTATGACAACCAGACTTTCAGAATGGTGTTCTTTGTGCGTGCCTGCCGAATAACAGACATCCGCGAGACTCACTGACGGATCTCTGAGCAGTTTGCTGTAAGCTGCCGCATAGTCTCGCAATGCTATCTTGTCTCGAGCAGAAATGGGCAATACAAACGGTCGTGTTGCCTTCGGCTTGTCCATAGCTGTTCGAGTCAGTTCCACCGGAAACGGTGCCGCTTCCATCACAACATGGGCATTCGTTCCACCAAATCCAAACGAGTTGACGGAAGCAACCGGCAGCCGACCCTCCGTTTGAGGCAGCGGAAGCAGTTCTTTCACGACCTCGAGCCGGAGTGTGTCGAACGGAATGTTAGGATTGGGAGTCTTGAAATTCTGGTTGGGTGGCACCATCCGATAATGAAGGACCAGCGCGGCTTTGATCATCCCGGCGATCCCGGAGCCGGATTCGAGGTGACCAATGTTCGTTTTAACCGAGCCGATCAGGCACTTATTGTCGTCGGCTCGACTTTCTCCCAGCACTCGTCCCAGTGCCTCTGATTCGATCGGATCACCCACCGGAGTCCCGGTTCCGTGGGCTTCGACATAATCAACATCCTGTGGACGAATTCCGGCTTCGCGATACGCCTGTCTCAGCATTGAGGCCTGGCTCTCCACGCCTGGCACGGTCATAGACGATGTATGTCCGTCCGAATTGACAACTGCGGCGCGGATAACGGCGTAAATGCGATCACCGTCACGCCGGGCTCGCGAGAGTGGCTTGAGATAAACCAGCCCGGCCCCTTCGCCGCGGACATATCCATTCGCGCGCTCATCAAAGGCGAAGCATTGACCAGAAGGCGACAGCATGCCGGCCTTGCTGAATCCAATCGACGAGTTCGGAGAAATCAGAACATTGGCACCACCCGCCAATGCTCCGTCACATTCTCCGGACCAGATTGCCTGGCAGGCCAGCGAGACGGCGACCAGCGCCGATGAGCACGCCGTATCAACGGAAAGACTGGGTCCCCTCAGGTCCAGCATGTAGGAAACCCGATTCGCCGCGATACTCAGCGTGCCGCCGCTATTGGTATGAACATCGATGCGTTGCTTGTCGGAGAGCTGCAGTGTGTGGTAATCATTGGCAGAAATCCCGACAAACACTCCGGTTGTTGTTCCGCGCAGTGAAGCGGGAGGAATGCCAGCGTCTTCAATTGCTTCCCAGGCCGCTTCCAGCAGCCAGCGTTGCTGAGGATCCATGCGCATGGCTTCGCGCGGTGAGATTCCCCAGAACGCGGCATCGAAACTCTTCAATTGGTCAACGAACCCACCCCATTTTGTGACCATGCGATCGGAGGTCAGCGGGTCAGGATGGTAAAAACGATCGGCGTTCCAGCGTTCGGCGGGCACTTCTGTAATCGCAGACGTACCGCTCGCGATCAGGTTCCAAAACGATTCCGCATCCCGTACGCCGCCTGGAAATCGACAACCGATCCCTATGAGGGCCAGGGGTTCCTGGTCATGCTTTTGGGACTGCTTTCGATCGATATCAAGGGAACAGGTTTTGTTCAACGAGTCAAAAGTCATGCTGCCATTTGCATCCAAAAGCGGATTTGTAATTTTGGTTTCCTTCCCCGGACTTTGAGATTAAATCGTTGGGTGTCGGACGTTACAAGAATTAACTGTTGCAGGATTCATCTGCTCAGCGAGATTCGGACTATCAAGGTTTGGCATCTGCCAGGAGTCGCAGAACAGTAATGATAAGAGTGGTTCAAAGACTTTCCTTGCATTGATGCCATCACTGCCGGACCATCGTTCGGCAACTGCACTGGATGGTGTTTCCTTAGCCGCCGCGATTGTGTTTCGCGTGTCGTTACAATCGTTAAAATCCACACTTGAGGCTGGAAAACAACTTAAGTGTGACAGACGCGTTTTATTAAAATTCAGAACCCGTTTCTCCTCGACATCCTTATTCGAATGACTTCGAACGTCGATTCAGCAACTGTCCGATCGGATGTCTGCGCTTCACCGCAGGCCCGTGATTTACGCTGCCCGCTTACCGGGACTGAAGCATCTCCCGCTGCACTGCTGCAATTTCGCCCGGTGGCATCCCTTTCTCTCACAGAATTTGAGGCATTGGAACGCCTCGCATTCGAGCATGGCCAAGCTCCGGATTCGTATCTTGCGGTCGAATCTGATCGTCATTGTTTTCTGGCGCCGGATCATTCTGCGGCGATTTCGGTCATCATCTCGGGCCGCAACGTGCACATTTTCGGAGGGATTCTGGCTCCATACGAGACACGTCGGCAGCTTATCTTTCAACTCCGCGAAATGGCAAGGCAATCCAATCGACTGATCAACTGCTATGCGATTGGAGAACAGGATCGTCCCCTATTTGAAGAGGCCGGATGGGAGGTAACAAAATTCGGCGAAGACACATCACTGAAACTGGGGTCACTGACCTGGTCCGGAAAACAGTACGAATGGGTCCGCAGACAACAGAACTATTGTCAGCGGATGGGGCTGTCATGTCGTGAAGTCATTCACCAAACAATGGAGGGGGACTTGTGGCGGGAACTCGCCGATGAGTTATTTGAGATTCAACGCGACGATTTGAAGAATCGTGTTTATTCACGCGAGTTGAGTTTTCTCGTTGGAAAGCTTCAACCGGACAAACTTGGCCGGCGGCGACTTTTCATCACGGAAAATCAGGAGTCGGCACGAGTGGAAGCGTTTGTCGTGGCAAATCCAATGCGAGGAGGGTTGGGTTGGGGATTCGAAATGTACCGCAAGCGTCAGGATGCGCCGCGCGGAAGTGTGCCGTTCCTCATGAAGTGGATCATCGATTCCCTGAAGATTGAAGGGGTCGAGGATGCCTCACTCTGTATGTTGCTATGGAAAGACAGCCATACGTTTGTGGGGAAACGAACGAGCCCGCTGGCTCGCTGGGGATTGGTCGTTGCGTATCACATTGGCGACGTCTTTTACAATACAAAAGGTCTGACCCATTTCAAAACTCGTTTTCGACCGGAATTATCGAACTGTTATGTCTGTGTGACCCCGAGAATTACGATCCTGTCGTGCTTGAATTTCTTCCACACCGTTGGCGCGTTTTCGTTCAGTTTCAGGAACATTTTGTTCAACTCGTGGCGGTACCTCGTACACCGGAAACGGGGAGCAGATTGAACATGGGTCGAGACCGTCTGAGTTGTGTGTAGCCTGCGGTTGATTGTGTTCTTGTCCCCGTACCTCGTTTTCCCGCATTTTGCGTTGCCCCACAGTGGGAGGTCCTTTCTGTTTTGTTGGAAACACACAGCGGAAAGCCGGTGGTGGCAGGGAGATCAATCTGGTTTTACCCTGAATTCTCTGTACTCCGCGCAATTCCGGCGGAGAATCGTCGCCCAACCCGGAGCGTGTCCAGCCCGTTTATGCCGTGACAATGGACCTCCGTCTCTGTAAACATGGTGTTCCTGTGTTCGTAAACTCTGAGAGCCCACAGTGTCGCATGATACGACCTTTGAATTCGCCCGACAAAATCATCCGAGCGGACTGCATCTCAAAGGTCTTTGTTCATGAAGGTGTTGAAATCTGGCCGTTTCAAAATGTGACGCTGGAAATCCGCCGCGGAGAAATGTTGGCGATCATGGGACCCAGCGGTTCTGGAAAGAGCACGCTGCTTCACATTCTTGGCGGGATTGAACCTCCATCCTCCGGCGAGATCTGGATTGAAGGTTGCAACGTAACGAAACTAACCGATCGGGATCGGACCCTTCTGCGTCGCCGCCGGATTGGCTTTATTTTTCAGTCGTTTAATCTCGTCCCGACACTCAACGTGTCTGAAAACGTAGAGTTGCCGCTGATTCTCGACGGGGTTTCTAGTCAAGACGCGGCATCGCGGGCGGGTACCAGTCTGCATCGAGTCGGTTTGGGCGATCGGCTGCGTCACCTGCCGTCTCAACTGTCCGGTGGCGAGCAGCAGCGAGTTGCCATCGCGCGGGCTCTTGTGATCAATCCGGCCCTCGTGCTCGCGGATGAACCCACAGGAAACCTGGATTCTGCCCGCGGCCGTGACATCACCCGGCTCCTGAGGGAGGTCGCTCATGAAAGTCATCAGACTGTGGTTGTGGTGACGCATGATCTCCGCGTTGCATCCCAGGCTGATCGACTGATCGTGCTGCTGGATGGCCGGGTCACCTATGATGGACCGCCTGGAACCGATGCGGAGTTAGTGTCCGCTCTGAAACAGGAGGGTGACCGTTGATACCCTGGGCGTATTTCTGGAACAACCTCAGACTGCGTCCGCTTCGAACGCTGCTGACAATTCTGAGTGTGGCCGGAGCGGTTGCCTCGGTGGTGTCCGTTCTGCAGGCCACGGCCGCAACGCAGATTCAGCTGCATTCCATTCATGCTACATTTGACTCACCGGTCGCAATGGAAGTGGTCGCGGCAGATACCTCGCCATTTTCTCCCGGCGATGTCCCCGATCTCTTGCAACAGGCGGGTGTGGCAGCCGTCATTCCGGTCTTCCGGGTTTTTACAAAGGTTGTGTTCGATCGTAAGGACGTACGGTGCCTGACAACTGGCACGGATATCCAGCAGTTTCAAACCATTCGGGAGTACACCCTGCTGACGGGTCAAATGGCCACGAATCCCGGCGAGGTTGCGGTTGAGGCTTCTGTCGCTGAACATCTTGGCGTTCAGCCGGGAGCGGAAATACGGATTGGAGCGCGGGGTTTGCCATGGCTGCTGACGCGGAAAGTGACCGGGATCTACAAGCTGTCTGCTGTGGACTCCTTTGAGGAGACTTCGGCAATCATGACGACACTTTCGGACGCCGCGAAGCTTGGTCGTGCTCCAGGTAAAGTGAATGCCCTGCAGATTGTGCTTCAGAACAGAGCTGAAGAACCGGCTGTGGCCGAGCGAATCAGGACCAGCCTTCCCAGTCATCTGATTGTGACAAAGTCAGCATCAGCCGCAGATCTGAGTCGCCCCACACAGGCGATGATCGGAGTGGGATTGAACGTCGCCGCGCTCCTTTCATTTGTCGCCGCGGTCTTTATTGTCTTCAATTCATTTCAAATGTCTGTCGCAGAGCGACAGCGCCAACTGGCACTGATGCGGATTCTGGGTGCGACGGTTGAACAGGTCAGAGCGTCCCTTTATCGAGAGGCCGTTGTTCTCGGCTGCATCGGAACTATTTTGGGAATCATCCCGGGAATCATGCTGAGCAGCTCTCTTGCGCATAGCATGCAGGAGGTCATGGGATTCCAAAACATGGTCCCGGTAGCCACGCTGCCCTATACCGTGGCGGCTGGGCTTCTGTTCGGTCCACTCGTGACACTGCTGTCGGTGTGGTATCCCGCCCGTGCCGCATGCGATGTAAATCCATTGGCGGCCTTGAAATTGCCTCTGCAAAAGCGGCAACACTTTTCGAGGAGAGTTGCCACGGTGGCGGGTGTGACGTCGCTGCTGCTCGCAGTGGTGCTGTTTACGATGATTCACTTTGGCGTTGCTGCAGAGATCGCTTCGGTTTTTGCGATTGCTGCCGTCGAAGTGGGAGGAGCCTGTCTCCTGCCTGAGTTAATTAGACCGTGCCTGTGGATCTACTACCGCATGATTCGCTGTTTTTTTTCGGTGGAGGCACAGCTTGGTCACCGACAGCTGATTGAAAACTTTGACCGAACGGTCCTGACAGTCGCAGTGCTGTTTGTCGTGTCGGCCGCCAGTGTGAGTGTGGGAAATACAACGACATCTCTGACGGGTAATATTCAATCCTGGATGGATAGGACTGTCATTGCCGATTACCTGTTGTTTGCCAATCGTCCCACGGTTGACATGTTAGATGCGGAATCACTTCCCAGGGAGTTGGCCTCGCGAATTGCAGGCATCCCAGGAATCAGAAAGATAGACGAGATCACCTTTACCCTTGCCTCCGTCAATGGAAAATCCGGCCTGCTTGCGGTTCAGTTGTTCGACGAATATGAAACGCTGCCAATCGATCTGATCGAAGGAGATGCTGCCAATCTGCCACAGCGTCTGCGAGCCGGAGAAGCATTGCTGGGCAGCGTGCTTGCCAATCTTCTGCACGTGAAGCCCGGTGATACGGTCACTGTTGAAGTTTCCAGAGCCATTCATTTGATTCGAGTTGCCGGAATCATCAGAGAGTATACCGCCGGAGGATTGATGTTGCAGATGGATTACGGAGCGGCCGAGACGCGTTTCCCTCTTCCCTCTGCACAGGTTTATGGCATTCGAACTGACGATTCCGCAAGGTTGGATGTGGGTGAAGAACTGCGGACTGTGGCACGGGAATACGGGTTGATCTTTCAGTCGCTCTCTGATCTTCAGGATCTTGTTCGGAACATGGTCGCGGGCATTACAAACCGCCTGTTTCTGATCCTGATACTGGCACTGGTGATCGCTGCATTCGCCATTGTGAATTCACAGACCATGAATGTGATTGAACAGACCAGACATCTTGGAATGCTGCGTGTCGTGGGAATGTTGCAGTCGCAGGCATTCCGAATGTTTCTGTTTCAGTCGCTCATACTGGGAATACTGGGAATCGTTCCCGGAATGATCATCGGCGTGGTCATGTCATTCCTGACGATACTTTCCTTCCAGGGAGTTACGGATCATGGCGTTGAGTTTGTGGCCGACGCCCGTCTGCTTGCGGTCTACCTGATCTCCGGAACTCTACTGTCGCTGTTCGCAGCGGCACTGCCAGCGATTCGTGCCGCACGCCTGAAGCCGCTTGAAGCAATTCATGAGGAATAGGCCCCGATCAGGCGATCAGGCTGCCTCAGCCTTCTTCCGATGACCGATTGAGACGGGCAACGTACCGGTCCAGAAGTTGCCGAGTCTGCGTGACTCCAAATGTCGCCGGATCGCAACGCAGATTGACCATCAGCCGGCCGCCGAAAATGTAGGTGGCCGCCGCTGCATGGGTACCATGACGCAACGGCGGCACACACCGGATCTCACCCAGAATCATGTTTCCGACGCGGATTTCATTGCCCACGCTGTTGAGGCGAGCGCCGATCGAATTCAGCCGGTTCCCCATGTGCGACAGCACAGCCATTCCCATACACCGGTGTCTCAGCATGATACGCGACACCGACATCAGTAACGGAATTTTCTGAGCGATCATGAGACCCTGAATGAACAGCCAGCCGTACTGAGCCGACAGGAACTTCTGCATTTCTTCCCCGAGGTCTGTGAGAAGCTTTCGTGAATCCCGCATTTCCTTTCTCGTGCGTACCGGAAATGCATAACCCAGAACATTGGCGGCCGACAGCTGATCATCATCTGGCCCACGCAGGCTCGTCGGAATCACGACAGAGATCAGTTTTCGTCGACACGCCCCGCCCGATTCCCGGTTCCATTCTTCAAGCGTCTCCATCAGGTCGCGGGTCAGAATATCGTTCAGTGTTACATTGGCACGACTCGCCATATTTCTCAATCGTCGAGTTGCGGCACGATCCAGATATTCACTTTGAAGATTGAATTCCTCGGATTCCTTTCGGCTGTCGATCTCAGGCCCAGGCATCGCCCTTAGGAATTCCTTTCGTTCCAGAAAAAGAAAATCAATGGAATCTCGGAACATCACTGCCAATCGGCGGGGCAGCGAGCCAGGAAGCCAGCCCACACGGCGCGGCGCCGCATCGGCTCGAGTGAGCAGAGCGTCCGGACGCAGAGGACGAAGTTCCGGCAGTGGTTCGTCCTCTGTTGTTAGTCGTGCATAACAGACTGCAATGTCTTCCATAAGCTGACTCGCTCCGATTCCATCACAGCAGGCATGATGGAACTGCAGAGTAATCTCAGCGCCTGTGTCAGTGACTTCGCCCCAGGCTCGAACGCCCGTTTCGGCGAAAAGGTTGATCGGCTGCATCCACGGTTTAGTCGCTTGCCAGACACCCGGATTCAATTCTGCACTGGCAATGGACTCCGGTGACCAGACCCAATAGTACCGGCCTTTGCGAAGTTCCACTCTGCAACACAGCAAAGGGTGCCGGCGAACGGCTTCAAGGTAGGCCTCATCATGCGCTCGGAGATTCAGGTGTCCCTTCAGCTGAAACTGAATAAAAAACGTGGGAGGGAATTCCGGATTATCATCGATCAGCATGTACTGCTCGAACGCCGCTAACGGCAGCGGAAACATGGCCGTCGGGTTACTTTTTGTTTTCGTGGACACAATTCCCCACTGCACCGTCCAATCGGTTCCCATTTGAAATTACGGTTGTACGACCGGAGCCGCTTTAGCTCCGCAGAACATTCCCATCCCTTGTATTGTGGGAAACCTGCGTGCCGTTTTGTACAACAATTCCTGATAATCGAATGCGCATTACCTTTCTCGTTCTTCAGACGTTTTCCATGATGTCTGATTGGCTGGTTCAATACGAAATTTGCTCAGACCCTTGCAGTTATCTATTCACAGGAAGGAAGGGAAGCGTCCGAAATACGTCTGCGGCGGACGAACTGTGGCTCAGGGATTCCACAAGCCGGCAAAACCGGCCTTTAAAACGGCAGCGTTGCTGCAAGGGGCGGGGTCTCCTAGAATCCGGGCAGGGCTGCTGAGTATTCGAACTCGGGGCAGCAATTCTCTTGTTAAGGACATGTGAGCGGCCCAATGCTCGAACGGCGTGAGCTTTTTCCAAACGTAATTGAACTTAACTTCCAGGCTCGGCGACGACTGGGTTGTTGTGTCTATCTGATCTATTCGGGAAGCGACTGGATGCTTCTCGATATTGGTTATGCGGACACTGTGGAAGTGTTAATCAACCTCATTCGCCAGATGGACTTTCCGCTGGCTAACTGCAAGTACCTCGTCGCCACTCATGCGGACGCGGATCATGTGCAGGGATTTCAGCGGGCAAAAGAACTTCTGCCGGGATCACAGTTGGTTGCTCATCCGGATGCTAAAACAATTCTGGAGTCGAACGACCGCATCGCTTCGTTTGCCGAGATTCCTGCCCAGGGAATCTCGATTGAAATGCCTGACTTCGTCATCGACAGAGTTGTTAATGAGGGTTCTGCGCTGGACCTTGGCAAGTTGAAAGTTCAGGTCTGGCACACACCCGGGCATGCTGTCGGGCAGCTGGCGTTTCGATTGGGGAATTTGCTCTTCTCTGGTGACAATATCTTTCGCGACGGTTGCGTAGGCAGTATTGATGCTCACCATGGATCGGATTTGCCATCATTTATTGATTCTTTAAAGCGTATTCAAAAAAGCAGCGTCGAGTGGTTGTTGCCAAGTCACGGCCCTGCCTTTCGAAACGATCCGAAATTGTTGCAGTCGGCCATTGATCGCCTTGACAAATACCAGCACATGGCGGACTTTGGGACCTGTGCTGTCGACTGGCCTCTGCTGGATGAATGGGAAGTAGAACTTGCCAAAGGTGTGAACCCGGCGACTTAAAGTTTTCAGCATGTGGAGAGACTGCGGCCTTTGAACTCAAGTGGTGGAGGCTTACGTTTCACGCGTTGTGTTTGCGAGGCACTTTGCCATCAGTGCGTTGCGTGGTTGAAGCAACGGAACGTGAGTTAACGGATCTGATTTTTTAACACCATAGAAGTTGCGTGTGCAATTTATTCCCGGATGGAAGACCATGAACGACGTTCTCGACTTTCTTAAGCAGCAGCAGCCGATAACGCTTGAACAGCTTTGTAGCTTTCTTCGCATTCCGAGTGTCAGTGCGGATAGCGCGTTTGCGCCCCAGATGACGAACTGCGCGGAATGGGTGAAAGCTTCGATGGAAGAAGCCGGGCTGACGGCAACCATCTATCCGACGAAGGGGCACCCAATTGTATTTGGCGAGCGAATACACGATCCGGCGTTGCCGACCGTTCTGGTGTATGGTCATTACGATGTTCAGCCACCTGATCCGTTGAATCTTTGGACGACGCCGCCGTTTGAACCCCAGGTGCGCGATGGCAAACTGTTTGCTCGCGGAGCAACCGACGACAAAGGGCAACTCTTCACACACCTGAAGTCCATCGAAGCGTGGACGAAGGTGCAAGGGCAATTACCAGTCAACGTCAAAGTCCTGATTGAAGGTGAAGAAGAGGTCGGTGGTAAAAATCTGGATCAATTTTTGGAGACTCACAAGCAGTTGCTGAAGGCCGATGTGGCAGTTGTCAGCGATACGAGTCAATATGCCGATGGAATCCCGGCGATCACGTGCGGCCTGCGAGGAATTGTTGCGGCGGAGGTTCGGCTGAAAGGCCCGTCGAAAGACTTGCACAGCGGGATCTACGGTGGCAGCATCGCCAATCCAGTGAACGCCCTTGCCAGGATGTGTGGCAAGCTTGTGGGTGACGACGGTCGAATTCAGATCCCTGGCTTCTACGACGACGTCATAGAGCTCACCGCCATCGAACAGGAACAGTATGCTGCACTTCCGTTCTCGGAAGCTGCGTTTCTGAAGGAAGTTGGCAGTTCAGCGCCTTTCGGTGAAGCTGGACGGTCGACTCTCATTCGCCGCACCGCTCGACCGACCTGCGATATCAACGGCATCACCGGCGGCTATCAGGGCGAAGGCCCCAAGACGATTATTCCATCACGAGCTGTCGCAAAGATCACGTGTCGTCTCGTGCCGAAAATGAGTCCCGCGAAAATCCTGGATGCCCTGGAAAAATTTATGAAGGCCAATTGTCCTCCGGGTATTGAATTCGAATTCAAGCGGTTCCACGGCTGCGAGGCCTTCGTCTTCGACCCCACCAGCGAATGGCTCACTGCTGCCCGAAAGGCAGTGGAAGCGGCGTTTGGACAGCCCCCTGTTCTGATCCGCGAGGGTGGCTCGATTCCGGTGGTTCTCAGCTTCAAACAAATACTGGGAATCGATACGCTGCTGCTTGGTTGGGGCAGGAATTCGGACAATCTCCACAGCCCGGACGAACATATCCACGTCATAGATTTTCATCGAGGAACATTGGCCAGTGCTTGCCTGTGGGCAGAGTTGGCGAAAGTGAAAAAGTAGAAGGGCAACGACAGGTGGTCAGCCTCACAGTGTCACGCGGCTTGATTCGGATTTGCCGCTCTGGTACGCGCCGCCCGAAAGCTTCTGCCATTATATTTTCATACGCACAAGGCAACAGCCTTGAATTCAACGCGTTTTCGGGCGGGTGCCTGGGGACGAAACCAAACAAACCACCCATGTCGTGACTCAGGGAGTTCCTCCAATGCTGGATCTGCAGTTCATCTGCGATCATCGTGATCTCGTTGTTGACAATTGCCGGAAGCGCGGAGTTGAAGTGAATGTCGATGCCGTCATTCGGCTGCGCGATGAACGCAATGCATTGATCGCAAAGGGTGACGAGCTGCGACGTCAGCAGAAAGAAGTGTCGGCGCAGATTCCCAGGGCTACCGCAGAAGAGCGGCCAAAGCTGGTTGAGCAGGGTAAGCTTCTGCGCGATCAGGTTGGGCAGACTGAAGAATTACAGAAAAAGGTTGAAGAGCATCTGCGAGAGGAGCAAATTCGGATTCCGAATATGACTCATCCGTCGGCTCCGATTGGTGGGGAAGCGGATGCCTTCGAGCTTCGAGTTTGGGGTGAGAAGCCAAAGTTCGACTTCAAGCCGAAAGATCATGTTGAGATTGCTGCCCACTTGGATTTGATCGACTTTGAAGCAGGGGCACGAGTCGCTGGCTCGGGATTTTATTTCCTGAAAAATGATGCTGTGATGCTCGAAATGGCGCTCGTGCAGTTCGCGCTGACCAAGTTGCGAAGCGAAGGATTCACGCTGTTTACGACTCCGGATCTGGCTCGTGATTCTGTCCTGGAAGGAATCGGATTCAATCCTCGCGGCAATGAGACTCAGATCTATTCCGTTGCAAACAGCGACCTGAGTCTTGTCGCGACTGCTGAAATCACGCTGGGTGGTATTCAGAAAGATCAGATTCTGGACGTCGCCAATTTGCCGCTGAAGTACGCAGGGCTGTCCCATTGCTTTCGCACAGAAGCCGGCGCCGCTGGGCGAGCTGGACGAGGAATTTATCGCGTTCACCAGTTCACAAAAGTCGAAATGTTTGGCTATACGGGGCCGGATCTGAAGGATTCTGACGCGTTGCATTTGGAAGTTTTGCGGATCGAAGAAGAAGTCTTTCAGGAACTCGGAATTCCCTACAGAGTCATCGATACGGCTTCCGGGGATCTCGGCGGCCCCGCCTATCGCAAGTTTGACATCGAAGCCTGGATGCCGGGCCGAGGAGACGCGGGCGAATATGGCGAAGTCACGAGTGCCTCGAATTGCACCGACTATCAGGCTCGCCGATTGAACATTCGCTGTAAGAGTCCTGATAAGAAAGGGACTCAGTTTGTGCAGACGCTGAACGGCACGGCAATCTCATGTGCCCGCGCGATTATCGCGGTGCTGGAAAACTATCAGCAAGCGGACGGCAGTGTCGTTGTTCCGTCAGTCTTGCGTCCGTGGATTGGTAAAGACGTGATCATAAAAATCTGATTATCGCGAACCTGTTATCCAACGCGAATTCTGCTCAATCTCCGATTGATGCCCATTCAACCGTCCCGGCAACCTTGCGTCGCGGGTGAACTTGTTCGTTGCTTCGTCGGTGCACAGATATGGAAATTGGACCGTTCCGAATACTTTGCTCGCTCTTGTACTCGACAGGATTCAAGTCGCGAAGTGCTGTTCGGCCGGCAGGACCGACCGCAATCCGACACTGCCACCAAATGCACGCATAGCACTCTGGAGACTTTCCTGACGTCATTCGGTGGTGTAAGCTGAACGCTACATCCAGGCCGCAATCCCGGCGGTTAAGCTTGAATACCCACCTTTGCCACGTGCGAGACCAGGTTCGCACGTTGGCAGGTTCCTGATCGAGGTCGATTATGTATCGCACGTTTTCCAGGACGCTGCTTCTGGCCATTGCTGGAGTGCTTTCTTTTTCCCAATCACAGGCGCAAGACGCTGTCCCGGAGACAGTAGAATTCAATCGCGACATTCGCCCAATTCTGTCGGACAATTGTTTTTTCTGCCATGGTCCTGACAAAAACAAGCGAGAAGCTGATCTGCGGCTTGACACCAAAGAAGGTCTGCATGGAACGTCCGAGCACGTCGGCGCACTTGTGCCAGGAATGCCAGACGAGAGCGAATTGTTTCAACGCATTACCTCGATTGATGATGATAAAAAAATGCCACCGGCGAAGTCTGGCAAAGTGTTGTCCGAACGCGATGTCCAGGTGCTGAAGAAGTGGATTGAACAAGGAGGGCAATTCGAAGGACATTGGGCGTTTCTTCCTCTACGAACGTCGCCCGCTGCAGCCGCTGCGGTCCCGCAGAAGATTGATGAACTCATTGCCGGGAGTTTGACGGCACATCAGCTGTCATCATCGAACGAAGCCGACAGAATTACATTGATTCGGCGATTAAGTTTTGACGTGATTGGATTGCCACCTACGGAGCAGGAGGTCGCGGAATTCCTTGCTGACCCGACTCCCGATGCCTTTGAAAAGCAGGTCGATCGACTGCTGGCATCGCCTCACTTCGGCGAGCGACTGGCGATGTGGTGGCTGGATCTTGTCCGTTATGCGGACACTGTGGGCTATCATGGTGATCAGCCAATGAGTGTCTCTCCGTTTCGTCAGTATGTGATTGAATCCTTTAATGCGAACAAGCCATTCGATCAATTCACAATTGAGCAATTGGCTGGTGACCTGCTGCCTGATCCGACTCGCGAACAACGCATCGCGTCCGGTTACAACCGGCTTGGTATGATGAGCGCTGAAGGGGGCGTCCAGGATAAGGAGTACCTCGCTAAGTACATTGCCGAAAGAGTTCGCAACACGACTGGCACCTGGCTCGGAATTACTCTCGGATGCGCCGAGTGTCATGATCATAAGTTTGATCCGCTGACGACGAAGGATTTTTATCGCTTTGAAGCGTTCTTCGCCGA
>JANPHT010000389.1:0-5556 GCA_031424595.1 Planctomycetota bacterium
CTGTTCCGGAAGAACACACCGTCACCACCGACACCTGGTTCAAACGTTCCGAACATGCCGACATAGTTGGCCGAGGCAACCTCACAGATATTTGAAATTACCGCGCCCGTGGACAAGTTGCGACTTATCGTTTGCCATCGATCGGGAGCCGTGTCGGACGGACACAGCAGTGTGGGCAGTTTCACCACACGAGCCGCAGCGTTCGCAGCGTCCTCGATCCCCACATTAAAATTGATTTGGTTATATAGGTTCGATTGCTCTAATTGCGGCAGCAGGCAACTGACCCAACCCCATCCCGGTCCGGTATCATTCCCGGTGGCATCAAACCGCGAAATGTAGCCGGGTGGAAAGAGTCGAAATATGTCGTGGTAATTGTGAAGGGCAAGTCCAAGCTGCTTGAGATGGTTGCGGCACTGAGTTCTGCGGGCCGCCTCGCGAGCTTGTTGAACGGCTGGCAGCAGCAATGCGATCAGAATCGCAATGATGGCAATCACAACCAGCAGCTCGATCAGAGTGAATCCGCGTTGAACAATACCTTTTCTGTTCCGATTCATGATTTTTGCTCCTGCGGGTCACTCTCGTTCCTCGCTCAGATTAGCGATTCGCACATAATGCCAGAGTACCGATGAATTCTTTCGAGAGGATGACGGGAGTATGACAGTTCTGTCATCTTGCAAACGATTGCCGTAGTCATGATGAAAAGTAGCGGCTCGTTTGCGATCATCCACCGCTCAGGAGGCATGAATGCGCGTATTGATTGTCGAGGACGAAGCCAAGACTGCGGCTTATCTGGCGAAAGGTTTGCGCGAGCATGGTTTTGTCGCGGACGTTGCTCGGGACGGGCGGGATGGTCTGCATATGGCAACATCCGAGACATACGACGTAGCGATACTCGATGTGATGTTGCCGGGGCGCGACGGGTGGTCTGTACTTCAGGATCTCCGCAATTCCGGAAGTCAACTCCCGGTGTTGTTTCTGACCGCTCGCGACAGTGTTGCTGACCGAGTACGAGGCCTTGAGCTCGGAGCGGATGATTATCTCGTCAAGCCATTCGCCTTCTCTGAACTTCTCGCGCGAATTCGCACCGTCCTTAGACGCGGTTCGTCGCGGCAATCCGACGTATTGTGTGCGGGCGATCTTGAACTGGATGTTGTCCGTCGGAGGGTCCAGCGGGCGGGACAAAAGCTTGAACTGTCTCCGAAGGAATTCGCCCTGCTGTCGCTTCTTTTGCGAAGGGTCGGTGAGGTGCTGTCGCGGACTTTGATCGCTGAGCAAGTCTGGGACATGAACTTTGACAGCGACACGAACGTAGTTGATGTTCACATTGGAAGGCTGCGTGCAAAGGTGGACGATCCTTTCGATCGCAAACTGATTCACACTGTGCGGGGTGCGGGCTATGTCCTCGAAGTCCGCGAATAACCTGCCTCGTCGATGGTCACTCGCAACCTGGCTGACCGTTTGGTATTCGGCGCTCGCCATCTTGCTGATTGGAGGAGCCACCGCTTATTCGTATTGGGTGCTTACGTCGAATCTGGATCGTGAAGATGATGAATTTGTCGCGAGTCGCCTTCGAGAAGTCGGATCTCTGCTTCGTGATGACCCAGATGGCCTTTCCACATTGAAGAGTGCGTGGAATGGCGCAGCGACGGAACCATCACCGCTCCACATTGTGATGCGAGTGCTGAAGTCGGACGGCGAGGTCATTGCAGCAATGCACGGGGGCGAACAGGTTCCGTGGCCAGGAGCTGACTTTCGCGGATCGCTGGAATCGGAGAGCGATCCAGGGGCGTGGCGATGCATGTCGCAGGATTCGACTCTCGCCTCGGGCAAAATAGTGGTCCTTCAGGCGGCGCTCGATCGGCGACATGAGTCAATGTTTCTCGCGAGATATCGCTCGCAACTTTATCTGATCCTGTTCGTTTCGATGACTGCGTGCGCGGTCGGGGGCATGATGCTGGCACGTCGCGGTTTGCGGCCACTTCGAGAACTATCAGCTTTAGCCACAGGGATTGGTGCCAATCGGATGAAGGAGCGGCTTGATCCGGCGAAGTACGCATTTGAATTGGAACAAGTCGCGACGACTTTCAATGGGATGCTTGACCGGCTTCATGAATCCTTCGAAAGGCTGAATCGATTTTCTGGCGACATTGCCCATGAATTGAGAACCCCGCTTCACAATCTGCAGGGTGAAGTGGAAGTTGCCCTGACAAGAAGCCGTTCCGAAGCAGAGTATCAGGACACTCTTGGTTCATGCCTTGAAGAAACGATCAGCCTGTCACGTCTCGTCGAAAGCCTACTCTTCCTCGCTCGTTCCGAACAGCCGCAAGCAGCTTTGAAGCGCGAACCGCTGCAACTGGCGGAAGAGTTAAAAACGATTCAGGAATTCTACGAAGCGGCTGTTGATGATGCGGGTGTAAAACTGTCGGTGACCAGTCCGCTGAATTTGGCGTTTACTGCAGATCGGACCCTTTTTCAGCGCGCGATCGGCAATCTCATCACGAATGCGTTGGCTAATACGCCTCGAAACGGGTTTATCACAATTCGTGGTGACGCGGAAGAATCCGGCGTTACTGTGATTGTCGCGGATACAGGAGTCGGAATCTCAGCCGAACAGCTTCCTCGCGTATTTGATCGCCTGTACCGGGGGCACAACGGCAATACGAAAACGAATGGTCATGGATTGGGACTATCCATCGTAAAGACTATCGTTGAAATGCATGGCGGCAATGCAACGATCCGTAGCGAACCAGATCACGGCACGATTGTAGAAACGCTCTGGCCAGTCAAAGCTTTCGTTCGGTCATGACCGGTTTGATACCCATACGATTGTTGGGTGATTCCTGCAACAGTTTACGACTTTGGAGCGTGGGTAGCGCCACTACGGCCCACCCGCACCGGCTTGAATCGCCGCCGGAAGGACGGACTGCGTCGATGACTCCCGAACCTGATTCAACAGCCCTTGCTGCCTGAGCCCCGATCCCTGAAGTGCGGTTCCAAGTTCGGCTGGGTTGAGTGCTCCGGTCAGCAGCAAGCCGTCGATTTCTGTGACCACTTTGCGGACTTCCGTCCATGCATGGATGTAGGCCAGGCTGTTTTCGGAGTATGTCTGCCGCGCCGCCAGTACCTGCAGAATACTGATCTCACCACTGCGATATCCGGCGATCGTGAGATCCAGACTTTCTTTTGCGTCCGGAAGAATGTCGTCACGCAGCGTTTCGACCTGGGCTCGGGCAGTTTCATACCGCAGAAAAGCCTCCGCCAATGAATCACGCAAAGCAAGGTGCGTTCGCGCCACTTCCTGATGAGCTTCCCGGATATCGGCGTGTGCGTGATTGATGTTTCCCTGATTCCGATCGAATACAGGAACCGGCATCGACAAGAACGTATTCACAGTATTGAACTGATTCACTTGATCCCGCTCGGCCACGACTTGCAGTGTCACATTCGGTACAGCACGAGCCTGCTCGTTGATCAGCTCCGCCCGTGCATGACTGATGCGAACCTCCGCTGAACGCAGTTGAGGGCTGCTGGAGACCAGATTCTGCCACGACGTTTCAAAATCGCGGAGTGGGATTTCTCCATCGATCGTGCCTTCGATCGAAGACTGTGGCAAATCAGGAACGCCGACAACATGTGTCAGTTGCTGCCATGCTGTTCGGTGGCGGATCTCAGATTCACGCAGCGTCAACTTCACGGTCTTGAGTTGAATTCGAACTTGCAACACATCGGCTCTGGACGCTTGTCTTGCTTCATACAACTTCTCGGTCATCGACAATCCATCTTCTGCGATCGCGACGAGTCGGCTGGCAACGACTTCGGCCTGTTGTGACCCCAGTACGTCAAAATACCGAATTCGAACATCGTTGAGGACTCGTTGAAGCTGCGCTTGAGACTGCCATTTGAGTCGATTTACATCGGCAGCTTCGACTGCTTGAGCTTTCTGGCGCTTCTTTGCAGTGACGATCTCCTGGCCGACGAATACGCCGGATGTGCGGGATCGTCCGTTCGGATCGGAATCAGTCCGCAGATATCCCGTTTGAGGATTGGGATACAAACCCGCCTGCTGAAAACTACCTCGGGACTGATCGACGGCTGCTGCTGCCTGAGCGAGCGTTGGATTTGACCGCCTTGCCATGTCTTCAAGGTCAGTCAGTGAAAAACTTTGTTCACTCATGGCCGCTGGGGACTCCTGATCATCAGCAAAAGCCGACCGAGGAGACATCAGACCGGCAATGATTGCCGCCAGCAGCACTGCGACCACAAAGGGTCCATCCATGGAATCCTTCATTGGGCAACTCATTTTTCATACAAGGCACGGATCATTTGCGCGGAGTCCTTCCGCTATGCCAACGATCGACAAATGTTTAAAAAAACACCGTTAAATCTGGGCATCAGGTTACAACCGGCCCACGCTTGCCACTATGAGGGAATTGGCCCGTAATCGGACTCTCCGTCACCGCATTGCGGAATCAATTCTTGTTTCAACTTCAGCAGCGGACACCTCTTGTTTCCTTCGCCGTTTTTGCCGGGAATTTGGTCTGGTCGACGTTACTGCCACTCGACGTCGCTCTGCGTCAAAGTCGGCGATGATCGAGGCGACCAGCGATGAGGCGAAATGTCCTGACGATGCTATTGAATTGACGACAATCCACACGCATTTTTGGGGTCAGTATAACGAGAGTCGGAATTCGTTCGGATCGAGCATCTTGGCGGCGGATACGCCGACGTCATTGCTCCGTCAGGACTAACCGTCCTGAGTCAGATGCGCTTTGGTTTTGGACCGGCACCCGTCACATCGATCGGACTGGCCAACGGATCCTATCCAACACGTCGGTGGCACGACCGGGGCGAGAAAACGAAGTTGCCTTGCACGCTCCGGTCCGACACGCCGACGCAGTTTCCAACGCGGTGTTTTGCTGTCTCCGACAGGCCCGCTCACTGTATTGGTGGCAGAGGGAGAATCTTGGCTTATGATATCGAGTAAGGGATGGTGCGGGGGGTGTTACTCAAAAGAAAAAACGCTCGACAGGCAGGTTACTTCCAGCCCATCGAGCGTCGTTCATGCACGGGGTCTGTTGCTGTCCGACAGTGTTTACACTTCGACCTCGACGAAAAGCAATGACCGCCCCAAGAGTTGGGAGCCACGCCGCAACGATTGAAAAACGTCCTCGTCAGGAGTTGAACCTGATCTACGACCTTCGCAGAGTCGCGTGCTGTCCCTCACACTCCAAGGACTTTCTGAATTCCATTACCCCACCGAGGAATCGAACCTCGCCCGACAGCTTCGAAGGCGGTCATGCATCCTCCACACTCGCAGGGCATGTTGATTTGGCATTAAAGAGCCGACGACTGGATTCGCACCAGCATTAACCTGTTTACAAGACAGGCGCCTTTCTCAGTCGAGCCACGTTGGCGGAAGCAGCTATCGCTGCAGCACAAGCGCGAGGATTCGAACCCCGTCTATCAGTTTTGGAGGCTGACTGCTCTCCCAGGAGCACATTCGTGTAGAACAAATCCGAAATACGAAGCACGAAATCCGAAACGAACAGCTATTCC
>JANPHT010000390.1:0-4759 GCA_031424595.1 Planctomycetota bacterium
CCTTCGGGATCGAATCCGAACAAGGAAAGTCGAAATCCGTCTTTGCCACGAGCTGCACCGTGGCAACTGCCATTGTTACAACTGGTCTTCATCCAGACCGGCATCACGTCCTGACGGAAGCTGACCGGCGGATCCACCTGAGAATTCTGCACCGTAACAGGCACTTCAACGGAATGCCCCGAATAGGAGACTGTGAGCTTTGTCGCACCGTCTGTCACCGGAAAGAATTTCATTCCGTCTCGGCGAACTAGAGCTTCATTTTCGACAACGATCGTTGCCTGCTCTGTAACGTCCACCGTCAATCCGTTCGGCAGCACTGCCTGCACAAGCAGCGACTGATGATCGCGCAAAGCAGACAAATGAATATCCGTTGGTGCCACGCTAATGGAGGCAGGCGCTGGGTCTTGTGCCAAAACCACAGAATTGACGTGTATTGCCGCCAATGCGGCCACAAAGATTTGTCTGAACATGAAATTGTCCGCTCTACTTAAAACTTCGCCCAATTATCCGGCGAAATCTGGAATGCAAAATATGTGCCTTGAAAACGCTGAAGGGGCTAAGGAGCCGCTCCAGCAGCTGGTTTCTTTTGAGATTCCAGTCTGAGCTTTTCAAGTCGCGTCAATCGTTTTTCAGCAGGAGGTGCTACCGGCGCCGGAGCTGCCACAGCCACAGCCACTGGCATAGGGGCCAGAGTTGGAGCTACCGTGGGCATCGGCAACGGTTTGTCAATTCGAAGTTCCGAGTCACCCACTCGAGCATGCACGATGCTTTCGTTGTTCTCAACCACCGTGACCTGACAGAAAATGTTCTTGTGAGTTCCCTCAGGACTATCAGCAGCCGTTTTCACCTTAAACACCAGTTCTTTCGTGTCAGCCGTTACCTGTAATGGCTCGGCGGTTACCTTATGAGGCAGTCCGACCAGAGTCACCTGCGCTGGAGCCTTTAGTTCTTTCAACACCTGCACCTCAACCACCACTTCTGTTTCTTTGCCCTGCTCGACAGAAGATCGTTGAACCGTCATGCCCACATAGGGTTCTGCAACTTCTAAAGTGGCCATTTGAGTCGAAGCCCACGCCGCTCCATTGATACTGGCGTATCCGAGAGCAAACACTGGCCACTTTCCGATCGCCGCGTTCGCATCGGCGTTGATCTGGTAGAGTCCTTCGGTTTGTCCCTTAGGAATGCTGATCTCACTATTTGCACCAATTCCTGGCGGGCGATAGGGGAACTGAATCTGGATATTTTCGTCCCATCCTTCTTTCTTTTTTGCCACAATCTTCAGCATCATCATGCCGTTACGGACGATAGGCACATTCGGTTGAACAATTTCAAGATGAAAGGGAATTTCATCCGTCACGGCAACAGGCAGACGATCCACGTCCTTCCAGACATAAAGCGATTGTCCTGGACCAGCGATCACAAAATCCGCTCGATTCTGAAACCGGCCAACGATGTTCAACGCCGGATCAGTCGGCTTCATCCTGAAATCAACCAACGCTCCAGCCAAAACGGCATCGGGAGCGGCTTCAAAGACCACGGGCATCACATTCATGTTGGCCGCCATCGGAGGAGCGACCATTGTGATCCCCGCCGGCAGTTGTACTCCGTCGATGGTCAGCTCGCCGCCAAAATTCACACGATCCGCTGAAATCAACGTTGCATAGCGATTACCCTTTGGAACAAATATCTGCTGTCGGGACTGCGAGTACCGAGCAACTCGCGGAATCCCGAGATTCAGTGACGGCTTTACTTCCTGAAACTCCACTCGATAAGTGAACTGAGCACCACCTCGATTGAGATGGTCGGCTATCCGCAGGGCATAATCGCCGTCAGCGGGAATCTGCCAACGGAAATAGCTGTCAGGCCCACGGGAATCATCGTTTCCCGTAATGCCTTCCCCCGTCGCCTTGTAAAGATTCATCACAGGATCGATGGGAGACCGGATTCGTCGGCCAAAGCATTCTACTTCGAAAACCTGCCCGGTTTTTCCGGTGAACTTGAAGATGTCCACATCCCCCGGTTCCTGAAGGATACCATTGAATGAAGAGGGGAAAGTCGGCACCACCGTGGCATTATCGAAACCGTTATTGGGTTCGGCTTCAAGAGCATTTGGATTAGGCGAGACACGAAGTACATGGCCCGATGGAGTGATTCCATTAGCGTCTTCGATGTAAACAGTCGTCTCGACTCCCTCAGCAGGAAATGCAACAGATTTCGAAATAGGTCCATTGGCATCACCAATGAATGTCAGCTCGGCGGTCTCTCCTGCTTTGCCACCTGAGGGATAAACGGCAGTTGGTCTTGGAAACGTGCCGATGTGAAGTCGGTAGCGGCAGTTGCCGTCGCCGCCGTAACCACTATCTCGCATTTCGATGATGTATTTTCCGTCTTCAGGGGCAATGATCGATGTCGCCGCATCCTGCTTTACCAGGGGCGAGTCATCGACGGCCGACAATTCGAATCTCTTTTCATTGAGAATTGCGATATACGGATCGAACAGAGTCTGACCAAATCGCATTCCCTCAACTTCAACAGAGATCCGCTGTCCCTTCGTCGCATTGACGAGGTAATAGTCCACATCTTCATTGTCGACAGTGCCGGACACCGTCACATTGAGATCAATCGCCTGGGGGGCAGCAAAATCTGTATTGGGCTCCTTTTCCTCCACCGTTGGAAGAGCGCCCACGAAGAAAGTGCGATAGTCGGAAATCCCGGACTTTGTTCGAACCTGAGCCGTGTGCTCACCGACAGCACAGTCAGCGGCAATTCGGACTTTTACGTCGATGTTGTTAGCGTCCGCCGGCTTGATTTCGAGCACTTCAAAGCCTGGCTCGTAGAAGAGGATTTCCTGAGCATCATCCAGCCTCGCACCAGCAAAGCGAAAGACTTGCTCAGTTCCTCGCTGTCCACCGCGCGGGACAATGATGGAAAGATTAGGATCAGCTGCTACCGCCAATAGCGGGCTAATGAACGCTGCAGCAATCACGAGAACAACAGCCAATGACAAACGCATGGCAAAATCACTTCCGTTAATTTCAAGTTGTCGGGATCCCTCCCTTTGCCAGTGCCTCCTCAATCCGTGATGAAGCAAGCCGCATGATTCCTTCCGTGACCGTGGGGAATCTTCAATTTTCATTCTCATCAGCGCTGACTCAGCCAGCGCCACATGTGAAACAACGCCGCCGACCAGCTTTTCAGCCAATCTGCAGCGTTGATCAGTTCGCAGCCAATTTATGCCAACAGTTCCTGCCGAATTTTTCCGCCATCAACGATCTCGATGGGGCGGTCACCAGGAGCCATCAATTCCTTGTCTGCAGTGATCCCCAGACAGCTATAGATTGTCGTAGCCCAGTCTTCAACGTTTAATGGATTATCTTCAGGCTCACTCGCTGTTGAGTTGGACGTCCCGTAAACAAATCCACGCTTGATTCCACCGCCGGCAAGAACCACGCTGAACACTTTCGGCCAGTGGTCGCGACCAGCGGTTCCATTAATCTTCGGTGTGCGCCCGAATTCGCTGGCGATACAAACCATGGTGTCGTTCAGGCGTCCACGTTCTTCCAGATCATTAATCAATCGCGCAAATGCCTGATCCAGCGGAGGAACCTGGCCATTCATGCCAGCTGCGATATTGTCGTGCATATCCCAACCACCGTAGGTCAGGGTCACAAATCGCGCCCCGGCTTCGACAAGGCGACGAGCCATTAACATTCGAGCGCCAGCAGTGTTGCGACCATATTCATCACGCAACTTGTCTGACTCTTTGCTCAAATCAAAAGCTTCCCGAGCCTGCTGAGAACTTATCAGGCCGTAAGCTCTCTGGTAAAAGGTATCAACCGCGTCCAGAGAATCAGCCTTTTCCTTCTTAACGAAATACTCGTTGACCGCGTCGAGAGCCTTACGCCGACGAGTAAATCGCTCGTCCGTAACGCCACCGGGAAGCTGCAGGTCACGTACAGAGAATCCGCCGTCTGCTGGATCTGATCCAAGACTAAACGGAGCAAACGACGAACTCAGGTAACCTGTGCCAGCAAATTCGTTCGGTTGGCCGGGAATGCAAATGTACTGAGGAATATTATTCCGAGGATCAAACTCGTGACTGACCACACTGCCCATGCTTGGATAAGACAACGCCGGACTGGGACGATACCCAGTGAACATGTTGTGAGTGCCACGTTCGTGAGCCGCTTCTCCGTGAGTCATGCTGCGAGCGATGGTAATCTTGTCCATCACCTTCGCCGTCTGAGCCCATCGCTCATTCACGAAAACGCCTGGAACGCTGGTCTCGATTGAACTCATCGGGCCGCGATATTCAATCGGAGCATATGGCTTCGGATCGAAGCTTTCCTGATGAGCCATCCCGCCAGGCAGGAAGATAAAGATCACAGACTTTGCTGTGCCTTCTTTGCTCTCATAGTTCTTTATGTCTGCCTGAGCCTGCCGAAGTTGAAAGTACTGAGCCAGAGACAGACCAATGCCTCCGCAAAATCCAACATGCAAAAAACTTCTGCGCGAACGTCCGTTGATCATTACAGTTATCTCCAAGGGAAAAGCCGACCAGAATTCAAACTCTGGCTGACAGAATTATCGACTGTCTAACGGCAAAAAGGGCGGGATTCTCGCCGAGGTGGGATAGTTGGCAGGAGGCTCGGTCGAAAAATGTCCAAACCAATTGTTGTGTTATTGGCTCATCGAGCCTTTGTCAAGAATCAGCACTCATTTTCATAACCTTACTCCTTTTTGGGATACAGATTCGATG
>JANPHT010000391.1:0-3683 GCA_031424595.1 Planctomycetota bacterium
TTTTGCGGCCAGGTTCGCAACGACTCCTCAAAGAGCGCCGCGGCGGTTTGACAGGTATGATAATCGCGTTCGGAATTCGGCTGGCTGTCTATGAGTTCCGACGCACGGGAACTGAGACGACGGCTTTCTTCATGTCGCTGATAATTTCGAACGGCAAATTGCAGTTCCAGGACGCTGCCGAATCGTTCATCCGGATTCGTTCGCATCGCCTTGTAAGCGATGTCCAGGAGCTCTCCAGACTGGCTGGTTGATCGAACGATATTTTCGCGAAGGACGGTGTCGATCAGTTTCCAGATATCGCTTTTTGCGCCATCTTTTCCCTGTTTGGGAAACTCATGCGGTGGGTCGCCGGTAACGATTTCAAAGAGAATTGCTCCCAGCAGATAAATATCACTGCTTTCGCCAATGGCTTCCGGAGGGCCCAGCCAGAGTTCCGGGGCCATATACGCCGGCGTTCCGGCACCAAAAGAAGCGACGGGCGATTTGAAATTCTGCTCGGCCGCATGGGGAGCTGGTACAGCCAATCCCCAGTCCAGGACCAGAACCTCACCGAATTCACCAAGCATAATGTTTTCGGGCTTCAGGTCACGATTAATCACGCCATGATGATGAGCATAAGCGATCGCATCACAGACCTTGTGAAGTACATCAAGGTTCTCAGCCAGCGACATTTCGCGAACCCGTTTGTTCCACGGAATTCCGTGCACTCGTTTCATCACATAGTACGGAATTCCTTCACCGGTTTCGGCAAGTTCATGAATTGGAATGATATTCGGATGCACCAGGTTGGCCGTGACGAGGGCTTCGGACAGAAACATCTCTCGCTTCTGGCGATCTGCCCTCGACATCGTCTTTTTGCCATTCGATCTCCCGACTGTGCCGCTCATTGGGTTTGTCGTAGATTTCAGCGTCTTAATCGCGAGTTCTCGATTCAACGACTTCTGTACGGCAATGTAGACAACTCCCATGCCTCCTTCAGCGAGTTTCTCGACGATTTCAAAATCCGCATCCGGCGCATGTCTGAAATGACCGGTTCCGGAAACGTTCCGTGTCCTGATCGAAATCAACTCATCCAGGCTGGAATGCTTTGACGAACTCCAGATCTGTGAGGTCAATTTGCTTGAGGCTCCGGAGCCGACTCCTGTATCCAACCCTGTACGTGAGCCAGAACCAGAACGAGAACCACTGCCGGAACGAGAACCACTGCCGGAACCAGATACTGTGCGTTGACGATCTGCGGCCGGCAAGTTTCCCTGGATTGGAGTCGTGGCATTTTCATCGACTCGACGCTCAGAATTGCTCTGGAAACCCGATCGAATTCCCTTAGTCGCCGACTGGTCTTCTTTGTCGTCGGACTCCTCGATGGGCGTCGACATAATGGTCGCATCAAATGCATCTTCACCTTCATCGAATTTGACCGATGGGACAATCGTCGGCAAGTTGGAATCCATTCCTGCATCGCCTTCCCGATGTTCACTGCTTAACCCGGCAACGAACGTGGCATCCATCTCCATGGAGGCAGATTGTGGAGGCTGTGGGATCTGTGGAGGCGACCCTGGCACAATCGTCGCCTCAATATTCTGGACGTCGTCGATCGCATCATCGGTCCTCTGCTCCTGCTCCTGCTGCTCGTCATCGTCATCGGCATTGTCATCGTCATCGTCAAAGGAGGAGTCTGACCTGCCGGTGATGGTCGCTCCGTAGTCAGGTTCGTTATCGCCCTCACCGGCATTTGAGGCCGGAACAAACGTCTCATTGAGATTGAGCAGACGATCCGTCGATTTTTCGCTGTCGCCAGAGTCCGGGTTCTGGGAGCTGGTTTTTTCGGACATCGGAAGAGCCTCTGGTATCACTGAAGAATGACAACTGGTGAATCAAAGAAAGGAACTGGTCGGCCGTAGAAAGTCAGGAATTCCTTCGAGCAAAACGGGCTGCCTTTGAGTACCGTCGCTCTACTGTGGCTGCGTCACGTTGCCGATTCCGGAAGCGGCTTACCGCCAGTCCCACAATCGTTCCCGCACCCACATCTGCTGATGATAAATCCGTTGCTTCATCGACTTTTGCATCGACGCCTAAAACGCTGACGTCCTGGCCATCGACCGATGACACATTCGCGGCTAAGTCAGCCCCGCCGGAATGATCAGCGTGCGAAGGCATGATTGCCAGGGCCTGTTCGGAAACCACTGAAACGAACGTCGTCGATATCACTTCAGGAGCTGGCTGCCTGAACAAAGTCTGAGAGTCCCCTGGTTCCGGCGGACTTTCCGCTTCGGCAGGTTGTTCAAATGGCAGGTCACGCAACTGAGGAGGCGCCGACTGATCAGGGACTGATTCGCTGGCGGTTCCGGGCTGTCCGCCCGTGATCTCAAACTCAACGACTGGACGTTGGACTTTCTGTCCACCGGTCTCGGAAATCAACCATATTTCGTATCCTGCACCATCCTGGAGTTCAGGGTGCATTCGGACAAATTCTTCAAAGGCTTCACGAGAGGAAATCAGACTGCTGTCCATCACCTTCTCGACCACTACTTCTGAAGGTGCATCCGACTCAAACTGCCTGCGAATCTGAAAGTAGACCTCCGTCGTAAACGCGGTACCACCCGCCGCACCACTTCCTAAATCGGCTGTCAAAGTCCCGGCCGTTGCCGACGTGTTTTCTGGAGACGCGACAATAGCCGGTCGATCACCACGGGGTACAAAGCCATTGCTGAATAATGCCGGTGGCGCAGGCGTTACGGTGGGAATTTTAAACGTCGCAATGCCACTTTCGAAGATCCCTGGTCCGGTGATCGCGTTGTCGGAAGATGCGAGGTCCCGGCCGGGAACTGACTGAGTGAAACCCGTCTGTGACACGGACACACCCTGCAAATCGATGGAAGAATGCTGCGATACGGATAGATCCACCACAATCGTAGTGCTCTGCCGAACCGTTTGGAACAAAGTGAAGTCGCGAGCCGTGTACAGGTGCGCCACGGTGTTTCGGTTGCCTCCCTCCTCCACAAGGAACTGCTGAATTCGTTCCGACGAAATAGCATGCAGAACACCCAATGACTTCGCTGCTGTTTGCGTTGTGGTGTCGGTTACGACATCAGGTTCTTCTGCAGGATCCTGCCAATCAAGGTCCACCGTGAGGTTTTCTTCACCCGCCACGCCGACCTTGACAAAAAACGCATCGATGTAAGCATTGCCAGTCTTCCATGTGGCCGGGGAATTATCGATCGCCAGGGAAAGTGGATTGCTGGCATTGACAAAAAACGCTGTCGATGGTCGGCCGAGTTCCGGACGGGGGCCAAATCTTTTTGCGACTCCGCCGTCCGTACTGAAAGTCACATCGCCGAGAATTGCGATATTGCCTTCAATGATCCCGTCAAGTACCGGATCCATCGAGTTTATCACGCCGTCACCATCGACGTCTGCGTCATTCGAGTCGACGATTCTGTCCCCATCGAGATCTCCGCTGTAACTTCGGTCGCTGTCGGCAATGAGTGTGATTTTATCGCCCGTTTTTTCGTTTGATCCCGTTGCTTCGTCACTTGTGATGTCGATCGCCCCTGCCGTCGCGTCAATCAGAATGTTGCCATCGACGGACTCCAGCGTAATCGATTCCCCGGTTTGGGCGTTCCGGTCCTCTACGCCATTCACGGAGGCAATTGTCTTAAGCACGGTCAGATCACCATCGGTTT
>JANPHT010000392.1:0-14506 GCA_031424595.1 Planctomycetota bacterium
ACGTCCGCCCGTGCCTGTTCATCCTCAAAGTCGCGAGATCGGCGGCTTGCCTGCCACAGGACGCTTATATTTGTGTACTCAAAACCTGCGCAAGATTCATCCGACTTTTGACAATGTCATGAGCGATATCCTGCGACGCGATCGTGATTCCACCGTTTGCCTGATCGACGATGCTCATCCGTCGATGACTCGCCAACTGCGTGAACGCCTGCATGTTGGTCTTCCGGACGTGGCGTCACGAGTGCATTTTTTACCTCGCAGGTCGCGAGACGAATATTTGCACACTGTCGCGATCGCAGATGTGATTCTGGACACAACTCCTTACGGCGGAGGGGCAAATTCTCTGTTCGATGCGTTTGCCTGTGGTACGCCAGTTGTCACATTCTCCGGCGAGGTACATCGCAGTCGTTTTGCGACAGGTGCCTATCGTGCAATGGACATCCATGGCCTGCAGGTGGACTCCATGGATCAATACGCCGAGAAAGCGATTGCGGTTGCATCGAACTCTGATTGGAATCAAGAAATGCGGCAACGACTAATGGAACGAAATGACGTGCTGTTTGAGGACGACAAGGCGGTGGCTGAACATCATGACAGTTTTCTGGAGATCATTCATCGAACGCGACAGAACACAAGGTGATTCGTCGCGGCTCAGAACGAGGCTTTAAGTCATCCTGAGCAAAGCAACGTGTTGCGAAGGATCTCGCGTTAAGCGGCAAATAGCGTGATATTCTTCGCGCATCACTCAGAATGACAAACCCTTCAAACCTTGCCACGCGAGGTATACTTCATTGCGGCCAGGTCGAATCGCTCATCAGAATTTCATTATGATGCGGCCGAAGTATTTGAAAGCAACGCTGGCAGGAAAATCTCGATGGCGACCGAAGACCTTGCTGTATTGGATCGATTGTGCGACTCGGCTGAAAGTCTGTGGCAAAGCGGAACGGAACCGGACTTGATTAAACTTATCGGGCAGGCGCCAGCCGATCTTCGCGATAAGCTCGCACAGCAACTCACGGTGCTGGATGCGGAGTATCGGCGGAAGAAGTATGGCAGTGCTCCGTCGGTTGCCGAGTATGCGGCGAAGCTGAATACAGATGCGGAATTGCTGTGGGCGGCGGCTGATACTGCGATGAATGCGGCGGTGCAGGATACGGCGACGTTGATTGCTCCGGCTGCGGAAGAAACAGAAACATTTGTGGGTGATGTGAATTCATCTCCGGAATCTCAGAGTGTTTGGGATACACCTGTCTTGCCGCCTCAACGGGCTGCGAAGCCCGTGTTCTCGATTCGCGGCTACGAGATTCTGGGGGAACTCGGGCGTGGTGGCATGGGGGTTGTCTATAAGGCTCGGCAGTTGAGGCCGGGGCGGCTGGTGGCGATTAAGACGATCCATTCGCCTCAGCTGGCCAGTACAGAACATCTGCTGAGATTTCAGGCCGAAGCGGAAGCGGCCGGGCGGCTCGATCATCGCGGCATCGTACCCGTGTACGAAGTCGGCGAAGATAACGGTGTGCATTTCTTCTCGATGGGATTTGTCGATGGCACGGATCTGGAGAAGAAGGCACGCGAGAAGATATTGTCCTGCCGTGAAGCTGCTGAAATCTGCGAAGAGATCGCGGAGGCACTCGAGTATGCACATCAGAACGGTGTCATTCATCGCGACATCAAGCCGCAGAATATTCTGATCGGAAGCGACGGGAAACCTCGCATCACGGACTTTGGGCTGGCCAAACTGTCCAATCAGGATGCGGAACTCACAGGCTCCGGTCAGATTATGGGCACGGCGGCCTACATGCCGCCGGAACAGGCGACCGGCAAGACGAGTGAGGCTGGTCCCACGGCCGATGTGTATGCTTTGGGCG
Source organism: Planctomycetota bacterium (assembly GCA_031424595.1). GTDB lineage: Bacteria > Planctomycetota > Planctomycetia > Planctomycetales > Planctomycetaceae > SXXK01. Next base: position 1,866 of record JANPHT010000392.1, read on the forward strand.
CGACGCTGTATCGTTGTGTCACGGGCAGACCTCCATTTCAAGCAGCTTCGGCCATGGAGATTCTACGTCAGGTTGTCGATGACGAACCCATTTCGCCTCGTCGATTAAATCGAGAGGTTGATGAGGACATTGAGACACTCTGTCTGAAGTGCCTGGAGAAGGATCCGGCCCGGCGGTTCACTACGGCCGGCGAACTGGCGGCTGAACTGAATCGGTATGTGAATCACGAGCCTATTCTTTCGCGTCCGATCAGCAATGCGACGCGAGTTTTGCGATGGTGTCGTCGTCGGCCTTATGTGGCGGCTTCGATTGGTTTGGCGGTGAGCCTGGTGATGGCGATCGCGATTGGCATTCCGTACTTGTTTTGGCAACAGAGTCAATTGATTCAACAACAGACGCAATTGCAGCTCGCGCAATCAGAGCAGCAGATTCAGTCGCTGAAACTAAAGGAACAGGAACTGGCCACAGATCAGGCCAATCAACTGGCGGCGACGCAGGAGTATCATGCGACGGTTCGGGAAGTTCGTGAAAAGCGAGTGAAGCCAACTCCGGGCTGGACCTGGCCCGCATTGGACCTGTTGCAGAAGGCAGCAGAGTCTCCTGCCGCGGGCAAAGACTTCGTAGAGCTGCGATCGTTAATTGCGGAAACCATCACGACGCCCGACCTTCGTGAAGCCGGAAGACTAAGCAGCATACCCAGCGTGGGTTCGATGGCCATTAGTCGCGACCGGCGTTTTCTTGCAATCGGCGACTGGAGGGGAGTACCAAACAGCAATTTGACCATCTATCAGATCGTGTATGGCCAGAGCGGGAAGGAGAGTCCAAAAGTCTCACTTCGCCCTTTTCGAGTTTGCGGTTTGTTCACACTGGGTGACAAAGCAAAATCGGAGATGAATCGGGTCTTTCAGGGTTTAGGTTTCGCTGGACAGAAGATTAAGAATGAAGGCATCCACGGAGCGGCGTTTAGTCCCGATGGTCGTCGAGTGGTTGTCGGAACACGCAACGGTCGAATCATCTCATGGAACATTGAATCAGATCCACCTCTGGAATTGTTCAACGTCGCACCCACGGATGCCTTAGTGGACGGGATGCATAAAATTGCCTGTTCGCCCGATGGTACAACGATCTATGCCCATTGGCACAACGATGACCAGAGTTCTTTTCTGAGCTTTAACGCGGAGACGGGAGAAACAGAATTTTCCGTGGGCAAGAACAGTTGGGATTTTGGTCTGCTGCCAGACGGCCAGATTCTTCTAAGTGAACTGAATTCCGTAGATCGATTAAATCCGGGAGATCTTACCGATGGGGTTTCACTCGGGAAACACGATGGACCTGGAGGTAGATCATGGGTCTCCACCGCAACTGATCGCTCGTTAATGCTGGTCACCAAACGTAGAACTCTTATTTTGGATCCTGTAACTGCCATCGGCAATTTTCAAATTCAGGTCCCCGGAGGACTTTCCGGCAGTCTTAATCTCTTTGGAGACTCCAGCATCATTTGTGGAGGTTGCACAGACCCCGCACGTCTTATAGTCTGGGATGGCCTAAGAGGAAACGTACTGCATGAAGTCCCAATCGCCGGCAATGAATGGCCACGAACAATTGTGGATGACATTTCAAATCACATTTTCGTGGCGGAAAGCGAATCTGTAGGGATCTACGAAGTCCGCTCGCCGGTTTCTGGAGCAGCCTCCGTCCTCGAAAGCGAAGCATTGGCAACAAGCACAATGCCAGTGAATGTGTATGCCGAAGGTCTTCATGCGGTCGCAGATTTTTCCCTGTCAGCCGATGGAGATTTTCTGGCGATGGTGGATCATCTTCCGCGAGGTGAGGGTGCTCGAACTCGAGTGCGCAAAATTGATGTGGCAACAAGGCAGGAAGCAGATCGCTGGGTGTGTGCAGACATTGCAGAAGTTCAGGGAATGATCTCGGGAGTTGATGCTGCGTTTCTCGGGCAGGGAGATCGCCTCGCCGTAGCATCTACAATTCCTGGAAACGTGATCGTTCTTTCGGACCGCGGCTTTGATATTCCTGCTGGGTTGGGAATCGACGTTACCCATTGGCCGGCGGCAGTTGAGAATGGCATTGCCATCTGGAAATCACCGGCAAATCCTATCGACAATCGGGACGCCTGCGCAGCGGGAGCGGTGCGTTTTCCGCGAGCGATGTATCAGTCGCGAGAGAATCTGGAGTTCGCACTCACGACGGGCAAGGGAATTGTTGCCTGCTCGGCAACCGATCAGATCCTGGAGTCTCGTGGCTGGTTTTTGCTGACTATAGGACAGTTGTCTTCGGATGACTTAAGTACACCGTGGACATTAACGGCCCGTCTGAATGCCAAAGGGCTCTCGCTGACCGCATTTGCGCCCGGAACACCGACAAGTGACGACAAGGTTCTTGTGGGAGACATCTTTCTGTTTCCGATTGCGGATGAGCAAGGCAAAGAGGTGCTTTTGGGACCACTCGCAGGTCGCGGTGATGGCGGACTCAGCTGCACCGTCCGCAAGTCGTGGCTGCATCAATGGAACTCTGATCTGGGAACTCAAACCGCTTCGCCCTGGCAGGATTTCATCAACAGCCAGGAAGATGTGGCTGCTGTTTCGGCGGCGTATGATCAGACTCTGGTAGGATCGAACTCAGGTCTTGTTGTCTTGCTGGACAAAGACGGCAAACGTCGACTTCTGCAGGACGGTGAGAGAGCTCCGACGAACACTCAGGACAGAATCACTGCGACAGCAATCACTCCCAACGGACATTTTGGAGCCGCCGGGACTTATGGTGGACGATTGCTGTTTTACGACCTGATGTCTGCTCAAAATGCTCCTGCCTTCAGTACCAACGCTCAGACACGAGCATTCACAGCGATCAGTCTCGATCATGATGGACGGCTTGTGGCGACAGCGGCTGAGGATGGGGTGTTGCGACTATGGAAACGACTCCCAGGAACACTGGAACTTGTCTTAGAGTTGACGAATGATTCCACTCCGATTCAGGAAATGCACTTATCACCAAACGGTGAGTTTCTGTACCTGCTCCGCAAAGGCGAACGCGGAGTTCGTCGACTCGATATTGACCGTTTGATGCGGCTGTTCGAGACGTATGGACTTTGAGCAAACCCGACGCAAAGCCCAAGGAAAGTGCTCGTATGGTTCCACACAGATTCTTCACAGCATAAACTAACGACGCGTTGCGATTGAGCCGTACTTCCAACTCTGAGTCTGCTGCATGTCTCCGGAAATTGTTGCCAGAATTGATACGCTGTGTGATGAGTTTGAGAAGCAATGGCTGAGCGGATTGGAGCCGGATCCACGGAGTTTCCTTGATCAGATCGATGCGGGATTTCATCTGGATTTAGCGCAGCAATTGATGCTGCTGGATGCTGAGTATCGGCGATCGAAGTACGGATCATCGCCGACGATCGATGACTATGCTGGTCGGTTCATGATTGCTGTGCAGGACCTTCAGGCCGCGATGCAAACTCTGGATCCTGCAGCAGATCACCAAAACACTCCGGGCAGGCCCGAGAACGACTGCGAGTTTCAGACGAATCGATCAGCAGTCAGAGGGCTGTCGATCCGTGGCTATGAAATTCTCTCTGAACTTGGCCATGGTGGAATGGGCGTCGTCTACAAAGCGAGACAGGTTCTTGCAGGGCGAGTTGTTGCGTTAAAGACTATTCGAGGACTTCATCTGGCAACTCAGGAACAGGTCCTGAGATTCCGGGCCGAAGCGGAAGCAGCGGGACGGCTCAATCATCGGGCCATCGTGCCAATTTATGAAGTCGGCGAAGATCAGGGTGTGCAGTTCTTTTCGATGGGCTTTGTAGAGGGGCTCAACCTGGAAGAGAAAGCTCGGGAACAGATTTTATCCTGCCGTGACGCGGCCGTCATCTGTCAGGAAATCGCCGAGGCTCTGCACTACGCTCATCAGAATGGCGTCATTCATCGAGACATCAAACCTCAGAACATTCTGATCGATCAGGATGGTCGACCGAAGCTGACCGATTTTGGTCTCGCAAAACTGGCACACCAGGAACTGTCACTGACCGGAACCGGCCAGGTGTTGGGAACGGCCGCGTTCATGCCGCCCGAGCAAGCCACCGGAAAGGCTTCAGAAGTTGGACCCGAAGCGGATGTGTATTCTTTGGGAGCCGTGTTGTATCGCTGCGTGACCGGTCGACCCCCGTTTCAGGCGGCAACGTCGATTGAGATCCTGCGCCAGGTGCTCGATGAAGAACCGGTTCCGCCTCGGCGGCTCAATCGAGAAATCGATGCCGATATTGAAACGTTATGCCTGAAGTGCCTTGAGAAGGAACCGGCCCGCAGGTTTCAGACAGCGGCTGAGCTATCGGCCGAACTGACTCGGTATCTGAATCATGAGCCAATCCACTCACGTCCGATGGGTCTGATGCCGCGAGCCTGGCGATGGTGCCGTCGAAGGCCCACAATCGCAGCATCGCTGGCACTGTTGATGCTGCTGATTCTGGTCATGTCAACCGGTGTACCGTACGTCCTGTGGCAGAAGAATGAATTGCAGGAGGCGGACCTGAAGAAGGAACAGGATGCTCGATTGATTGAACAGGCAGAGTCGGCTCGAGAACTGGAGCAGGCCGGCCGACAACAGGCCGAACAGCGTGCGGCGGCAAATGCCTCTCGGGCGGCCACACAGGAATACTATTTGTCGATTATGAAGGTTCGTGAACTGCAGATGCAGCCTGACCCGAAGGCCGGATGGACCTGGGAAGCTCTGGACCTGCTTCAGAAAGCTGCGGCATCGGATGCGGACGGCAAAGATCCTGTCATCCTGCGGTCACTGATTGCGGAGACATTGATGACGCCGGACCTGCGCGAGATGGGGCGAATCGATAGCGTCCCGAACACACATGCTCTGGCCGTCAGTCATGACGGAAAGCTTCTGGCAGCAGGCGACTACGCTGGCAATCCAAGTCAGATCCGCATTTATCGGATCAGCACTGTTCAGGACAATCACCAACGCCCACAAGTTCAATTCGAGCTGCTTCGTACCTGTTCAGTGAACACTACCGCCGACGATCTTCAATCTGAGTTGATAGAAATGGGAGTTCAGTCCGGGACGATCAATTCGGAGGGCATGTGGGCACTCGATTTTTCCCCGAATGACAAGAATATCGCTGTCGGAACTCGCAATGGAAACCTCATGATCTGGAAGATTGACTGTGATCCACCTCGCATCCTGTTCGACAAACGCTTTCCTGAAAAAGGCACGCATCGTCTGTCCTATAGCCCGGACGGTCGCCAGATCCATATCAATTACAGCGTACCTTCTTCACATCGGGTGTTTGATGTCGATAAACAAACTGATCACGTCGTGCACTATGATTATCCCATTGATTTTGACTTAATGCCTGACGGAAAGGTTTTGGCCAGTCGGGATGGAATGATCTCTCGAATATCCGCTGAGTCTCTCACTGAGTTCGTAGAACTCACTCCATTGGGAGGTCTATTGCACGCAATCTGCGTACATCCGGACCGCACTGTGGCCATCGTGGGAACAGTTCCTTCATTTCTACTGGATCCCATCACTGGCGAAAAGGGTCTCGTTCTCCAGCAGTTGCCTTCAGAACCCAATCGACCAGGCAACATTACATTTGCCGCCGACGCCACGATCGCAATTGCGGTGGTACAGCCGCAGAATCTCAAACTCTGGGACGCGGTTTCGGGGCAAAGAGCCGCCGATATTTCTTTTCCCGGTAACGAAACACCATTGATTTGCGCCGGGAAAGAACATGATCGAATCTACGTGTACTCGACAGTCCATACGTTTGCCTACCAACTTCGTTGTGCTCAGCCATTGCCGACTAATTCTGGCCAAACTGCCTCCGAGCAAACGACTCTGCTGTCGAATATTGCTGCACCTGTCTCTGTCTTTGCGCCAGGAGCACAGACTCTCTCCTGCTTTGCATTGAGCCATGATCAGCAGCACATCGCCGTTGTGGAAACGGCATCGATTCATGGCCAACACACAATCCCCGAAAATTATCGTGCCCGTTTGCGCAAGCTGAACGTCAGCGATGGCCGGGAAACGGAACGCTGGACGTGCTCGCTGCTGAGTTCAGGCGAGAATCGAAATACGCTGACCGAGGGCGACGCGGTGACGTTTCTCCACGATGACCACAAGATTGCTTTCACGACGCCTGCGATCGGAAACGTTGCTGTGGTCTCCGCGTCCGGCTTTCAGTTTCCGTCGGGAGTTGGCATTGATGTCACACAACAATCTCCCCTTGTCACTGCGCCCAACGTAGCCAGTTGGACCGGCATGAAGGTCCCGGAAGTATCGGCAACTAGCGGATTTCGACCTGCAATTGCCCTGAAGCTTCCACGAGGTTTAACTCAGTCCAGGGAGCGCATGTTGCTTCGGCTGATTTCCGGGGGGAAAAATCATCAGTATGAACTCGCAGATCAGCATCTGGATTCCTCAGGATGGCACCTGATCTGTCTGGACCACTTCGAGGAAACATTCGATTCCGGTACGTGGCGAGTCGAGGCCTCACTTGTGGAATCGAATCTGCAGTTCGAGTTGAATCCAGGCTATTCTGCCTCCAACGACGAATCCGCTATTCAGTTGAGCCACCTGTATCTTCTCCCGACGAAACTGCTGAAACGAGGTCAGACATCACCGATATTTCCGCTCAGACTGGGACCGCTGGCGCGGCAGAAAGATGGTGGTCTTGCGGCTGTCATTGAGAGCTGGACGCTTCATCAGTGGGGACCTGAACTTTCCGAAAGCATATCTGCTCCCTGGCGTGATGCGGACAACAACGAAGAAGATATTCGTGGAGTTTGTGCCGGCACCGACGGTTATGTTGTCGGAACGGATTCCGGACTTGTCGCTCTCGTTAGGCCGGATGGAAGTCAAGACATTGTCGAACGCGTCAACGCTGAGAAAGGCGGTTACGATCCTCGAGACGGAGTTCTGGCAACAGTATTTGCCGAAGAGGCCGGTCTCGCGGCAGCCGGAACGTTAAATGGGCAGATCAAGCTTTACAATCTGCAGCAGAGCAAAGAGGCTCCCATTTCAGTCACAGAGGCTCATGACCGCGAAATTGCGGCAATGGCAATCACTTCGGACGGACAATATCTGGCGACGGGATCTGCCGACGGTGTCTTAAAGGTTTGGCGAACAACGACAGATCGTCTCGAATTGCTTTTTGAAATAGCAAACGTCCGAACGTGCTTCGTGCGGATGGAATTTTCTGCCGACGGAAACCATCTTTATGTCCTGAGACAAGGAGAACGAGGAATTCGGCGGTTGGATGTGAGCGAACTCTCACGCATCTTTTCGCGAAATGGGCTCGGCGTGTCCTCAGCGAAACGTTCGATCGATTCATCGATCTCTCCGAACGAGTCGATTTGTCGATACCTGCACCTGTGGAAGAAGCCGAAGCCGTTTTCAATGCACTGGCTGAAGGCGGAAATACCACAATGCCATTCAGCCACACGTTTTGGGCAAAGAAGTTTGCCACTGAAGCGCACCTCACTTTGCACCATGAGCTCGCAGCCTGTCTGCCACAGCCCGATGTGCATATCTTGAGGCCCACGCCAATGGGGTGGCCCACAAATCAGCCTCCATTTCGTTGACAGGAGCTCCTCGTCCCAGATAGAGATCCACAAGTTCCATACGTCCCCAACGGCAGGCCCAGCCAAGTGGCGACGAGTTCAATAGTTCGTCACGCTTTTGCAGCGATGCTCCGACGTTCAGCAGAAGCGCTGCCCGATCCGTACGGTTGTCGTCTCTCGCGCTGGCCGACGCAAGGTGCTGCAATGTGGAATGTCCGCCAACACCCGGCACATCAGGGTCCACTCCATGTTCCAAAATGAGTTTCATACACTCTAAACGCGTTGCATGCATCAGAACGTAATTCCACCAGGGATCGCCTGGCAATCGATGGATATGTCGAAGGCACATTCGGACAATTTCTTCGTCGCAGCTTCCGGCCGCCCACAGCATCTGCTCTGCCAGTTCAGTATGAGTCGGGTTGTCAACGTTAAGGCTGCTTCCTGGAATTTTTCCCTCCAGAATCGCGCGAGCTGTCACACGGTCTTTCCTGCCTGCGACGCGTTCCACGGTGATACGAGCGCCATGTTTTAGCAGGAGCGACTGCATCTTCTCGTCCCCAGTCACTTCGGCACAGGAGAGCGCGTCGGCATTCCCGTTGAAGACGGCGTTCACGTCGGCTCCGCGTGAGATCAGCAGTTCAGCAATGTCGTGCCGACCGCACATTGAGGCAAACCAGAGCGGCACGCCGGAGATCGATTCTTTGTTACTGTGCTCGTTTGGCTCGTTCGCGTCAAACCCCAGATCCAGCAACAAGGCCACCATTTCGATGCGGTTGACCTTGACTGCGATCGCGAGCAAACCCCCGCGGCCATAGTCGTTGTTATGGAGGCGACCTTCGCGGTGAAGTCGGTTTATGGCTTCCCTATCGCCCGTCGCAACTGCTGAATACGACGTCAATTCAACGCCTTTTTCCCGCAATAACCGAACTGTTTCAACAAAACAGGCTGGATCCAACGTTGAATTTTCAAGGTATGCAAAGTCGCGCCCGTGCGACGACCAGCCAGCCATTGTCGCTGCATAGTCGAGAGGTGTCTGGCCAGTACAATCCTGAGCGTCAACGCAGGCTCCGTGTTGGATCAGCCAACGAACCATCCTTGTGTTGTGCTTCCAGGCAGCCGCATGTAACGGAGTTGCCCCGTCACGAAGCCGACGACAATCGATGCCATTGATTGGCTGTCCAATATTACAGGCCCCGACCAGCGACAGGTCGCTCTGGAGAATCGCGATCGCGTCATCACTATGATCCTGCAAAATAGCCCGATTGATCTGGTCGGAACGCAAATCAATCGGTGCATTTGGCACACTCGCCGCTCGGCGTCGCGATCGTTCACTTTCCTCAATGGCCAGCAGAACATCGTCATAGCCACGGTCGCAGGCAATGATGTGTGCCGTCGTGGCATCTCGATGTGGCCAAATCCCCAACCGGGCGTCGGCTCCAGACTCCATCAGCAATCGCGTCATCGCAGCGTCGCGGTTGAGGACTGCAGTATGTAACGGCAAGCCCATGGATTCTTCGCACGCGTTGTGTACAAGCTGAGGCGAGGTCTGGACCATTTGCTGAACGAGAGCGATGTCGCCAACTTTGACGGCAGCGCAAAATTCTTTCGCCTTCATGTTATTCGCTCCCAGAATCTACGTCGTGATGCCCAGGAGGCTGCAGGCTTCTTCGTAGCCAGCCGCGTGAAAACCCTGTTCGTCCTGCCGATTGTATCCGTACGAACTGGCGGTGACGCGCGCGAGACCCGTGATCTGCCGCCAGCGAACGCAGCCTGGCTGGCACTGTGATACGCAGCCAAGGAATGCTTCGAGCAACGGCATGTTTGGTCTCCCGCAAAGGACGGTCGTCTGAAACCACCGCATTCGGTGTTTCATCGCGGATTGCGACTCTGGCCTTCGAGCACCCGAGGGCAGAGTGCAACTCGCGAGTAAGGCTACAGCAGATGAATCGCTATGGCAAGCTGGACATTGCCTGGTGAAGTGATCTTATGCACCGGAGTCACTAAGATTCGGCAACTCTGCGATAGGGTGTCGAGTCGAAGTGGCTCCTCGCGCGGCTCCGGGACTGATTTATGTCTCGGAGAGCAGCAGACCCCAATTTTATTTTGGCGACACCACTGCCTCTGTACGGATTTGTGAGACATGACGACAAACGGCGGGATCTCTCCCAAAAGTGCTTCGCTCACTGTGAAGGAGCGAAACTTTCTTATGGCGTGGGTGAGCGGTCTGACGCTGCTGATTCTGTTGGTGGGTTTTCTTACGGTTGTGCCGCAACGACGCCATAGCCAGGCAGCCGTCGAACGGCATCAGGCTCGGATGAGCCCAACAGCTGAAGAGCCGGGTACAACGAAACCAGATCTGATTCTTCCGGACGGCGCGTCTCCTGCAACGGTCGATGTGGGATTATACATTGATCGGATCAGCGAGTTTTCTGTCAGGGACGTCAGCTGGACCGTTGACTTCTATATTTGGTTTCGCTGGTCGGGAAATGCCGTTCGACCGGGCGATGACCTCCGAATTGTTGACGGTTCGATCGAATCAAAGGAGAAAGAGGACGAGTTTACCAGTGGTGATCAGCATTACGAACGATACCGTGTCGTCGCAAGGATCACGAAGTCGTTCGATGTGTCGCAGTATCCCCTTGACGAGCATTTGTTGACAATCAATGTCGAAAATTCGCGTTATCAGCGGCATCAGCTGCTGTTTTCACCCGATACAAGCAACACAAATGTGAGTTCACGCGTGCGCGTGCCTGCCTACGAAGTCGCTGGCTCGCAGCTCATTGAGAAGCCGCATTCCTATAAGACGACTCAGGGAGATCCGCGGCTGCAGCCGAATTCGAAAGCTACTTACTCACAGGCTCGGCTGGGTATTTCACTGCAGCGAACCGGATGGGGTTATTTTTTCAAGATGTTTCAGTCGCTTTATGTGGCCGTAATGATTGCGCTGCTGGCAATGTTCATAAAACCAACCAATGTTGATCCGCGATTTGGTCTTGGCATTGGCGGCTTGTTTGCGGCTGTCGCAAATTCGTATGTCACCTCATCATTGATTCCGGATACGGGCGTCATGACGCTGGCTGACAGCGTCAACTGCCTCGGCGTCTGGATGATTCTGCTGACGGTGATGCAGTCAACGATTTCGTTGTATCTGTTCGAACACAGGGGTGCCGAGACGCTCTCCCGCTGCTTCGATCAGGTCTCGTTCGCTGTGCTGTCGGCTGGATATGTGGTACTCAATATTGCTCTGCCGCTGGCAGCGAGTTGAGCTCGGTCGAAATGCGGTGACATCGACGCCGCTCAGACGGAGTTTGATGGGAAATCCCTGGCTGGATCTGCGAATCGTAAATGACTCGGCGGAATCCTTCGGGTGGATCGCAAAGTTCACGTCGAAATCTGAATGCGTTTGCTGCAGTTAGGGCGGATCACAACAAGATTTTCCAAAAACATCGGATTCAGCCTGTTGACGTTTCGATCCGCTGCGACATTTGCCTGATGGAGGTCCAGAGTTTTGAATGACACCATCCGAAATGACGTTGTCCAGCAGATTGCCCGCCATCAATCGCGGTTAAGGGCTTTTGTGCGATGCTTGCTGGTTCGCGGCAGCGATGTCGATGATCTGCTTCAGGAAGTGAATGTGGTCCTCTGGGAGAAAGCGGATGAATTTCAGCCTGGGACGGATTTTTGGGCCTGGGCCAGTCAGATTGCTCGCTTCAAGGCTCTGAATCAAGTCCGCAAGTATCGGCGGGAACAGCTGGTTTTTGGTGTGGATGTTCTGGAACAACTGGCTCAGGTCGCCGAGCGACAGCTGATAAGCCTGGATAAGAGGCGTGAGGCTCTCGACCACTGTCTGCAGCAGCTTCCGCCGGCCCAGCGGCAATTGATCGACCTGCGGTATGCCAGCGGTCAGACCATCGAGTTGATTGCGGATTCGATCGGTCGTCCCGCTGGGTCAATCCGACAGACCTTGTATCGAATTCGCACAGCTCTCGAGGCCTGCATCGAAGGGCAAATGTCCCTTGAGGGGCAGCAGACATGACTATTGAAGAACGGGCCACTCAACGGGCCACTCAACGGACCCGGGAACTGATTTCGCTGCTGATTGACGGAGGTCTGTCCGAAGTCGAAGCGGCCGAGCTAAACGACTTAGTGCAGTCTGACGGAAATCGCCTCGAACTGGTGGCGAATCAGTTAGTGCTCGATTCCCTGCTGATAGAAGAAATCGGAGCGGAATCGCTCACCGCACTGGTGGATCTGGTCGGTGAACCATTATCAGCAGATGCGGATTCAGCCGCAGCCAGGCCCTTGGATTCTGCCTTACCGTTCAAACACAGACCAAATCGGATTTTTAAGTATTTGGGATGGCTGTTAAGTACGACCGCCGTTGTCGTGTTGGCCTTTCTGATCGGTCGCGCCGAGAATAGTGCCGTTGCTGATGCCGCGACAATTGTTCGTGCGGCAAAGGAGATCCATGAGGAACCTGTTGAGCGAATCTATGTCGTTCAGGTTGAGCGATCGGCGGCTGACTCTGCGGAATTCCTGCCCGTTCAGGACGTCCGGGTCACGACGCAGGGCGATCGGTTTTATGTCGAGATGAATCGAGGCGAGCGACGCTGGGTCTGGGGACGTGATGCTGATGGGGCGATGTGGCTGACCCTGGGATCACGTCGAGCCATCGTGGTTGCTCCGGATGAAATCGGTGTCCCGCTGCAATACATCAGTGACTTGTACTCACTCAACATCGAAACACTGCTCGACAATGTGCTGAAGAACTGTCGCCTGCAGTATTCCGATGGTGCTGGATCGTCGCATGTTATCACAGCGATACCGACCCGGCGCTGGCAGAGCTGGATGAGAAGCGCCACGGTCGAGGTCGACCGGGAAACCAAGGCCGTGCGTCGGCTGGTCATTGAGCGCAGAACGCCCCAGCAGGGATTATCGACCGTCACATTCACGCTGGTTGATGCACGGACAGCGGATGAATCAAAGTATCGAGCCGAAGGTCATCTTTCGGAGCTGTCTCGTTTTTTTACCCGCGACACTCAGCCC
>JANPHT010000393.1:0-7188 GCA_031424595.1 Planctomycetota bacterium
GCATCACAGCAATCAAAACGGTGACAATGCGGTGATTATACGGAGTAAGCCGCCGCAGAGTCGAGGCAATAGCTCCCGTCAGCAGCACCGAATAGATCGAGTTGAACCACGCGTTCGACACACCGGGGACATGCAGGCTCGCGGTTTGCTGGAGCAGACTTCCGTAAGTCTGCTGAAGGGTCTGCACGTTGGCATCGGGTGAAACGAAGGACGGATGTTGGGAGCTTGTTGACAATGACGAGAACATCCGAACAGGTAGTCGAGGAATCTCCAAGGACTCGCCGCACCCAACCACGTGCATCCTGCGTGGATCGTTAGTGTGGAGTGCGACGCGGAGGTTGGCCTCAACAGTGTAGGAAGGCTCCGCCCAATCGTGATTAGTAACATCACAAGTTTGCCTGCAAAACCCCAAAACAATCGTATACATTTGAATACATCTGCTGTGGTACGTTCATCTGAGCCATCGGAAACGGCCTTTGAATAGATAGGGGCTTTGCCAATTGGCAGCGGCGAGTCGGATGCAAAGTTCTCAAGGGCTTTGCTTCTGTTTCCGGATTTCCGGACGGCGAGTGCCGTTTCAATCGACATGAGCAAAATCTCAGTTGTCCATGGAAAATGCCCCTCAGACCGCGCAAAATCCTCCTGGCCGTCAGAATTCCCTCGATCTTTCTTCTGGGCGATGAGATTCAAGTTGTCGAATTGCGACATTTGAGCAAACTTTGACTCAACCTCGGCGCTATTCGCAGTCGAGTCGCACAGATCCAGCCCCAAACCCTGTTTGAGTAACTTTAAATGAGAAATCTCTTCATCTCCCTTGGCATCGTCATGGCTATCGGAGCCGTTTCCGAGGCCAGCACAAACAACTGTGGCAGGTCTAAAACGACCTGCAACTCGGCTTGCCAGTCAGCTCGCTGGTACAAGGCCAAAGATGGCACGTTTCGAGAAATGATGCCCTATATGAAGGCGCTGGATCGAGCGGAAGACGCTGACGATATGGAGCCAGTTCTAAAGAAGGCTCAGGCAGACCTCGTAGCCGCTAATGGCCAGATTGAAACGACTAAAGCAGAACTTGACACAGTCCATGCTGATGCTGCAAAGTTGAAGGCTGAGCTGGAGAATCAGATTGCCGAGCTGAAGAATCAGCTCGAAACGCAGCAGAAATCTGTGGCCACTCAGAAGGAACGAGCGGACAAGGCAGAAACGGCTCATAAGATGTGCATTGAAGAAGTGGCCCAACTTCGCGAACAGGGTAAGAAGCAGGAAGAGACCCTTGCTGGCACAAAGAGTGAATTGAAGTCTGTCTCAGAAGAACGAGACTCACTCAAGACAGCAAAAGCTGATCTGGAGAAGCAGGTGACTGATCTCACAGCTTCAAAGAATGCCGCGGAAGAAGCACTGAAAGCTGCCCAGGCTGAACTTGAAAAGATGAAACAAGAAGCCGCTGAAGCAAAAAAGGCGGCCGTTGAAAGTGAGTCTGCTCCGAAAGAAGGGGCCGACCCGAATGCAGGTGGCGATGCTGGCGGAGAGAAACCAACTGAACCAGGCACGGAGCCAGCACCGGAACCCGGAAAGTAGTCGCACAACGACAATTGATCACTCTCAACCCCGTTAAGCATCACAGCTTAAGCGGGGGTTTTTGTTGGAATGCCTGACCGGTCTCTCGCAAAATTCTGTGCCGAATTCCAATTCCTGCGCTATTCCTTAGGCATAATCGCTCAACTCTGCCCTTCTGTGTAGCGATTTGACAACAACGCGATCCAAACGACACAGGCTGTTGTCCAGTAGAGCTTCTCCGGGCTATTTCTTTCATAGGCACCAACCCGCCGCAAGGGGATTTCAAGGGAGATCAAATCATGTCCTTTTCGAACAATCGCTCAGGAATTGCCATCGTTTTGTTATTGCTCGGCGGGTTCGCCGCTCACATTTCGGCGCAACCGACCAGTCTGACTGACGATGACAAGAAGTCACCGGAGGCGTTTCTCAGTGGCGGCGCTCGATCAGAAAAGGTTTTGGTGGAGATGCTGACAACACTGCGCCAGATCGATGCTCGCCTCGCTGCCATTGAAGAGATCGCAAAAAAAAGCGGAGAAACCAGGACTGCGAACGAAGATCAGTCGAAGTAATCAGCACAGATCAGTTCCTCAGGTAGTGACCAAAATGCTAACCGCTGTATTTAAAAAAAACCGGGCTGCGCTGGGTCGAATTGGACTTGAATTCGACACCCACGGCCTCTTTTGCGCGCAGGTTCGTCAGGACGGAAAGGCCTGGAAAATTATTCATTCGCGAGCGTTTGCCGCCGGTGAAGATGTGCTGACGGGAAATCGACCGAACGGTTCACTTGTCCCGTTTGCGTCCACCGAGTTGCTGATGGCCGCAGCAGGATTCCGAGGCAGCGACATCGCCAGTGTGCTTCCCATGGAAGCCTGTGACTTGCGAGTGATGGAACTTCCCGCTGTGAATGCCGCAGAACTGACGCAGATGGTCAGCGGTGAAATCGAAAGCATGATGCCTCAAAACACATTGTTCGATTTTTGGCAACTGCCGGAAGGAATGGCGACCCGCAAAGACGTGACTGGCATCTGCTCTCTCTGTACCGACCGTGTTTTGGTTAGTGAAACAGTGGACTCGATTCATAAGGCCGGGTTCACGATTTCCGGCATTGATGGTCTGCCAACAGCCTGTGCGCGAGCAACAGCGATGATGGGCGACTCGGAAGTCGCCAGCGTCCAGTCTCAGGACTCAGGACTTCGTATGGCGTTACACATAGGATGGAAAAGTTGCCTGCTGGTGCTGGTTCGCGATGGTGTGCCTGTCCTCGCGAGAGTTCCCCAGGTCGGAGGTCTGCATTCTTTTCTGATGCTTATTGCGGATTGTCTGAAACTAAGTGTTCCTGAAACGCTGCGGCTGATTCGTGGCATACACCAGGGATTGCCAGTCCACCTGGCTTCGGTGCTGGAATGTCGAATCTCCAGTGCCGCACGAAATTGGTGTTTGCCCATTTGCGAAGAAATCCTGAGAAGCATTGCGTTTGCCAAACGTCCGGGATTACGAATGGTGCCTTCCGCCTGCATCGTGATGGGCGCCGGGGGAGTTGTCCCGAAGCTGGCTGACATCATGAGCCTGGAATTAAATATGGATGTATTGCCCTGGAGTTTGCCGTGCGATTCAGGCTGCTCATCGGGACCCGAATACGCCATCGCCGCGGCTTTGTCAGGCTGGGAGATTGACTCATGACAGTGTCGATCAACCTGCTGCCGGACGATCTTCGTCGACGATCGATTCGCAGTCGTACCATTAGAATCTGGACCCCCATTCTGCTTTTGGTCGCTCTGGCGGTGACTGGAGTGTCTCATTTTCACTGGGCTCGCTGTGCAGAACTGGAAGCTGCGGCCGTTGCCGGACAAGCGGACTATGAAACAGCTTCTGATCGAATGATTGCCGTGATGGCTCTGGAGCAACAGGTGAATCGCCTGAAATCGGAAATCGGTGAGTTACGGCAGCTACAGCCAGCCGAGGACCCACTGAAGATGATTCACATCGTCAGTCCTCTCGTGTCAGCGGCGGGAGATCAGCTGGCGATTTCAGGAATGGACATTGTCAGTGATAGTGGCTTGAGGTTGCCAACCGATGTCAATCTCCCAATACCAGTATCGACGACCGGCAATCCTTCGAACGTGCCGCGTCAGAAGTCCAACGTTCAGATTCGAGGAACCGCGACATCCGACCTGGTGATTGCTCGATTCATCAGCGGCCTGCGGGAGTGTGGCGGGTTTCAGTCCGTGACGCTGAAGTCTTCACAACCATCAAACGCATCGACAGAACGCGTGCGGGAGTTTATTCTCGAGTGTCTGCGAGAGGTCAGTCTCTGATGAACTCAAAACGACTGAGTGCTTCCCGCTACCGTCTACAGACGCATGTTGTTGCGGCGGTATTGTGTGCAGCAACAGCTTCATTTCAATACTCCGCCTCGTCCATTCGCTCCGCGACAGTGCGAACGGAACTAGAGGCACGTGTGGCTCAACAGCAGTCATTGGCAGGTGACTCAGAGGCGTTGAACGAGCGGCTGAGGGTCCTGACAGCAGAGGTACAGGAACACACAAAGTCGCTGCACTCCTTAAGGCAGTCGATTCCAGCCACTTCCAATGAGCATGCATTCATCGAGAAGCTGGCTAGTCAGGCGGAAGACTGCGGATTAGAGATTCATGAGCTTCAGCCGGGCGATCTCAAACAGATGAACCAGTTTGGACTGATTCCTGTTCGAGTTTCGGCTCTGGGCTCCTGGTCGGCACTTTGTCATTTTTTGAAGCGGTTGAGAGAAACGGAGCGACTCTGTGGAGTTGAGGAATGCAGGATTTCGGTGGCAGATCGATCGAAAGACCAACTGAGAATCAATGTCACGATAGGCATCTTCTCGGCCAGAACAACTTCCCTGGCCAGCGATCCTGAAAGGTCTTTTCAATGAAGCTTAAGACCGGAAAGCTGACCCCTTCGCATGCGGTCGCCATTTGTGGACTTGCAGGTTTGTTCTATCTGGTCATGCCGGGCGGGCGCACGGCTGACAAGTCCACGACCGATGTCGAGCAAGCTTCCGATTCTCAGCCCGCGTCAGCAGCGCCAGAACCTGTCGCTCCAGCAGAGACTATTGATCAAAGCCAACCTGTGCAGAAGCCGGCGGCGACGGAATTGATCTCGGCAGTCAAGCCGTTGCCCGATGTCGGCGAAGCGGAATTGATGGCCATCATTTCGGCGAATCCATTTTATGTGGCGGCAGAAGTCATCCCGGTGGAGCTGCCGCCAGAAATCCCACAGATGCCTGAAGTTTCAATCGTTGCACCTGTTCCGGCAGGGCCTTCAAGGATGGAAGAGATTGTCGGCTCGTCCAAATTGAATTTAATCTATTCCAGCTCCAGGGGAACAAGGGCTGCGATTCTAAATGATGAAGTCGTTCGTTCCGGCGGTAAAACCAACTCGGGGCTGACCGTCATGAGCATCCGCTCCGACGGCATCGAAGTCAGCCTTATCGAGGAAGCACAAACACAAAACCTGGTGCCTTCGCCGTGAAGTGGTTGCGGTTTGGCAACATTTGTTGTTCTGCGGATGCTCTTGTACCTCAGATATTTCCGTCTGAGTCCTTCATAAAAGAACCTGGGTTTTCAAACGGACGCCGGAAACACAGGAAAAAACATGAGTTTTAAAATGCGTAGCTCATAAATCGCAGCCTGGCACCAGAAAGGCACTGATTTTGCGAAATGAATCCCAGCGTGGTTCAAGACGGCAAAACAGTATCCTCAACATCATCTGGTGTCCTTTGAAGCTAGCTTACCTGACAGAAGTAGCCGCGTTGATGGCAGCACATGGTCGTCTCTTCGTAGAACAACACGAAGAACTGCCGACACAGACCATCGGCGATTATTACATCCTGAGTCGAAATCGATTCAATCGATGGATGAAGGATCTGAGTGATCTGGAAAGCGGGCTGAACATCCGCGATCCGCTTCAGTTGCTTGGCCTTACACAGCCCCGCCCGGCCACAAGGACTATTGCCGAGCAGATTCTCGTCAATGAAATGCTGGCTCGCGTCTGGACGATTCTGCTGATGGCACGAGACCGTTACCAGGATATTGACCGTATTAAACCAGTGGCCCATAACGTCTTTCTTGGCCACCTGTCAGTTCGTCATAAGGCACTAAGTGTCGTGTTAAACGACGATCGACTTCAGCAACAGGATCTTGTGGCGATTGACAAGCTTCGGAAAGCAACTGAGCGATGGACTGATCTGCTCTGCTGCCCCCTGATGGGAGAATATGATCTCTGGCAGTATGCGTTTCATGAAGATGCTGCCAAAGAGCTTTACAAAGACCGCACCGACCATAATTCACTCGATCCTCGCAGTCGAGCGTGGGTACTTCTGCTCTCGGGTATGCGGCATAGCTTCCCGGAAACGGATGGACTTGCTTCTGCGATCCATGACGATGACCGCCGACTGTCGCGTCTGATGTTGAATAGCTTCCCGGAGGACGCCTCGGAAATGACCTTTTGGATGGGTTCACGTGTTCGCGAAGCCCGACGAATCTGAGTCGCTTGTCGATCCGCCCCAACAATACCGATCCGATCAGAAATGCGAAGAGCCCGAACGACGTCGCCGCAGAACAACTGCCGCCTCATCATTCGGGCTTTTCTCTTTTTTCCGTCGTCGCTCTAAACGAGTTCTCGCATGGGTTCTCGCAGATCCAGCAGGAACTGCGGACGCCCCGTTGGATCAGACAATGTTGTGTTCATGACATCAATACCAAGATTGTGGTACGCCGTGCCAATAATCTCCTGCATGTGCACGGGGCGAGCAACAGCATATTCACCCAGACGATTCGTTGCACCAATGGCCTGTCCGGTCCTCATGCCGCCGCCAGCCATGAGCGCACAACTCACCTGTGGCCAATGGTCTCGACCAGCACCGCCGTTAATTCGCGGAGTACGTCCAAATTCACCCCAGACAAGGATGGTCACGTCATTCAGCATCCCGCGTTCTTCGAGATCCAGAACCAAAGCACTCACGGCCTGATCGAGCTTCTGACCGTGGTCGCGAACCAAGTCAAAATTCTGGCCGTGACTATCCCAACGGCCATAGGAAAGCGTTACCGAGCGGACGCCAGCTTCGACCAGTCGTCGAGCCATCAGAATCTGCTCATTACAGGTCGGCGCCCCGTCATACTGGAACTTATAGGGTTTACCGTCACCGTATCGTTCTCGAATCTCCGCGGGCTCTTTCGAAATGTCCAGTGCTTCTGCCAGTCGACTGGAAGTCAAAACACCAAATGCCGCTTCCGTGAACGAATCCATTCCTGTCATTGTGCCCGTTGCATCCGAGGCTCGCTTGATCTGATCGAGTCCCCTGAGTAACGATCGGCGATCGTCAAGCCGATCGAGGGTGACTCCGTTCAGCGTCAGATCTTCCATGCCATTGCCGTTTGGCCGGAAGGGCTGATACGCCGCACCGAGAAATCCGGCGGGGCCTGGTTCTGACCAGGGCACGTGAGACGTCTTCTCCGCCAGCGCGACAGATGCCGGTATCCCCGGATCGCGCGGCCCGTACATTTTTCCCAGCACGGAACCGATCGCCGGCCGGCCGCCGAACGATTCAATGTTTAGACGTTCCCAACCCCACAGACACAGAAATACGACATGCGCCCC
>JANPHT010000394.1:0-3407 GCA_031424595.1 Planctomycetota bacterium
GGTGGAGGCACGACTCCGATGCGTGTGATGTCCTGTGCTAACAACTACGGACTCAATACGTGGGTTATGAATGGGCATGAAGCGAAATTGCGAGAATGGGTTGCCGCAAAGTACCCGTGCATCGCGATCGTGGATGTTGGCAAAACTGGTTGGAAAAACCCCGATGGGAGTATGATGCTGGGACTGCATTACACAGTCGTCTATGCATGGAACAGCACTCACTATTGGTGCACAAATTGGAAAGGCAGCGCGAAAGTCCCGCGAAAAACTTTCCTTAAGGGCTGGGTAACTTTGCCTAACTGCGATTTCATTTTAACACAGCCAAAACCTTAGACATTGGCGAACGCCTGTGTGGTCAGGCGGATGCAACATCAGATATGAAGGTCTTCAGTTTACAAAGACGGGCCTCGTCTTGACTGTAGCTGTGAGCCCTTAAAACGGTCTCGGCACCTTACAGGTGTCCGAGATCTTTTCATGTGTGCCAGACATGTTTAGCGCCGTGAAGTTGCATGATTTTTAATGACATCTTTGGGGGGGGGTAAGGGCTCGAGTCATTTGCCGCGAAGTGGATTTTTTAACACTCCGCGTTACCTGAGCGATTCATTCGCTCAGGTAACCTAACCAGACGACTTACGTTACCTGCGCCCGTAGTCACGATGACGTGGGAGAGGAATAATCCCCGAGGCTTTCCCTTATCCGGACGGACCCATCCTGCTGTTATTTAATCGCTCAGGCAGAATGAGAAGAACAGATTTCGGCTCATGCAACACGCAAAACCTGAATATGCCATCTCCATAACCTTGATTGGAGTCTTCCTCGCAATCGGTGTCCCATCCCTCCAAACAGGCCGAATCATCACTGGTGTCCTTTGCACGACGCTTGCGGTTTTGATTGCCAGCTGGTCAATCCTCGCATTCATACGAGAGCGCAGATAAACAAAGACGCGTGGACGAGTTTGGCTGGCTTGCCGACAAATACTCGCAACTCAATGGTACCATTTTAGCCGCCGCTGCGCCTCAGCGCTCACAAGGGATCTGACATAAACTGACCCTTTCTGTGTAGCCAGGACTATCGCCGCCGCGTAACTCGTCTGCTACCTCCAGTCGCCGCTCAGCACAAACGCGGCCCAATAGAAAGGTGGAGTTTTGATAGCTCCCTTTTCAGAAGGCGATATTGCCACCATTCAAGCGGTCCAGTCGGAGATTCAGTCTGCTCGCGTTGCAGGCAGTAAAACTCAACTTGCAGCAATTGGCGAATCTCTACCCGACATACCGATCACAGACGACCAGCGAGCCGCCTTGAAGAAGGAAATTGCGGAATCCGCAGAGTTCATCAGCGAGGATGATGCGACTGAACTCGCCGTCCTGGAACTCGATCGCCTCAGTGGTGTGCCCCGACCCATCAGTGAAATCAAAGGGCCCATCGGTGGCGAGTTCACGATGCCTCCCTATTCAAAGGAACCGCTTGATGAGTCCTACCTGATTGAGTTGGCTCAGAACCTGAATCGCGCAGGAGACGTTCTGAAAGAAATTGATGATCCCATGGCAGCACTCATGCTGCCTTCCAGGGGTCGCTATCTCGTGCATCCCGTTCGCGGTATGGGAACCATCTGGCAGTGGGTAAATCAGGATGGACAGTACCGGGACACAAACTGCGGGACAGCAGCGATGGCCACTCTGATGACGCGTTATGAACGTGGAAACCGGTTCCAGCCCAATTCGAATCCGAACCCAGTAAGAAGAATTGAGAATGATTGGTTGGGTCCTGACGTATTGATTGGGCAAGCCGGCACAAGTCGGTGGCGTATGGAGAGCATTGCTCAGAAATATGGGTTCGGCTATGGATGGGGAACTAAATCTCAGTTAGACGGATATCCTGCAGCCGGGAAGCCTGTGACCGTAATGCTCGACATTGCGAACGACAAGGCGGGATCTCCACAAACTTACAACCGATGTGGGTTTCAATGGGTTGTGGTCTATGCTTGTGACAGCAACAGCTACTACGTTACCAACTGGCCGGGTAATTTTCATTCCCTGTGATTCGAGTTTATCAATGTATTCTGTGCCCTTGACCGCTGCCTGGTTTATTGCTGGTGGGATGGTCACGGCCCTTTTTTCCGGGTCACTGTTTATGCTGGCAAGGAATGCAGATTTCTCTGAAGTATTCTTCGTTGGCATGGTGGTTCCCTGTTTCACCTGGGTGGTTCAGGGGGCAGCTTCGGCAATCGTCGTGCCGCACGATCTTTGCCGAATTTATTGGGGCGAACTTGGACGAGTTTGCCTTCTCGGTTCCATTGTGCTGCTCCCCGCGGCGATCGTCAATCTCTTTGCAGATCAGCCTCCGCTATGGGTGTCTGCTATCAATGTCGTGGCGAGTGTGGCAATCATGGGGACCACGCTCTATCGACGGTCGACCAGTCGAGGAATTGCTCGTGTGTGGCCGATCAGCTGGGCTCTTACGATCACCGTCAATATGGCCTTGTTCCTCTGGGCAAGCCGCGCGTGGTGGTAGTTGTCTCGGTAAAGCGGCGACCTTTGTCATTCACTGCCGAATTTGCCAGTCCACTCTCCAAAACTGTCGCGGTAAAGAAACCACACACCGTCGTCGCCTGTTTCCACATTTGTGGCCGCCTTGCCGTCGTAATCGGTAATCTGCGTGTACAGCACCTTAACGGGATACACGGTGATGGCTCCTGCTCCATAAGTCATCTGCTTCTGAGTTGTCTCCTTCGCAAACTTGATGGACTTAACGTCATGTCGAAAGTCTTTCACCTTCCAGACAGACTTATTCGTGTCTGACGCGTGAATGCCGTATTCCACTTTCAGTATGGCGGCTTTCACTTCCTCTTCTGTCGGCCACTTTTCTGCTTCCCCGACAACAACAGTCGCCCCGTCATTAACTGCTTCGGATTCAGTTTTCGCTGCTGGCGGCTCAGAGGCAGTGTCAGCCTCAGGGGCAGAGCCACAACCAGGCAGCGTCAGTTGAATCAGTATCGCAAGAACAGGAAGTCCAGCCGACACACGTAACAACAGCATTGAAAACTCCTTTGAAGGAACATGCGTAAACATATGAAATGTAAATCCACGGTTGATTGACGTGGGATAGGCTTTCAGCCTGTCTTGACTCACTTGAAACACAGGCACAATCAACGGAAAACCGGACGCTAGCGCGTGCCGGCTGATCATCCAAAAACACGATGACCGTTAACGCCAGTCTCCACTTAGCACAAAGGCGGCCCAGTAGAAGGGAGGAGTCCTGGCAGAGTCCCTGTCTGAAGGAATGTCGGTTCTGACCAGCCCACGCTCCTGACCTTCGCGAAGCATCCAGAGCTGGGATTCTCGCAGCGCATCAAGAGTGCCCATCTTCTTTTGAATCATATTGTCGTAGAATCGCTCCATCAATGTTCG
>JANPHT010000395.1:0-16567 GCA_031424595.1 Planctomycetota bacterium
TCGAGTCCAAGCAGCAGATTGCTCAGGTCGGGGCCATTTCAGCCAACAATGACAAAGCCATTGGCGAAATGATTGCCAACGCGATGGAACGAGTTGGTCGTGATGGTGTGATTACGGTGGAAGAAGGCAAGGGCAGCACAACGACTCTTGAATTCTCCGAAGGCATGCAGTTCGACAAGGGTTACATCAGCCCGTACTTCGTGACTCAGGCAGAGGACATGAAGTGTGTCATGGAAGACTGTTTGATTCTTCTGTTCGAAAAGAAGATCTCCAGCCTGCGTGACTTTGTGCCGTTGCTCGAAAAGGTTGCTCGTTCTGGCAAGCAGTTGCTTGTAGTGGCTGAAGACGTCGACAGCGAAGCATTGACGGCTTTGGTTGTCAACAAGTTGCGTGGTATCCTGAAAATCTGTGCTGTGAAGGCACCAGGTTTCGGCGATCGTCGCAA
This sequence comes from Planctomycetota bacterium, assembly GCA_031424595.1. Classification (GTDB taxonomy): domain Bacteria; phylum Planctomycetota; class Planctomycetia; order Planctomycetales; family Planctomycetaceae; genus SXXK01. Next base: position 446 of record JANPHT010000395.1, read on the forward strand.
GTCAATGCTGGGTGATATGGCCGTGCTGACTGGTGGCACCATGATCTCGGAAGATCTGGGAATTAAGCTGGAGTCTGTGGAACTGGCACACCTTGGCAGTGCTCGTCGTATCGAAGTGACAAAGGACAATTGCACAATCATCGAAGGGGCCGGCAAAGATTCTGTGATCAAGACTCGCGTGCAGCAGATTCGCGATCACATCGAGAAAACCGACAGTGACTATGATCGTGAGAAGTTCCAGGAACGACTAGCCAAGCTGACCGGTGGTGTTGCTGTCATTTCCGTGGGGGCCTCCACCGAAGCAGAAATGAAACAGACCAAAGCTCGAATGGAAGACGCTTTGCACGCAACCCGTGCGGCTGTAGAAGAAGGCATTCTGCCTGGCGGCGGAGTCGCACTTCTGCGAGCAATCGATGCTGTCACCAAGGTGAAGTGTACGGGCGACGAAGCAATCGGCGTCGGTATTATTGCACGAGCTCTTGAAGCTCCGGCTCGCACTATCGCGAGCAATTGTGGCAAAGATGGCGCAGTCATCGTCGATGAAGTGCGTCAGCTCGAAGGCACGATGGGCTATGATGCTGCAAAAGACACTTACGTCGATATGTTGGCTGCCGGTATTCTGGACCCAACCAAAGTGGTTAGAAATGCTCTGTCAAATGCCGCTTCGATTGCCGGGCTGATGCTGACAACTCAGTGCCTGGTAACAAAGTCAGACGACGCGGAAGGCGGAAAGAAGCCAGCGTCTGAAGGTGTAATCCGCTAGGCTGTCGGAAATGCTCACGGTTGAACGCGGGCCAGCGGAGGCTCATTCGACCGAGTCGTTCTGGACGCATGATCTCAACATTGCGGGACACCGACATCGGTGTCCCGTTTGTTTTTGGCTTCGAGCGTTGCTTACTCGGGTGCTCGACGTCAGGTCTTTCCATGCATGGTGGTTCGGTGCTCGAAGGGCTTGGCCCTGCCCTTTGCGGCATTTTCCACGTTTTCTGAGTGACATTTTCTTTCGGCGAGACTGATGGCGGCTCAGCGTGACTATTACGAGGTTCTCGGTGTCGCTCGCAATGCGTCCCCGGACGAGCTGAAGAAGGCGTATAAGAAACTTGCCTTAAAGTATCATCCTGACAGAAATCCGGATGACGAAGAGGCTGTCACGCATTTCAAGCAGGCGGCGGAAGCGTTCGAGGTGCTCAGCGATGCTGATAAGCGCGCCAGGTACGATCGTCTTGGGCATGCGGGAGTCAAAGGTGCTGGCGGTGGTGGCGGGTTCCACGACGTCAACGATATCTTTAGTGCGTTCGGAGATCTATTCGAAGGCTTTGGGTTTCAGTTCGGCGGCAGCGGTGGTGGTGCCAGCGGTCGTCGGGCGGGTGGTCGTTCTGGAGCGACTCGCGGAGAATCGCTGCAGGCGACAGTTCGAATTGACCTTCCGGAGGCATTCAGTGGTTGTAAACGCGAATTGAAGATTACTCGCCATGAAAGCTGCGACACGTGTCAGGGGTCAGGTTGCAAGCCAGGATCTTCACCAAAAAAGTGTACAACGTGTGGTGGGCAGGGACAGGTCATTCAGTCTCAGGGATTCTTTCGGTTTCAAACCACCTGTCCGGGCTGTCGGGGACGTGGGACTGTTGTTAAGGATTCGTGTGTTTCCTGCAATGGTCAGGGGCGGATTCTCAAGGAAGTCACACGGGAAGTCTCGATTCCCGCGGGCGTGGATTCCGGTATGCAACTTTGCCTCCGCGGTGAAGGTGAAACCGGACTCAACGGCGGGCCTCGGGGCGATCTTTATGTTGACATTGATGTTAAGAAACATGCCTTGTTTCTGCGTGAGGGTCAGGATCTGATGTATCGGCTGCCGCTTACATTTGCTCAGGCAGCGCTTGGGGCGGAGATTGAGATTCCAACGTTGAAGGGTCGCGAGACGATGAAGATCAAACCGGGCACGCAACCCGGGGAGGTCAATCGGCTTCGAGGCATGGGAATGCCTGATCCTCGCGGAGGAAATGGCAAGGCCGGAGATCTACTGGTAGAGGTTCAGGTGGAGATTCCACGCAAACTGACATCTGAGCAGGAAGAGTTGCTGCGGAAACTGGCTGACCTGGATCACAAGGACGTGATGCCCCAGCGGAAGTCTTTTTTTGAACAGGTAAAAACGTTTTTCTCCGGCGAAGCGTCGGATGACGAATCATAGAAACCGTTCGCTGAAGCGATCGGTTCAGAGTAACTCCGTCGCCATGTCGACGGGAGGGATTTCTTGTAGAGGCAGTTATGAATCAGCCTGATCCGGTACCAGAAAAAACTCAGAGCCAATCTGCGACAGATGCAGCCGCCGATGCCTTTGCCGCTGCGATGGCCGAGGATGGGCGTTCACCGATAGTTAATTCCCTGGAACTGCAGGCAAAGATCGATGAACTTCAGAATCGCCTGCTGAGAACTCAGGCCGAAATGGAAAACTTCCGCCGCCGAACGTATCGCGAACAGGAAGATGGACGAAAGTTTGAATCGCTGCGACTGGTCCGAGATATCCTGCCGGGAATGGACGGACTCAATCGAGCCATCTCGTCAGCGGAGCAAACCGGTGACCTGCAGAATTTACTGAATGGCATTCGCATGGTATCGAATCAATTCAAGGACATTCTGAAGGCTCATTCTGCTGAGCCAATCGATGCTCTGGGAAAACCGTTTGACCCGAATCTTCATGAAGCGCTGACGCAAATCCCATCAGCTGATCATGAACCCATGACGGTGCTGCAGGTCGTGGAAATGGGTTACCGCCTGCATGATCGTGTTGTCAGACCAGCCCGTGTGATTGTTTCCAGCGCTCCCCTGGAAGCGTGAGTTTTAAAATCGGCATATCACTGTCTGGATGCAGCACATCGCGTTGCTGAGATTTTTTTCAAGTATCTGAGACCCCTTTGACAGTGATGTGTTCGGCCAGGCGTGGCGGTCGGGGGTTTCATAAACCTGGTTTTGACAATGGCATGCGGGTTCGCGGGATGATGATGGCTGCAATCGCGGACATGAATGAGTTTTCTGATTACTTTTTTTCCACATCGCTTCAAAAACTATCGAGACATCAGGTCATGCCAACCTACGAATACCGCTGTCACGCCTGCGATCATAAATGGGATGAGTTCCAGTCAATCAAGGCTGAGCCGACAAAGAAGTGCCCCAAATGCAAGAAGGCCAAAGCTGAGCGTATTATCTGCGCGGGCGGTGGAATTATTTTTAAGGGGACAGGTTTTTATCAGACCGATTATCGCAGCGAAAACTACAAAAAGGGCGCTGATGCAGCCAAGAAGGCCAGCGAAGGCACTTCGTCGACGGGCGATAGTAAAGGAAGTTCTGACGCAGGAAAGTCGTCGAAGGGTTCGAGCGATTAAGGGCGATTTCGTCTGAAGCGGGACCGTGAGAGCCATTTCTTTGGCCACCACTCCGGATCGCTCGCACGACGGCCGGGCGATCAGCAGTTCAACGCGACGGAATGCGTGAGTCTGTTTTGGCAACTGCTGTTTGCCCAGTGAACGCTTATTTGCCCGATGAACTCTTCTGGTCCGGCCTTTCGGAATTGTCTCGCTCCTGACCGAGCAATTCGTAATAACGTTGAACAAGGGCGTCAAATTCTTCGGGCACGGGCTCGCGGTCGATGGGCACCATTGCTCGATCTGAGTCCAGCTTTGAGACCTCCTGATTGATTCGCTGCTGAAGTGACTGCATTTCGCCAAGCAGTTGAGATTTCACAAGGTCCCATTGGGGCATTTCTCCGTGGCGTTTGAATTCTTCCCGGATCGCACGTGCGCGGTCGCGGACCTGAGCAACGCGATTGCGAAGTTCAGAGTCTTCCAGCATTTCTTCAATGTCTCGCAGTTGATTGGACCATTCACCGAAGTCATCGCCGGTCAATGGTCGATCCGCTGAGTTATTAGCACCTCCCCCGGCGTTGCTCTCTCGGCCGCCGTCCAAAAGCGATGACGTTCGCCGTTGACCGGATTGTGGCTGGCTGTCCCCAGGGGATTGACCGTTCGCCCCTTTTTGTCCTTTCTGACCAGATTTTGACTGATCAGACGTTTGTGTGGTGGATGTTTTTCCATCCTGTTGAGCCGTGTTGTTCTCGTTTCCGCCTTCGTTTGGTTGACCCTGTTCGCCCGGCTGTCCGGGTTGACGTTCACCAGACGGCTGCGTTCCTCCATCGCCGCTGGCCTTGGCATCTTCTTCCGCAGTTTGAGCCTTACCCGCTTGACCCTTATCCGCTTGAGCCTTATCCGCCTGAGCCTTATCCGCCTGAGCCGTATCGTCGGGTTGGCCTTGCTGTCCAGGGCGACGCTTATCACCCTTGCGGGACTCATCCGAACCGTTGTCAGAGCCCGGCGGACGGTTATTCTCATCCGCACTGTTCTTGACATCCTGCCCCGACTCTCCTCGCTGCCCCTGTTCGCTTTGCTGCCCCTGTTCGCCTGGTTGTTCTTGTTCGCCTGGTTGTTCTTGTTCGCCTCGCTGCCCGGGGCGACGCGATTGGGCTGGGTCTTCACCCGTTGCACTTTGAACTTCGCTGGCCAGTTTTTTCGTTGCATCGTCTAACTGTGACTGAGCTCTTCGTAAAGACTCGGCCTCACTGCCCAGGACCGAATCGGCCGCCTTCTCGATGCCCTGGCGCAACTGATCGATTCCCTTTCGAGCCGCCTGTTCTGCTTCCTGCGACTGTCCCCACATGCCTCGGCCCGCCAGAAATTCGGTGGCTTCCAGGGCCTCTTCAGGCTTTGAATCCTTCAATTCTCTGACCGTGTCGTACAGTTTGTTTGAGAGCAGTGGCTCGCTCACTTCGGCCTGCTCGATCATCTGTTTTGCTTGTTCTACCACACGATTCAGGCGATCCTTCTGTTGTCCGAAGTCTTTCTGCAGTTGATCGCGATTTCGTTCCGACTTCAGCGATGGCTGCTTGCTCTTCTCTGGTCCCGGTAACTCTCCTGTCAGTTGTTGGGCAAGCTTTTGTTGTTCGTCACTCAGTTCTCTTGCCTGGTCTCGCAAGTCACGAACGGCCTCATCGAACTGCGACGACGTTTGGTTGCGAAATTCTTCTTTTAACTCTTCGAACTGTCTTTCCGCGCGAGTTCCTTCTGCGATCGCTTCCGATAGTCGCCCTTCATCCATTGCACGCGACGCTTGTTGGACGTTTTCGCGAGCCTGTTGCATCCGCTGCTTCATCTCTGAAGCCTGAGGATTCTGAGTATTGCTGGACTGTTCCATTTTTTCGCCCAGCTCCTCGACATCTCGCAGCATTTCACGCTGCTCTTCACGGAGACGCTTCAGTTCCCTTTGGATTTCTTCGCGTTCTTTCTCAGTCGTGGCCGCACGCAGTTCTGATTCCAGTTGCTTCAGACGTTCGTTCACCATTTGCTGACGGCGAGCCAGCTCTTTCAAACGATTCAGGACCTGCAACTGATTTCGCTGTTGCTCTGTCATCTCCTGTTGCTGCTGAGCCTGCTGCTCGGATTCGTAACGATTGCGTTCGTTATCGAGTTCCAGCTGCTGCATTTGCTGCTGAGACGAACTGCTGCCTCCACCGCCACCTCCACCACCCTGTTGTTGTTGCTGAACCTGGAACTCGGCCGCTCTCATTTTCAGCAAGGTTTGCACAATTGTTTGTTCCATCGGCATAGCGTCCGCCAGCCGCGCACCTTCGACATTGTCCCGGATGTCTTCCAGCTTAGTTTTGGCCGCCGTCATTTCCTCCAAAGCGCGTTGCGCAAGCGCCGTGGTCCTGGGTTCTCCCTGCAGTTTCTCGATGGCTTCCTGCAGCTGTTCACTTGCGGTCCCCTGCGACTCTGTGATCGTTTCAACATCCTGAGTATACGTTCCATTTCGACGACTGACCGCTTCTGTTCGAATCACGTTCCAGGTTGCAGAAATGATCTCCTTCTGCAGCTTCAGCACACCATCGACGGCACTTCCTTGTTGTTGTTCCTGTTGTTGTTGCTGTTGCTGCTGTTGAGGTTGTTCACCTTGTTGCGACTCGCGGAAGATTTCCTCAAAGCGACGGACCTCGGCAAACATGATGTCGCTGTAACTTCGTCGGTCACTGCCATCCGCCGCGATGTCTGTTGCCCAGAAAGAATAGGTCACCAGATCGTCAGGAGCCGCATTCAGCGATTCCAGGTCGATGTCATGCAGAATGGCAGTATTCAACAATGCCGGGGCTGGCAAGTCAGCCGTAGCTGGTGCGGCATCCGGATTGTGACTGCGAAGGGGCGGTTTCGTGGAGATTTCTTTCAGCTCGCCGCCCGAGACGGAATACTGCACGCCAAAGTCGACCAGTGCAAAATCATCGCTTGCATTGGCTTCGACGAGGAACTCCTGCAGTGGTGAAACATTGGTGTCACGTCCCGGGAAAACGGCCTTCACCTTTGCGGGCTGATTGAATGTCACTTTGATGGAAACCTTTTCTTCCTCCGCCGGAATGCGTCCCTCCGCGTCCTGCAGAAAGACGGTCCAGGCATTGCTTTCGGCAACCACCATCGTCGTCTCCACGACGGTCAGATCCTGTGGGTCCTGCGTCAGCGGAACTTTGACATCGTCGGCAGATCGTAACTCAGCCACGACGACAGGTTTGTTCAGATAAAGGCGCAGCTTCACCGTTGAGCCCTCCGTCACGGTCATGCGCATGACGTCTTCGATCAGTTCCTGTGGACGCCCGGCCCAGGCGGGTGGCGTGATCGTTGCATCGACATGATCCAGGCGAGGTCGAACATACGTCTTCACGCTGAATGTCGGCGACATTGCTGGCGAGTCCGATTGAGACTCTGATCCGTCGTAGAGAACTCTGTAGGTTCCGTCAGAGGTGATTTCTTCCATACGAGCGGCGAAGACTCCCGCGTCAACAGTCTCCGTCATGGACATCGTCCGATTCAATTGATTCGAATCTTTGAACTCCAGTGCAGCGTGGACTGGGACAGTACCCGGGAATCGGGCGACAACAGTCAGCGCTGTGCCAAGTTCAATTTCGGTGTTTCCAGGTTCAATGACAAGTTCCGTAATCGGAGGTGAAACCTCCTGGCTTTCTTCAGGTGTTATTTTGTCAGGATCCGGCGACTGCAGCAGGTCACGCCCGTAACGACTGGCGGCCATCACGCTGGAGACCATCAGGACAAATGACAAAAAGCTGAGCACCGTCCACTTCATAATCTGTCGAGCCGGCACAGCTCCGGACCAGTCGCGTTGGCGAGCCAGTTGGTCGGCTTCCTGGATCGCCATTGCGGCAAGAACAGATGGTCGGTGTCCAGTTCGATCGGCGATCTGAACCGCCGTGATGATCGCATCATTGACGTCCGGATCGGCCTGTTCAATCAGCCGGGCGGCTTCAGTCTTTGAAGGATTTCGCACCAGAACTCGGGCGAGAAAAACTCCAATGAGTGTCGCTCCCAGGACGACGAGAACTTCCGGACCCAGAATTCCAATTCGACGCGGCAACCAAAGTGTGACCAGAATGGCAGGTCCAAGCAGCATCAACCAGCACGTGGTTTGCCTGCGAAGGATCCGCAGCTTCTGCAATCGTCCGATAACGGCATAAAGGCTGCGTTCCAGAACAGTTCCGGTCATGATCACTCTCCCGACTTCAATGCGCAGGCATGGGAATCAGGATTGTCACTGCAGGACCGGAAAGAATGCAAGGTTGACATGGGGAATGAGTGAAATTCGGCTGCTGATTCTGTGAGGGAGGCCGGTGGGATGGAATCATTGCCAGCGAATGCCGGCAACGCCATACTTGGCGATGCCGCCTGTCTCTTCTCCTTCCGAAGTCAGAATCACGACCCTTGCTGGAGCGTGTTGATGAACCGCAGAACTCGCTTGATTGCAATACTCTGTTTAGTTCTCGTTGAGTTCATGCGGAATGGGCGGTCGATGACTATTCAGGCCGCTCCGTGTTTTCAAACGTCTCCGGATTTTGAGCAGGAAGTGGCTCCGGTGTTGATCCGCCGATGCCTGGAGTGTCACCAGTCGAGCAATTCCTCCGGGGGCTTAGCCTTTGATTCTGCCGAGAGTGTTAAAAAAGGTGGCGACAGCGGGCCCGCCGTACAAGCAGGAGAGGCGCAGAACAGTTTGCTGCTTCACCGAGTCGAAGCTGGCGAAATGCCTCCGCTGAAGCATGGCGAAAGCCAGAAGCTTCCAGAGGCTGAAATCGACGTCCTGAGTCGCTGGATTAACTCCGGAGCTGATTTCCCTTTGAATCGGAGGCTGGATCTCTACGAACATTCAACAGACATTCGAGGCGGCCGCGACTGGTGGTCCTTCCAGCCGATCCAGCGAGTTTCGCCACCAGTTGTTGATTCGTTACCAGGCGATGCCAATCCCATCGACAAGTTTATCGGCAGTTCGCTGGCGGCACATGGACTGACCGCCGCACCGCCGGCCGAGACCACGACTCTGGTTCGAAGGCTCTACTGGGATGTCACCGGGCTCCCGGCCAGTGACCAGGAGATCCGTCGTCTGAGTGACATGCCGCAGAATCCGAGAGCCGTTGAAGAACTGATTGATGAGTTGCTCAACTCTCCCCAATTTGGAGAACGCTGGGCTCGCCATTGGCTGGATGTTGTTCGATTTGCAGAGACCTGCGGATATGAACGCGATCAGGTGAAGCCATTTGCCTGGAAGTACCGTGACTGGGTCGTCAATGCTTTCAACAGCGACATGCCTTATGACAAGTTCATCCGCGACCAACTGGCAGGCGATGAAATCGCTGACCGTTCGGAGCAGTCAGTGATTGCGACCGGTTTTCTCTGCCTCGGCACATGGAACGATGAGCCCAATGACGCCGAAGACTACAAGTACGAGCGTCTGGAAGATCTTGTGCACACGACGTCATCTGCATTTCTTGGCATGACCACGAAATGTGCGCGGTGCCATGATCATAAGTTTGATCCAATTCCACAGGCGGACTACTACCGAATGGCTGCCGCATTCTGGCCGGGTCCGATACAGCCGAGGGGGCGTGAACTGATCGGCGGTCCGTCGGCGGAGGAATTAGGTTTCACAGAAGTACTCGGCTGGACCGACGTCACGACAAAGCCCGCACCGCTGCATAAGTTGAAAAACGGGGAACGCCACTCACCGCTGGAACCCATTTCTGCGGCGTCACTATCGTGCGTGCCGGGCGAATTCCGCGAGTTTGATGCCGCTGCAGACGCGATTCGCACCACTGGCTTGAGGCTTCAGCTGGCCAACTGGATCGCGAGTCCTCGCAATCCGCTCACCGCCCGGGTGATCGTCAATCGACTGTGGCAACACCATTTTGGCGAAGGCCTTGTTCGCTCATCGAACAACTTTGGATACACCGGAGAAAAGCCGACTCATCCCGAACTGCTCGACTGGCTTGCCGCTGAACTGATTGACAACCAGTGGAGTCTGAAGCACGTTCATCGATTGATTCTGAGATCACGCACATGGCAGCAGGCATCTCTTCATCCGAAGCAGAATGAATACAATCAGCAGGACGCCGCAAATCGATGGCTTTGGCGAGCCTTTCGGCGTCGCAAGGACGCTGAATCCCTGAGAGACGCCTTTCTTGCCTCGACCGGCGAACTGCGCCTGACACTCGGAGGTCCCAGTTTTTTTCCGACAATCAGTCCCGACGCTTTGGAAGGCCTGTCTCGCAAAGCGGCTGCGTGGACCGCGTCGAAGGAGGACGAACAACATCGGCGCAGTCTCTACATCTTTACTCAACGAAGTCTGCTTCCGCCTCTCATGACGACTTTTGATATGTGCGATTCGACATTGCCCTGCGGTCAGCGCGACGTCACGATCGTCGCTCCGCAGGCGTTGACTCTGCTGAACAATGAATTTGTGCATAAGCGAGCCGACGCGATTGCTGCCAGCCTGGGGGCAGAGTCTGGCGATAATGTTCCTCATAATACGACTGCGGAAATAGTGGCTGAGGTCTGGCGGCTGATTCTCAATCGACATCCTTCTCCAGACGAACTGAGTGCCTCGGTCGAGCATATCGCACGTCAAACTGAGCGATTCGCCGCAGCCTCAATGGCTGATACCGAATCAACATTCAGGAAGTCTGACAAAACGGCTGCTGTGCTGGCGTCGGCGGTGATGTCCCTGGATGCGTCGATCGGTGTGGATGCGAACTCCGAAGGACTGGTGTCCCGTTGGTTGAGTAACACGAACGCACATCACGCCTCACAGTTGGTTGTCGATCGTCGGCCGGTCCTTGTGCAGAGTGCGATCCATGGGCAGCCAGCCGTTCGATTCAATGGCTCAGGAGCTTTCATGCATTTGGACGGTGCATTGCTGAAGAGCGATGAGGTCACTGTTTTTGCCGTAGTGACCGACACCGCGCCGGGCGGTCATCGGGAGTTGTTGTCGAACTGGAGTGGCCGCGATGGCAACTCGGGAACGTCGTTTTTTTTCGGGATGACGAATGAAAATGCCATCCGGCTGAGTGACGTCATTTCAGGAGTCGGAGAAGTCTCAGAACGCCAGAAACCGTTTCTCCTGTCGGCAACCAATGGTGGTTCAGGGGCCGCCGTTTATCAACAGCAAAGATCCATTCTTGAGCAATCTTCGCCGCTTCCATCGCGCCGTCTGGATACTCCCTGGGTTATTGGTCAGCAAGGGAATATTGATGGCGAATTCTGGAAAGGCGACGTGGCGTGCCTGATTGTATTCGATCGCCAGTTGTCGTCTGAGCACCGGTCGGAGGTTCAGACATCACTGATCAAACGTTTTCAGCTTGCTGATCTTTCTACGCCTGTCAATCCACCGAAGTCGCCGGCTCAAATGGCCATTGCGTCACTCTGTCTGGTGCTGTTCAACTCCAATGAATTTGCCTACATAGACTGATGGTTGTGGAAGCAGACTCTTGGTAAATGCGGGACATCGGATTGTGGATCTACCACAGGCGTTCAAAATCGGCTACGCTTTTCTGGCAGAGGACAGGGCATCCTGGTTCTTCGATTGCAAAGCGGGAAAGTCTGGAGCTCACGTTTATGCCCGACAGTCGGAATGGATGTCGATTCCTCGTTCCCGTCAGCCGTCGACTGAGCTGGGATCTGCTGGCATTTCATCATGGTGTGCCGTTGTGCGCGCATGATCGCCAGATGAGGCTGGAGCATGTGTGCCAGCGTCGTGCAGCCTGTGCTGTACGCATCTCATGGCCGGCGTTGTTTATTAAAGCCTACGCGATGGTGGCATCGGAATTTCCAGAGCTGCGGCAGATCTGGTATCGCTGGCCCTGGGCTCACATTTATCAGCACCCGACGAGCATCGCGACATTGACAGTTCAACGTGAGATCGACGAAGAACCGTGGCTTTTCTGGGGACAGATCCGCAGTCCGGAAACTCAATCACTGACAGAGATTCAGCGATCAATCGACCATTTTCAAAACGATGATGTCGATCAGGTTTTTGCGAAGCAGTGGCGATTGGCTCACCTCCCAACAATACTGCGACGAGCGATCTGGTGGTGGAATCTGAATCTGGAAACGAAAAAACGGGCCACTCGGCTGGGAACATTTTTCCTTTCCACGCTTTCGGGACTTGGCACTGAAATTCAGCTGCCGCCATCGATTCAGACTGGCTGCCTGACCTACGGTCCATTGAACGAACAACAATCGCTGCGGGTGACTCTGGCCTACGATCACCGCATTATGGACGGAGTTCTGGTCGCCAGGATTCTTCAACGACTGGAAACGACACTCAATGAAACACTCGCGAACGAATTAAGCCATCTTACCTGTCGCGTGGCGACAGACGAAAAAGCCGCCTGAACCGGGAAGCAGGCCTGTGCTGAATGACCAAGCTGAAGGTCGGCCGTTTCTGAAAAAGACGTTCGTTGCCAGGAACGATGGCATCGCGGCACGCGGGAGTGGCACCCTGAAAAGGCGATCTCCATTTTGACGGTCTTCCCTTGTGCTCGCGGTCGCCCATAATGTTTGCAGCGTCAGCTTTTGCATTCGCAGATTGCATTCGCCTCGCGGTAAGGCGATACTCTGAGGCCGCCTGATAGATCTCAAGCTTCCACCAAAATAGCTGCCTGCCTCTCAATCCCCACGATACTTTGCTCCCATACAAATAGGGGGGAAACTCATGCTGAAGACATTAGTTCCTCATTTGTTCTGCCAGTTGACGCTCATTGTTTTGGGGGTCACCGAAGGCAATGCCGACAGCGGCGAGGTATTCACAGATCTGAGGGTCACTCCGGAAACTGTCAAGTTAGCATTGCCCGAATGCTCCGATCAGATCCTTGTCAGCGCAGTCAATTCGCAGGGTCTTCGAGTCGATTTGACTCGTGCAGCAACTTTCACACTCTCGCAACCACATGTGGCGGTGCTAAGTCCGGCCGGTCGAATAAGTCCCCTCACGGAGGGAGAAGCGACTGTGATTGTGAACGTCGCGGGGCTGACAGCCGGGATTGTTGTCAATACGCACGGCCTTGATTCTCCAGCCCCGGTTTCTTTCCGAAATGACGTTCTTCCGATTCTATCGAAGTCCGGCTGCAATTCCGGCGGCTGTCATGGAAAAGCAGAAGGTCAGAATGGATTCAAGCTCAGCGTTTTCGGATATGACCCAGCGAAGGATTATGAGGCCATTGTACGCGACAGTCGAGGACGTCGGGTGTTTCCGGCCGATCCCGAGCAGAGTCTCCTGATTCAAAAAGCCATCGCCACAGTGCCGCACGGTGGAGGGAGACGAATTGATCGGGGTGCACGCTGGCATCGCATGCTGCAGCGATGGATTTCCGAAGGAATGATATTGGATGATGAATCCGGTGATCCAATCACGGGAATCAATGTCGAACCGTCGGAGATTACGCTCACGCCCGGAGGCATGCAACAGCTTCGAATCGTTGCCGAAACTCGATCGGGAATAATTCGCAGTGTGACAGCGGAGGCGGAGTTTCAGTCCAACAATGATGCGATTGCTGTCGTCAGTCGAGAGGGCCTGATTCAGTCAACGGAAGTGCCCGGTGAAGCGGCTGTTCTTGTGCGGTATATGGGACAGGTGGCCGTCTGCCGCGTGACATTGCCAGGCCCGAAGATTGATTTTTCAAGACCACACGAAAACAGTTTTGTGGATCGTCTGGTCTGGGACAAGCTGCAGGCTTTGCAGATTCGCCCCAGCGAACCGACCAGTGACGCGACGTTTTTGCGTCGAGTTTACCTGGACACAATCGGGACATTGCCGACGCCGCAGGAAGCTCGTGAATTCATCCGCGACGTGGATCCTGAAAAACGCACGGCGATTATCGATGCCTTATTGGATCGCCCTGAGTATGCCGACTTCTGGGCACAGCGATGGGCAGATTTGCTTCAGGTCGATAAAGATATCATCACGCCTCAGGGCTCGGTCGCGATGACTCGATGGGTGCATCAAGAAGTAAGGGACAATGTCCCTTACGATCAGTTTGCTCGATCCGTGTTGACAGCTCAGGGCACAACAATCGGACATTCGCCAGCGGCGTTTTTTCAGATTCAGTCTGATCCGGAAAAGTCGGCTCGGGCGATTAGTCAGTTATTCCTCGGGGTTCGCATCGAATGTGCTCAGTGCCATCACCATCCATTTGAACGCTGGGAGCAGAAGGACTACTTCGCGCTGGCTGGGTTTTTTACCGGAATAGAACGCAAACCCGGTCCGAACGGTTCGCTAAAAATTGTCGATAAGGTCGGAGAGGATCTCAAACATCCACGAACTGCAGAAACGATTCCCACGGCTGCGCTGGGAATGCCGGCGGCTCAGTTTTCGGATCCCCGAGCTCGGCGAAAAGTCCTGGCCGACTGGCTGACATCCCCCCACAATCCTATGTTTGTGCAAACCATTGTCAATCGTATGGTTTCGCACTACTTTGGACGAGGTCTCGTGGAGCCCGTTGATGATTTGAGAGCTACCAATCCGGCATCTAATGAACCTCTGATGCGGTCGCTGGCCGAACATCTTGTTGAAGTCAAATTCGATTTGAAGGCGTTCTCTCGCACACTCTTGAATTCTCAGGTTTATCAGCTCAGTTCAAAGGTGAATGACACGAATCGTCTGGATGACCAGAACTACTCTCACGCTGCCGTTAAGCCAATCCCTGCTGAGGTGCTTCTGGATGCGATTTCACAAGCGACTGGCATCCCCGAGCGTTTCAACGGCTGGCCAGAAGGTTATCGAGCCATTCAGATCTGGGATAACAAGCTTCCCTCCGCGTTTCTGGAAACCTTTGGGCGGCCCTCCCGACAAACTGTCTGTGCGTGTGAGCGAGGTGCCGAGCCGAGTATGGCGCAGGCGTTGCATCTGATGAACTCCGAAACGGTCGCCCTGAAGCTTGAAGATCGCCGAAACCGGGCCAGGGCGTTGGCGACATCCGGCCAATCGCCAGATGAAATCATCGAGGATCTCTATCTGGCCACTCTGACTCGATTTCCCAATGACGAAGAGCAGCAAATGATGACCCAGTCATTATCCAGCGCTGCGACTCCGCAGCAGGGGATCGAAGACATCCTTTGGACATTGCTCAATACACGGGAATTTGTCTTCAATCATTGAGCCCGTATTGTCTGCGAGTATTCCCCGCCAACACGCGATTTCCATCAATTTGATTCAGCAATCGCTATGGCCTTCTGGTGCCGCCCCATCTTCGATATTTCGTCCGAAATGACACGTTGCAGACGGAGTCGGTCCGGGTCGGACGCTGGCAGCTTCCCTTCCAGCAGTTCTTTGGCCTTCTGAAGTCGGGCTGCCGCCTCGTTCCAGCTTTTGCCAAGCATCAACAGTCTAGCATGAAGGACAAGGTCCTGGGCCGCGGCCGCAAACAATTGAGCCTGAAAGTGACAGTCCATCGCCTGTGAAAACATTTTGCCAGCCTTGATCCGATGCTGTGTCTGTGCAAACAAACAAGCCTGGATAGCAAACAGATCACCGGCCGAAGAAAGGAACTCTGGAGAGGTAACGTCAAGGTTCTTCCCATGAAGCGAACGCTCTGCCTGTCTTAACCAGGTCTCGCAGGAGTCAAAGTCCCGCTTCAACAATGAGTTGCTGGCGAGAATCAGCCATGAGGAACCGGGAGACAAATTGAGTGTAGGCAGAGTGCGTCCGGCCTGAAGACTTAACGCTTTCTGGAGACAATAGTCAGACGCAGGCAGGTCGCCATTTGCCAGGAGTTGATGAGCGGCGAGGAACAGTAATTCAGCGGAGTCCTCGAGTTTACCGGAATCACTTTGGGCATCGCACAGCGAATGGCTGGGAATGAAACCATCGCCTGCCCCGGATAACGACTGTTTACCGTGGAACCAGAGGATCTGGGGCACCCCTGAGTTCGCATTCACGCGTGGCACTGCGGGAGTTGCGATAAGCCGACAAAGAAGCGTCACACCAAAAGGCGAACGCGATGCAACGGAAGCAAGCGGATCGAAATGCACGGGCACGAACTTTCAGGAAGCTTCACAAGGCCGCCCTTCGCAATGCGAACTGGACGGTCTTCGGACAACCCGACGTGCTCTTTGTACTCAGCGAGAATTAGGGGATGAGGCGAGTGACAGTAACCTCCAGAGGCTAAGAAATCAACACCAGACGTGTTAGTTTGGGTAATTTAATGCGATTATCCGGTCTGTAAGGATAACGCCAAAGGTATAGAAGCTAGAACGAGGAATCGCCCACTCGATCCGCGCCAAAACGGCAGGTGGTGATAGTGGCGAAATTGGGCTGGCGAATTCTAATATTCTGTAACATGTTGAATATTAACGATTTACAACAACAAGAACGCCGATGGCACATAATTCGCTTCCTCGCGGGGCTCATAGGTGTGTTCACTGCAAATCTGGCCGCTGATAAAGATGGATGCCGTAACGGCTGGCGTCATTTAGCGGAAAGTCATCTGTACCCTTTTGAAGTTTGATCGACAGGTCAGGAGAAAGTCATGGCGAAGAAGGCTTCCGCGGCGGGCACTCGCATTGTGCCTCTGGGAGATCGCGTTGTGCTGAAGCGAGCCGAGGCTGAAGAAAAAACAGCCGGCGGGATTCTGCTTCCGGATTCGGCTCAGGGTAAACCCCAGCGAGGGGAAGTCGTCGCCGTTGGCGATGGCCATGTCAACGACAAGGGTGAAAAGGTGCCCTTGACGGTCAAGGAAGGCGACCGAGTGATCTTCAG
>JANPHT010000396.1:0-2539 GCA_031424595.1 Planctomycetota bacterium
CCCCGTCTGCAACCACTGACACGATGAACGATCCCTTGGTAAATGTTGCTGAGTAAAGCCGCTCATCATCTACCGTTGTACTCTTGTTATGCATCACAACAACATCGATCCCTCGAGCTTGACCATCAGAACCTCTGCGAACTGTTAATAACCAGCTAAAATCATGCGTGCGAGCTGTTTGAACCAGAATTCTGGCAGGCTTAAAGGTCAGCGTTGATCTGTCCAATAACTGTGGAGATAAGGCGCGCTGATCCGGCGAGCTATTGGAATTCAAGTCTTCAGTCGCAGCACTGAATGAACCATCCAGGTTGTAGTCCTCGGTCCAGATGATCCGGCGTTGCGCTTGGTCCACGTAAATCACTGGCACCGTCACACTCGATTTTCCATCGACAGAAAAAACAATCATCCTTACCAGTTCCGGATCGGCCGTGATGCGCGTCCCGCCAGAATTCTTCGCAACTAGATTCACTGAATCTGTTATTCCCGAAAGATCAATGTCATCAGACACCTTGACCCCAACGACCAGCGAAGTGCTGGCACCTGCCGCAGTCAAAGATCCATCAGCAAGCACCAATTGTTCTGAGACTGTATCCACTTGGGTTTCCCATCCGTCGCCCAACTTTGCGATTGTTGACGCCATCTGTGCGAGGGCCTTCGGATAGGCAGCATCTATTGACGCCGGATCCCAGCCATTGTTGCCGCCGGAGACAGTACTGAATCGTACCCCCGCATCGAACCTCGGCAGTCCAAAACGACCCTTTGGATCCCCGTAGCCCTCTGCAATGCCGTCAGCGTCTGCGTCAACGTTTCCAAACCATTCAGCAGCTCCCCGTGCGCCCACGTTGTTCCCGGAGATTGTGGGCGTACGTGGGTCCACAGCAAACAGAGTTCCGACGTCTGTTGTTGCTTCAAATGCTGAGCCTGCTGATGTGATTTGAAAATAACCCATCGGATCGATGATATATCTGCGTTCAATTCTGGCACCAATGTGCTCGTCCAAATCACCGTCGCCATTTGGATCAAAAATGAAGGCATTGTGAATTCGCATCAAAGCTTCAGCGTTGTACTTGAGGATCGCCGCATTTGTGAGTTGGGATGCCTGCACAGAACGAAGTACAGAAATCGGAAACAATACGGCAACTGATGATATGCCGATGCTCATGATCATGAGTGACATCAGCACTTCAGTGAGTGTTACACCCTTCCGACGCTCATCGCTCTTCACAGAGTGAATCTTTTCCATCGTCATTTCGCCGTCTCCCCATTTTCTGCAAACGTAAATGGTGAGTCGGCCCATCCGTCGCCATTTGCATCGAGCCCACTGACCGGATGAACCGAGATTGCACCGGTCTGGCAAAAAACAGCAACCACTCGACGTTCGCCCGTCTGATAAGGCGGATCACTATAATCAGGCAGCCATGTCCCCGTATTAGCGTTATCTGTATCTAATTCGTCCGCTGGAATAAATCGATTCCCTGCGAGAACCTTAGCGTTAAACAACTGCACTGCTGTAATAGGATCCGAATCGAGGGAAACAATGTAGGACTGTTTTAATGCTAGCGAATCAGTATTGTCGGCAACATAGAGGTATATAACCCCATTCGATGCTGCTCCACCGACGACTGTTCCTCGAGGAGAAAAAACAATGTCCATGAACTGTGAGTACTGGAGATTGCCAGTGCCCTGTTGGCCAGTCACAGTAGGCCGCCAGAAAAATGGAACTTGTGAGCCATCAAGGTCAATCACGGTCTGTTCAGGCAGGTAGGCCGGCTGATTGGGAAGAATCCTGGGTGGCAACTCAAGTTCATAATCTTCCGGGCCGCCAGAGTCGAACGCCTGGGTTCGGCTCTTATCTGTATCACCCGGGTCAGCGTATGGTACTTGCAAAACCAATCGTTGCGTTAATGTTGGGGCAACCGTGATGTCAATAAGATTTGTGTTAATCGGATACCATGTGCCCGATGGGCCCTTCGGAATGCGCATCCTAAGCCCGTTAAACAACAGTCCACGACGCTTGAGTTCCCACCAACCGGTTCCAACCCCAGCGACTACCCATACTCGTTCAGGATTATCTCCATTCATACCATCCTGGGTATCGACGGTGATTCCGTCCTGATTGATGTCCATGGTGTTGGATCGGGCATCAGTCTTTCCATTCTGATCCGCGTCCCAGCGTTGCAATTGAACCACTCCGTCACTCCAGAACTCAGCCGGGTCGATGTACACCATCGCTGAGATGCCCCGGCTGTTGTTGGGATCGAGAAAAAACCGCACGCCTCTGGCCTCTCTCGCATGGATCGCACGGTCGCGAGCACCAGAAAGGTACGATTGGATCTGCCGAGCGCCATCAGAAATGCGTTCAGCGTCTCGATTAAAATTGACAGCAAGGATCGTCATAGTCAAAAGCAGTGCCATGATGGAGACGACAACCAGCAATTCCACGAGGGTGAAACCACTTCGTCGACACTTGCCGCCATCATTTAATGGCATAGTGGTCTTCATTAGTTTCGACCTCCAGCGCGACGATTACTATTGGTGA
>JANPHT010000397.1:0-7315 GCA_031424595.1 Planctomycetota bacterium
CGATCAACAGCAAATCCTCCTCGAAAAACTCCGACTCAAACTGCCCGCCAAAATAATCCAACGCAAAATGTAGTGGAAACTTCTGGGCTGAAACCGCAGAAAATGCAGTGTTTCTGAAACGAGTTGGGGAAGTTGGGTTAGCGGCTCTCAACGAAAAAAGGGGCTTTCGGTTGTCCGAAAGCCCCTTCAGATTCATACGGATCGTGTCAGTGGTTGCCCGCCAGTGTTATGGCAGGTACGGTGCAAATCCAATATTTGGAAACATTGGGTCGGCTGCACCACGGAGATTGTAACCCCCGTTGGTGAAGGCTGCCTGAATGTCCTGTGTCACCCCGAAGGACGTGAACACATTGTTTGGATTGTTCAGGTTCGGGCCATTGTCCACCTGGAACAGGGAAGCATCGCGATTTTGTACTCCGATCGGCCCGAAGAACTGAGACTTCGGTCCATCAGCATTTGTGTAGACTGCACCGAAGTCGGACGGAGCAATCTGATTTCCACTGTTGTTCAGGAATCGCATATCCAACTGAGCGGTGTCGTCCAGATAGATATAGTCGAACGTCAGGTCCCCGCTGGTGTCGTTCGAGTCAAACGTATTACCGGCTGACAGGAATGATGAGGTGACCAAGTCTTCTTCCAGATTGCCACCGAAGGCGTTGTCACGAATATCGACAGCGACGTAAGAGCCGGTACCAACTTCAATTCGCATGCCTTCGCCAGTAATGGTATTCACACCGTTGTTCTGGATCGTATTGTTCGTCACCGTGAACAAACTGTTCTGAACAGTTCGCAGGTTCAGGTAAGGAGGCATATACGATGTGTTGCCGTTCACGCTGCCGACGTTCAGGTTCAGGAATTCCGGTCGGAATGGGCTGAAGTTCTGATTGTCGTTTCCTGTGATCGGTGGATCCGGGAAGTTTGCCAGGTAAACAAACCGGCTCTGATTCATGTCGGAGTCTGCTCGATAGAATACGCCTTCAGCACCGTTGGATGCGATGGTGTTGTCGTCGAGCCGAATTCGAACAGGATCAAAGATCGAAGCACCAAATTCACGAAGTCTTCGTCCTGAGGCACCAGTCAGCAAAAGGTTTGCACCACGGCCGTTGTTGTTGCTGACAAGATTGTTGGACATCGTAAACTGTGGAATTGCACCCGATTCCGAAACACCACCGTTTGGAGAAAGACCAGGCAGAGTGAAGTCAACTGCCCCTGTCGCGATGCCGACCGCAGTTCCACCGAAGACATTCAGGCTGACACCATCGCCACCGTTCCCTGCGGCCAGGCCGTTCCGCGTTCCGCCAACAGTATTGTCCGTGATGGTGATGATCGGACGTGGGTTGCCAGTCGCATTGGAGCCCGTCGCGGTGATCGCAATCCCGTCGTCCTGGTTGTTCTGGATGTTGTTGCCTTCACCCATGTTACCAATAACCAGGGTGGCAGTCGCCAGTTCTGAGAAGGTTGCCTGAATACCATCACCCTCGGCGACATCAATGTCACCGTTATTGTTCAGGTCTTCTCCGGCATCCAGCACACCATTGTTGTTGGCATCCTCTGAGGCACCTCGGATATTGTTGGTGATGTTGGTCTTCGTGATACGAACAGTGCCGTTGGAGTCACCACTGGCATCCCATCGAATTCCGTTACCACCAGCCACTGTTCCGTTGCCATCAATCGTGGTCGTTGCTGTGCCGGAAGTAATCAGAATGTCAGACGCACCTCCCGTCGTTGTAATTCTCACGCCGTCACGACCGTTGTTTGAGATACTTGTTGCTCCCAGTGTACTGGCGGCCGCGTGGGCACTTGAGCTGCCAGCCACAGCATTGCTGGTGATCTCAAGCAGCACTCGTGAGTCTTCTGTTGCGACTACCTGAACTCCATCGACTCCGTTGCCTTCAACAAACAGGCCGTCGAAGATCGAGCGGCGTCCTGGTGGCAAGCCAATTGTTGGATCGCCGAATGACGAGTTCTCAGAAGACTGTACCAGAATTCCGTTCTGCCCGTTGTTCTGGAATGTGCTGCCTGTGATGTCGGTGATCAAAGTCGAGTCACCACGAGTTCTGAAGAATCCACCATTCTGGATGTTGTTGGAAAAGTTGCTGTCGGTGATCGTTACCGTGTTCGGAGTATTCAGGATTGGCAGATTTGGATCTGTCTTGTCACTCCCCTGAGTGTCCACGTGGATTCCGTCGCCGGCGTTCCCGGTCGATGTGACGTTATCCAGAGTGGCCGTCAGCAGTGCCGAATCGGACCGTCGCAGATTGATGCCATCGCCGTTAAGCAGAGGATCTGGCCCGTCCACAGTTCCTGTCACTGTGACATTCTGAAGCATGACGTTGGCATTGCCGTTGCCGGTTACGTTAACACCGATACCAACATCGCCGTTGCCGTTGATGACGTTTCCGTCGGTTACCGCGGCACCACCCACAACGAGGTTCAAGCGATTATTGTCCTGAATCGCAGGAGCGGCCGGAGGACTGTTGTTCGCTCCGTTAAGTCGTGAGACAATGCCACCCGCAGAGTTATTCGACAAGGTGTTTCCGAGCACTGTGACATCCATCTGTGCTTCGGTCGTCGGGCTGGTCAGCTGATTCAACAGCAAGCCTGCTCCACCGTTGCCTGTGATCGTATTTCCCTTGATAACGCGATTGTTGGCGACTGTGCCAAAATCAATCGTGCCACCGTTGTCAATCAGAAGTGCGGCCCCATTACCACCATTGTCGGTGATCGTGTTGTTGATGAGGTTCCCATTGATCATGCCACCGTTGGCAGCAAGAGCCTGAAAACCGTCACCCGCATTATTGGAGATGATATTGCCCTGATTGTAGGATACTCCACCATAGACGTTGACTCCATCGCCACCGATGGTGTTGTCGGCATGGATTTCAGCGTTCGGGCCGTCAGCAACAAGTCGAATTCCGTTGCCCCCGCCGTTCGTGATGGTGTTGGACTGAATCGTCACGCCTTCGGCAACAGCACTGTCGTTCATCAGGATGGCGATACCATCGTTCGTCGCCCCAGTGATCACGTTGTTGTTGAACGTAGAATCCAGCAGGCGAGCATTGTCTGTCGCATTGACTCGAATGCCAGACTTTGTCGGTGCCGCATTGGTTCGTGTTCCAATGGCACTTGCCAACTGAGCGATTTCAAACTGTGAGAAGGGAGCCTCGCCTGGAAGTTCGCCAGGATTGGTGCCCTGCAGTGCAAATTCCGCTGGTTCTGCAAGTACCTGGATCGGAGCATCGATCGCCGGCGTCGCCATGATTGCGTTCTCACCATTCGGTGTGTTGGCCGTGGCGTTCATAATGTGCCGGAGTGACAGAGTGTGTCCCAGTTCATGAGACGTAATCAATCCCAGCGCGCGTCGGGTGAATGTGAGATTGCCGGACGTCAATCCAGTGATCGCATTCTGTGGAGTGCTTTGTGGTGTCTGGACATAGATTCCATCCTGATCGCGAGCCCCCGTAAACGCATTGGGTGGGGTCAGCAAGGGAGAGAACTGATTGATACTGTCTGTGTAGACGCCCATTGCGGATTGTCCGATTGCGAGTGGCGCTGCGGACAGTCCTTGGCCTGGTCCAAGCCCAAGAGCGTTGCGGATGTTACCAATGTCTCCGGCTTGTCCAGCCAATCCGCCCAGCGGTACAGCACTTTCTCCGATGGTGATCACGTAGTACTCGGTGGCACCGTTTGAAGGAGCAACTCCGGTGTCGCCAATCACAAAGTCAAGATTCAACTGCTGTCCTGCGGGAATAGAACTGAGTGGATCGTCTACACTCGTTAGTAGATTGGAATAGTGGCTGCGGACGGTGTCCAGTACGGCCTGCGTGACCAGATTGTATTGTGCGTTGGAAAAGCCGAATGGTGTAACATCGAACGCATTGACAAGTCGACCATTGGCATCAACCTGTGGTGTCTGACCTGGATCGATAAAGTCCAGAACAATGGTCAGCCCGGGGGTCGTGTTTCCACCTACAATGGTATTGAAGAGTGCGTCGATCTGGGCCGTTGAGGAATCGCGAAGATCGGTCAGGATGCCACCTTCAGTATTTCCCCGGAAGGTATTACCAAGGGACGGCAGTGGACCACCAATGTCAAAGGTGCCGGTGCTGGCATCTTCACCAAAGATACAAAGTCCGGCGATGCTGTTGTCGCTCATCGTGTTCGACACAATTCCATTGTCCAGACGGCCGTTTGCATTGGAGTCTTCTCCGATGTCAAGAACACCATTTCCATTCAGGTCTTCTGTGACTGAGCGGAAGACGCCGCCATTCAGGTAATGAATGAATGTTCCGTTGTTCAGGTTCTCGCTGAACGTGTTTCCTTCAAGGCTCACGAGGTTGAACGTACCGCCATCGGCTGTTGCCTTCAAGCCATCAAACGTGTTTCCAATCGCTGTATTACCTTCAACCACAGCGTTGATGGTGGCTCCAGCCTGAGCCTCGAGGACGAAGCCTGTTCCATTGTCGTTGCCGGTATTGTCCAGTATGCCCGTAACGCAATGAACACCGTTGGGATCGTCCGCATTAATTGTGCTGCCAGGCTTGGCAATGACGCTGTAGCCTGCTCCGCTGTTATTGCGGGCCGTGTTGTTAGTCATGAGCAGGTTGATACTGGAGCCAGCAGCGGTTGTGAGGTTAACCCCGTCAACTGACGCCCCAACCAACCCATCAAAGTCGTTTCGATTAATGATGACGCGACCTGAAACATCCTGCAGATTTGCACCTGTGGTGTAGTTGGTGACGACATTTGAAGTCAGCGCAACATCCGTGATCGGATTCAGGTTTGAAACACCGTTTCCGAAGATCGTGCCCGCAGCATTAGCAGCGTTGAGTCGCATTCCAACCACATGGTTGTTGTTCGCCAGGTGAATGACGCTGCCACCAGCACCCATCGTTGGATTGGAGATCAGTGGTCCAAGGTTGCTTGTGGTTGCGATGCCTGGTATGACAAGGTCCGCAGTGCCCGGGGCTCCGAGGTTATACGGATTGACCGAAGAAACAAACGCCTGGTCATCAAACAGATTGAAGCCACCAGCAACGGTGAGGTTTGTGCCAAGATCATCAGCTCGCGGAGTAATACGGATGATATCGTAGGCAGCGTTGTTAGCAAATTGGGCGGCCTGCAGTGTTCCAAACGGATTTTCAAACGTCCCAACGCCTGGTCCTGCAGCATTTGGGTCGACATAGAGGAGGTTGTAGGCCAGCCCTGTTCCCAGGTCCAGAATTCCATCGCAGTTGATGTCTTCGTCTGCATCCAGCATTCCGTTGTTGTTGAGGTCTTCACCATTGTTGATGAGGGCTTCATTGGCGATCGACGTGTCGATGTGTGAATGCACGCGGTTATGTCGATACACTGGGTCCTGAAGGCGTTCACGCACATTGGTGTGAGGACGCATTCTTCGGCGATCTTTATAGTTTGGGATCTCGTATTGCAGGCTGACCCAGGTATTGGTGCCGAACGTCTCGTCAGACGTCAGCCGAGTATTCACGGTCAGGTTCTGTGTGATCAGTGCTTCCCAGCGAGCCTGGAAGCCGACGGTATCTTCGCCGTTGTTGTTGGTCAGATAGTATGCACCGCCGTAAAGGTTCTGTCCGTACTGGCCAAGTAGTGGAATGGGCCCACCCGTTTCAAGGTCGAATCCAGAGTACGCATTCTCAGAGACCTGGCTCCGCTGCCGGAACACGTTGTTGCCGCTGAGAGCAAGATTGGACAACAATGTGTCACTCAGCAATATGGAATCATCACCGAGCATGAAGTATCCATTGCCTCGGAAATCGACATAGCGGCCTAACGATTCAAAACCGACGGTACCACGGTACCATTCCGTGTTGTTGTAACCACGGTCGTAGTCAAGAAATGCGTTCACGCCGAAAATGCGGTTCCGCAAATCGTCGTATCGACGATAGACACCGCCCGCACTTGCGACTGGTAGCCCGTCAAACGTCACCGACGCCGAAAGGTCCCCGATGAGCACGTTTGTGTTGGGAATTATATGGTACGGCACTCGAGCGTTCAGCCGCTGATAGCCATCATTGTAGCCTAGGCCATTATTGATATTGGTTTCCAACATCATGATTGGCCCGAACGGCTGAACCGGCTGGTAGAACACCTGCGGGACAGCTTCCGTGACGGCGAACGATCGTTCGAAGTACGGAGCGTAGGTGCCGGGTTGCGGATACAGTTCCGACGAAACCGGAGGCTGGTTCATCGTGGCCACACCGGTCGATCCGAGGGGATCTGGTGTCGGAGCCGGAGCGGCTGTGCCCTCCTGAGGTGAGAAGGCTGCCATCCGGACAACACCGGGTTCATCTCCGACGGAGATACTTGCGGCTGTTATCAGAGCAACGCTGCTGATGATCAGGGAAGCCGTGGCAAAGATTCGTGTGGGTTTCATCGATTGTTCCGATCGAGCCGTACAAAGAATGTGTGCCGGATACACCGGCAATGACGGTTACTCTTCAGGATCGGACATTCAAACCCGTTGGGTTGAGTTAAAATGTAAGGGATGTACGGATCATTCCGGATTTGACACTTCTGCGGAGAGTGCCGGTACTGTTGATTGCATCAATCGAATGAGCCCAACTGCGGCGATTTCAGCTGCTGCCGCGAAGTGGTCGGCGAGAATGACGCATTTGGGTTGACCTGTCTCAGGTCGTCAGGCGTGCACAGGGATTGATCACTTGCACTATCACATTTGCCATTCCTGCCCTGTAGTTCGGTGCTGCAATGCAGCGGAACAGAGACAGATCCGCCTACAAAAAAAACCGGCGTCCATTGCGGACGCCGGCCTCAAATTGATAACCAACTGGCAAATGCTGCCGAACTACAGTGACCAGCCTTCCCGATACTCTCGTTGAACATACTGGTTCAGATCAGGCAGGTTCGTGCTGACGAGGTTTTTGGCATCCCATTCAATTCTCTGGCCTTCACCAGCTCGAACGGCCAGGTTACCGACCAGAATTGTCTCGGTCAGCCGACCAGCGTACCCGAAGTTCGACATTGTCCCCGGTTTATAATTACCACGGCAGGTTTCAACGAACTCCCATTTATTACGCTCGTCGTTGCTACCCTTGAACGGAATACGAGGAATTGACTGATCTGGCTTCTTGAATCCCTTATAATCTGCTTCAGGGAGCAGGGTATACGCTGCCCCGTAGTCGTTTTCGGAGAGCAGCATCCCCTTGCTTCCAACCACCAGTGCAGCGCTTGTTTTTCCGCCGCCCTTCTTCTGTTCGGCGATTCGCTTGCGGAATCCTTCGGGAAGTTGAGCGATCAGGTCGTCGGATGGCAGGCTGCCTCCGTCGTACCAGTAGAA
>JANPHT010000398.1:0-16333 GCA_031424595.1 Planctomycetota bacterium
AAAACTCCAAAATTTTTCAATCGGACTCTGTACAATCCACCGAAACGCCCGATGGACCTACACCACGGGCAGGAACAATGTTCCGCACTCGACAGCCAAAACCGCGATAAAAGCGGCCGCGTACAGAGAAAAATCCCGTCATATGCTGAAAAGCAGGGCGGGAAACGGGAAAAGGTATCGACCGACGGCCCAATGAGCAACATCGAGAAACAAACTCAGCCGTCAAAATCCCGGGATTTACGCACTTCGCTACAAAAACAGGAAACTTCCGAAGCAAAATCTCCGTGGAAACAGAAGATCCGAGGCGATCATCGCTTCAAAAACATCTCGTCCAGATTCAGCAGCACGTTTCCCACGACCGTCATTGCTGCAGCCTGAGCAGGATTCATTTCGGCCGGAAGAGCACCCAACGGTTCCGTGGCCAACTTCAATGCATTCTCCGGACTTGCAGACAGCTCGGTGCGAGTATCGGCGTAAAGGGCCATCAGAGCAGCCACTTCGCCGTCTGTGGGAGTACGAAGAACACAACGCTGGAAGCCGAATGAGATTTGATCTTTCACATCGCCCTCGTGCTTCAGCATCAGTCGCCCCAAAGCCTGAGCGGCCTCAACATAGACCGGATCATTCATTGTCACAAGAGCCTGTAGCGGCGTGTTTGTGCGATTTCGTTTCAGCGTGCAGACTTCTCGATTAGGAGCGTCGAAGGTCGCCATTGAAGGATAGGGGTTGCTGCGACGCCATGTCGTATAGATTGCCCGGCGATATCGATCCTCACCCAGGCTTGTCTGCCAGTCCGTAGAACTTCCGAAGGCTGCCGACAGGCCGGAACTTGGCTGTGGTGGCTTGACCGGCGGACCGTACATTTTTTTGCTCAACAAACCGGCGGCTAGCAGTGCCTGATCTCGTACCATTTCAGCGCTGAGTCGAACTCGCGGACCGCGTGCCAGCCAACGATTGTCCGGATCTGCCGCCGCTGCTTCCGGGGTCACCTTCGAGGACTGACGATAGGTTGCCGAACTGACGATGAGCCGAAGTAACGACTTGGTGTCCCAATGGGATTCAATAAGGTCACGCGACAGCCAGTCAAGCAATTCAGGATGAGTTGGCAAATCCCCCTGAGAACCGAACTCCTCACTGGTCGATACAATTCCCCTTCCAAAAAGATTCTCCCAGTATCTGTTCACAACGACACGCGCTGTTAAAGGGTTGTCGTCACTGATCAGCCACTTTGCAAACGTCAGCCGATTCGCCGGCGCTTCCGCTGGAAATGAAGGAAACACTGCAGGAACGCCTTCGCGTACCTCATGACCTTTGTCCAGGTAGTTCCCTCGATACTGAAGCGCGGTCTTGCGTCGGGCGGAATCAGCCAATTCCTTCAGAATCGGAACGGACGTATCCGGTTTCATTTCGCTTTGCTCTTTTGTTAAAGCAGCGCGTTCCCTGCGAGCATCTGCCAATTCAATCGACACATTTTCACGATAGTACGAACTTAGTGAGCTGCGTTCCTCTTCGCTTCGCTCGTCCCCGGATTTGTCGAGAATTGCCAAAATGCTTTGTGGCAGTCCTGCTCGATCGATCACAGACGCATCGGAGGTTGTACTGATCTGAAAACGTCCCAGAATATGATTCGCATAGGGGGAATTCTGTTCCACAATCAATCTTAAAACAGCATCTTCGGTTGCCACGATGGGCTGTGCGGGAATGACCGTGAGTGTGTGATTCTGATCAACGCCCCCACCAACGGCCCAACCGTTTTCCGGTTCGGTCTTTCCGTCGAAAACTTCCGGCGCCGCGAAACCGTCTTGCTGAAAATCGGCTGCTGCCGCAACCAGTTGAATCTCGCGACTGTTATTGGGTACGTACTCCGCTGAAAGGTTCGGAGGGTCGGCGATGTTTTGACTCCAAACGACTTCTTTTGAAGAATTCAACAGTGAAATTCGGAAGTTTGCCAATCGAAGATGCAGTCCCTCGCCCGCACGATTCCACACCGCAATCCGGTCGATGCTGATGTCGTTGCCAAGGTCCAATTCCCACCAGGGATTGTCAGAGACGGCAGTGTGAGTCACGGACTTGTTCTCGTACTGCCCATCTGTGTTGCCATCGATCGCATATTCAGCAGGGCCAGCGAAGTCCGTTGAGCTTTGAATTGCCTTGCCGACTGTTGCGACGTTTTGACCTGCCGAGAACACTTGCACTTCAGCCAAGGACAGCATCTTCTGTTCGCCCGGAAGATCGATCCGCACGTATCGCGACTGGGGAATTGTCCCACTGGCCGGGATCAGCTGTGCCTTCAACTCGGTAATCACAAAGTTTCCACCTCCGTGGCCGCCACCCTGGCCAGGAAGTTCGCTCGAGACCAACGATTCGATGCGAAAAGCCGAGACCACGTCATCGGACTTTTGCGATCCAATCGGGATGTCGATCGTATAGGTGTCTTTTTCCGTTGATGTGGGAACCGAAACGACGCCGTCGTCCAGAATTCTGGCCTCACCGCCGCTCGATCGAGCCATCGTTGCTGGTATTCTTGCGATCCAGACGGGCTTAACTTGAAGTCTCTGATCCCACACAACCTGGGAAGCGGCAATGGCTTCCGTGGGCGTGCTGAAAAGTTGAATCAATTCCGTCAGGCGTTGTTCGATTGTCGAACGACGCTGTCTCTGTTCCGGGGAATAAAGTTGCAACCGGGGAGAGTCGTCTCCTCGATCTGCGTCTTCGGTGTTATTCAGAATTGCGAAAACCTGAAAGTATTCATCCTGAGTAATCGGGTCGTACTTGTGACTATGACACTGAGCACAGGCGATCGTGGTGCCCATCCACACTGCCATCGTCGTGTTGACTCGATCGACAATCGCCACATTGCGGAATTCTTCGTCCTGAGTTCCGCCCTCATTGTTGGTCATTGTGTTTCGATGAAACGCAGTGGCAATCAATTGATCCTCTGTTGGCTCAGGAAGCAGATCACCAGCCATTTGTTCGATGGTAAACTGGTCGAATGGCATGTTGCTGTTGATGGCTCGAATGGTCCAGTCTCGCCATGACCAGATCGTTCGCGCAGGGTCATCGGCGTATCCCGATGAATCCGCGTAACGCGCCAGATCCAGCCACTTGCGAGCCCAATGTTCGCCATACTCAGGCCTTTGCAGTAAATGCTCGACGAGTTCACTATAAGCTGCGTCATCGATTGCGTTTGCACCGTGTTTCGTCAATCTTCGACTCCACTCCGCCGCCTCTTCTGTTGTCGGCGGCAAGCCAATCAGATCCAGATACACGCGACGTACGATGGCCCGGCTGTCGGCTTCGACAGATGGCTGCAACTTCAACTCCCGCAACTTGTGCAGAGTAAAATTGTCGATGGCGTTCTTCGGCCATCCACTCTGCGTTCCATCGAACTTTGGAACAACAGCTCGTTCCGGCTTAACGTAGGACCAGTGTTTCGCGAACGGAGCGCCTTGCTGAATCCACCGCTTGAGGATTGAGATCTCGGTTTCAGATAGTGGTTTACCGAAATGTGTGGGAGGCATCCGAACCGACTCATCCTTGCTTGTAATCCGCGCAAGCATTTCGCTGCCGTCCGAGTCGCCCGGCACGATCGCAGTGTGACCGGATTCAAGCACCTTGGTCGCAATCCCGGCATCATCAAGTCTCAGGCCGCTCTCGCGTTTTGCATCATCTGGTCCGTGACAGGCAAGACAGCGATTCGACAGAATAGGCCGAACGTCTCTGTTGAAGTCTACGATTTGTGCGTCCGACGAATCTGCAAGGACCGCGAAGTGCACGATAATCAGGCCAACAGACGACAAAAATCGCATAAATCACCGTACAGCGAAGTGGTTCGAGTCAATGAAACGCTCGAGGCGGGATGAATAGTGTAACAAGTCGCGTCCACGTGTTCACGCGCCAAAAAGGACCAACGATGGTTGTATAAATACAACGCAAAACAAGGTGACACTGAACGCCCTACTTTGCACCACGCCATTGGCTCCACCAAGAACGGAACAGCTGCCACTGCGTTCGAATAAACTCCTGCTGACTTGGACTGAGCCCATCGGCGGGATTGAAGTGGTACGCGTATTCCGGGTTGCCTTCAAGGACCATCAAGTACTTATAATAAAGAACAAGATCCGGACCTTCGTCGTAAGTCGAAAGGACCGTCAGTGCTTCATTCAACTCCTGCGCCAGCGTTCGAGCATCAGGGCATCCCGCGGCGGCCTTTTCGCAAAGCGATACCAGGCGGAGTACTTCGCGGGGAAGTGCGTTTCCGACGCCAGTGATGGCTCCAGCCGCTCCGCAATGAACGAATCCGTGATACACCTGAGTGTCCACACCGACCATGAGTGTCAGGCCTGGATCTCGATGAGTGATATGCTCTGCCGCGTAACTTAACGACGACGCTCCGCCAAATTCCTTGAAACCCACCAGGTTGGGAAATTCTCTCTGCAGGTCAAAAAACAGTTCCGCTCTGGTTTCAAAACCATAGTAGGGACTGTTGTAGATGACCGCAGGCAGGCCATCAGCGGCTTTCAGCACTCCCGCAAAATGATGTCGCTGCGCCGCAGCTGATGAGCCCCGAGAAAGTACTCGCGGGATGACCATCAAGCCAGCGGCCCCCACCTTGCGAGCATGGGCCGCATGAGCCGCAGCGATGCGAGGATTCTGTGCGCCGGTGCCGACGACGACGGGAACCCCGGCTTCCGTCAGTCGCCGAACGCCCTCCTGGCGTTGCTCGTCAGTCAGCAGTGGCCAATCCCCCATTGAACCGCAATAAACAACGGCTCGCATCCCTGTGCCGATCAGTTCTTTTGCCTTCGACACCAACGCATCAAAATTGGGGACCCCCTCAGCAGAGCACGGCGTCATCAATGCGGGAATGCAGCCGCAAAAAACGTTGGATTGGTCAGGCATGATCATTCAGTCGAGTATTAAAGTAGGAAAGGAGCGAGAAGTCACTTTTGCAGTATAGCCCATGCCACGAGATTTTCACCTCGGCCAGCACTGGCATGAGCAGTGGTCACAATTGGGCAGTGGCACACAACTGGACGTTCATATTTCCATAATTCCATATCTGAAAATGCACGAGCCGCACTAGCGTTTCTTGATAATCGGTTTCACAGCGCCGCTGACCTGAAGCTTCAGGTCGCCTTTGCACCTGGCGGCCAGCGGGACGTTGACGCGAAGCCATAACTGCCCACTCTTTTTCGGCGAATGTTCGACGCCAGCATTGACAGGAAATGGGTCTCCCGGTTTGCCTTCTGTCACCACCAATCCAATGACCGCTCCAAATGCCGCGCCGGCGACATGATCTTTGGCTGGATCAGCCGTACTTAGTCCGGTCAGCGGAATCACCGCCGTGAGATCCATTTTGTAATCACCAGCAAGTGTCAGTCGAAAGGGCTTGCCGTCTTCAACTTCACAAATCGGTACCCAACCTTTGGAAACATCCAGTTCGGATTTGATACCGTTTTCCTGCAGTAGTTCTTCGTTGATCGCATTAATACGTTCTTTCACGCCATCCATTTTCGGATTGATGGCTGCCACACGCTGCAGGACTTCAACCGCCGCCTCTTTCTCCCCTTTCTTGTAGTACTCGTTAACGACTTCCATGTATTCGCGCAGCAGTGACTCTTCCGCCTTCGCAACTCGAGAAGCTAACTCCAGTTCGCTCGGTCCATCTTTGCGGTCGCGAGCCTTTTCCTTATCACCCTTGCTTTGAGCCAACGCAGAGGACGAAATGGAAAGCACGATCAGGGATGCCAAAACTGTTCTCATCGCCTGCGATAAGAATGCACGAACTCGGCAAACGTCGAGGGACAAATCAACGATTCCTGAAAGCATCTTGCTGCTCCTCAAACTGATTTGGCATGTGCCCCGGACCAGGCGGTGCGAAGCGTCTGAATGCAATCTTCCGGCAAAGATCGCAACTGTGAGAATAGTGCAGTTGGCCGCCAAATAAAACCTATATTCGTGGCCACAAGGGCACAGATCGTCAGGTTGCATTCTGATTGGAGGACTCGTCCAGCTTTGAACGGCCTGCGATTCGATTTTCCTGTCCTTGCCACATCCGTGCAATATTGGAACGATGACGCCAGATGATCAGTCCGGGGACAATGACTGAAAACAGCGTGAGCGGCAGCTTCGACACATCGAATGCGGACCGGCCCATCATCCACAACTGTGTTATCGCAAATCCCATCGAAGCGATAATGGAAGCCAACGCCACAATCCTGGTGATTGCCACGATACTCAGGAACAATACAAAAGCGGCGATCGAAGCCCACGGCGAGATGACCAACACTACTCCCAGAGCTGTAGCGACACCCTTGCCGCCCCGCAGCTTTAACCAGATCGGATACATGTGGCCCACAATAGCACTGATCCCTGTCAGAATGGTTGCCAGCAACACGCCGTCTGTATCTGCTTGTCCCGCCATCACCATTCTCACCCCGAGTGTTGGCACAAGTCCTTTGATCGCATCAAGAACAAGGACCACGCTGCCCCATTTCCACCCGATCACTCGAGCGACATTTGTTGCGCCAATGTTTCCACTGCCATGGCGACGAATGTCATCCTTCAGAATCAGGCGGCCAATCAAATAGCCGAACGGAACGCCACCAATGACGAAGGCGAGCAGACAACTCAGGATCGTCGTAGTCGCCATGGGATCAGATTTCCGAATCAGTTGCGGGTTTAAGGCTTAGTTTTGAAAGAAAAGGCGACATGCACAGCCCCCTCCGTGAACGCGTTTCAGCCACTGGGTCCACCGCGGCAAAGTATACAAGGTTGTCTCATGAATTCTTGTCGATCACGCTCGATTACCCTTCAATTTGAAAACGGTCGAGTGATTGAAAATCTACGGACATCAAGTTGTTTTTTACCGATGGGATAAGGGACGATTTGTGTCAATTCATGAGACAAGTGAACGCCTTTTTGGCCAAAAAACTGGTCAATATCGCCTGCGGCTGAAAGTGAGAGTTGCTTTTTGACTGAAGGTTTTCCTATTGTTATCGAACGAATCCGGCCTCCCCGATCTCGCCAAGTCTTGCGGTTTGACGGGAAAAGCAGCCAATTCTTGTCGTTTTGATTCCCGTCAGTGGCAGATTCCAGCCTCCTGTTCAGTTTCCCGTGGCGGCAACAGGTTTGAGTGTTAAGCTCCGCAGACTTCAACGGTATTCTGTTTTCTGCTGTGTTGTGTTTCGTAACAATTTGAGAGTGAGAATGTATTCATGAGCACTGTGTCCGCCCTCCCTTACAAGGTGGCAAACATTGAACTCGCCGATCTCGGCCGTAAGGAAATTGAGATCGCGGAAATCGAAATGCCGGGCTTGATGGCCTTGCGTGAAAAATACGCAGCGTCTCAGCCATTGAAGGGAGCTCGAATCGCCGGCTGCCTGCACATGACGATTCAGACGGCTGTCCTGATTGAAACTTTGAAAGTTCTGGGGGCAGAAGTTCAGTGGTCGAGCTGCAATATCTTCTCGACCCAGGACCATGCTGCCGCTGCCATCGCTGTAGCCGGCTTTCCGGTTTACGCATGGAAAGGTATGAACGCCGAAGAATTCGATTGGTGCATTGAACAGACACTGTTCTTTCCCGACGGTCAACCGCTCAACATGATTCTTGACGATGGTGGTGACCTCACCACGATGGTTCACGAAAAATATCCGGAACTCCTGAAGGGCATCAAAGGCCTGTCGGAAGAAACAACGACTGGCGTTCATCGCCTGCATCAGATGCTGGCGGCTGGCAAGTTGGCCGTGCCCGCAATCAATGTGAATGACTCAGTGACGAAGAGCAAGTTTGACAATCTGTATGGTTGTCGCGAGTCACTGGCGGATGGCATTAAGCGAGCAACCGACGTGATGGTTGCTGGCAAGGTTGTCGTGATCTGCGGTTACGGCGATGTGGGCAAGGGCTGTGCCGATGCGATGGACGGGTTGGGCGCTCGAGTGATCGTCACTGAAATCGATCCAATCTGTGCGCTGCAGGCACTGATGGAAGGTTATCAAGTGACCACAATGGATGAAGCCGCCCCTCAAGGCGACATCTTTGTGACGACGACTGGTAACATCGATGTCATCCGTGGCGACCATATGGACAAGATGAAGCATCAGGCCATCGTGTGCAACATCGGACATTTTGACTCTGAGATCCAGATCGCCTATTTGAATAACAGCAAAACGATCCGCAAGATCCGAATCAAAGGTCCTGGTGACGAAGGTGGTCCCGTCGATAAGTACGTTTATCCAAACGGAAAGGCGATCCTCGTTCTCGCAGAAGGCCGACTGGTTAACCTTGGTTGTGCAACCGGTCATCCTTCATTCGTGATGAGCAACAGCTTCACGAATCAGGTGATGGCTCAGTTGGCTCTGTGGACAGAAACTGAAAAGTTCGAAATTGGCGTTCACATGTTGCCCAAGGAATTGGATGAAGAAGTCGCTCGCCTGCACCTGGGCAAGCTTGGGGCGAAACTGGAAACACTGACCTCTGCTCAAGCCGAGTACATCGGAGTTTCCAAGAGCGGCCCATACAAGCCAGCGCATTACCGCTACTAAGATCCTGATAGTGATTTAGTTCAACGACGAGGCCATCCTTTTGGGTGGCCTCTGTTGTTTTGTGCTTTGGAAATTCGCCCGGTAAAGGCGAGACGGCTAATTCTTCAGAGCCATTTCCAAAACCCTTATCGGTTGCCCATTATTAGCATTCCAGAGGTAAACACTTCCGCTGGCATCTCCAGACGCAGCAACGGTGCTGTCGGGCGTAACGGCCGTGCAATGAAGCCATGATGTGGCACCACCGAGATTGCGGAAGAGTCCGCCATTACTGGCGTTGTGCATACGGACGAGCTTATCGCCACACGATGAGATAATGTTGTCGGTTTCGCCGATGAATTGAACCGACGTCACGTGGCGGCCGAAGTTCTCGATGGTGCGTTGCTGGTCGCCGGTCTCTGAATCCCAGACTTTGATGGTGTTGTCGGCCCCGGAAGTGGCGATCACCTGTCCATCGCGCTTCCAGGCAATTCCGAGGACGTGACTGGTGTGGCCTTCAAAACGGCGGAGTTGCTGGCTGGTGGCGATGTCGAAGGTGCGAAGGTATTTGTCGGCTCCTCCGGATGCGATCCGCTTTCCATCCGGAGAAAAGCGAGCCGCATAAATGACGTCGTCATGCGCTTGTGGCAGGAACACAGTGCGACTTCCATCGGCGACGTTGAAAATCTGCAATTCACCACGGCGAGACGGAATGCCTCCCGCGATGAGCAACTGGTTCGAATCGGCCGAGAAGTCGACCGAAGTGACGCGGTGAGCAATGACGTTGGGATCATCCTGAGTTCCTATGGTGCGTTCCAGAATCCAGCCGGGGCTGGATTCCCAGACTCGCAGAGTCTGATCGTCCGAGACCGATGCTAACGTCTTCTCATCGACAAACATCACCGACTTGACCGGAGCCGAATGACCGGCGAATGCGCCAATTTCGGTACCGACTTTCGCGTCCCAGGTATGAAGGCTCGGGAAGTCGCCGCTGGTGGCGAGAACAGAGCCGTCCGGGGAAAAGGCAATACTGCGAATCGCCAGATCCGATTCCTGGAGAAACCTGGTAGCCGCTTCCACACCCGCTTTGGCTTCAACAATCAAAGCTTCGGCTCGCGTCACTGCGTCCTTACGGATCGGGACAATCGCCGTCGCCACCTGTAGCTCTTTCGCAGCGAGGGCCTGCTGTTGCGACAACAGGTTCTGAGTTGATTCAGCGGTCTTCAATGCGATGACGGCGTCATTGTAAGGCTTTTGAACACTTTCCAGTTTCTGAGCGGCAGCGTTGGCCAGTGTGGCCATCTGAGTGGCGGCGTCAGTCGGAGCCTGCACAGCCGCGGCCATTTGGGTGGACTTCACAGTGGCCGCTTCCATTTCTGCCTGAGTGGCCACAACCTTCTGCTTGAGCACTTCGTTCTGCGGCGTGGCGTTGGCGGCCTGAGTCAGTCGTGAGAGTTTCGCCTGAGCAGCGGTCACTAACGCAGCCGCGTCCTTTGCGCCTTGTTCAGCGGTCAATTTTGCGGTCAGTGCGGTCTTGGCAGCAGCAGACGCATCGATCGCCGCTTTCTCTGAAGCTGTCTTTTCGTTAAATGTAGTTTCCATGGCGGTCTTTTTCGTCTGCACATCGGCAGTAGCCGCGACGAGCAGGTCGTTCAGAGCTTTCTCGGCTGCGGTCTTCACTGGCAGATCTTTTTCGGCTGCGTCGGCCAGTTGTTTGGCAACAGTCAGGCGAGTATTCGTGGCGGCCTCATTCTGCTGCGCCCGAGTGAGAGCGATGCGGCGGCGAATGTCGCCTCGCATTTCGGCGATCTGCTGACCATTCATGTTGAACAATTTGGCCGTGTGGTTGTCGCTGGCCGAAGCGAGGCGTTCGACATCCGGCGAAACAGCGATGGCATGCACTGCTCCGCCGTGGTTGAACTGTGCCATCGCCTGACCGTTGTCAAGATTCCACCGGCGGATCGTGTTGTCGAGACTGCCGGAGAAAACCTGTCGAGGATTCTTCGGAATGCTGGCGAGGGATGTAATGACTCCGGCGTGTCCGGGGATCTGCTTCAACGTGGAAATATTCCACTGGAACACACCCCCTGGCGAAGCCGACAGCGCAATCGTCTGAGTGCGATTGGGGTCTGCATTTGGAGTAATCGGCAAGAGCACACAGCCTGTGGCTACTCCGGCATGTCCCGTGAATCGCTGCAGGAGAACGCCCGTTTGAAAGTCGTGTAACTGGGCCGCAGGTTTTTCACCAGCCGCCATTGCCAGGACATGCTTGCCGTCGACCGAGAAGGCGACTCGTTGAACGGGCCCCGCAAATCCGGCGAGCTGTTGAGCACCTGCTCCGCCGCCGGAAGCGTTCCACAATCGCACGACGTTATTGTCGCCAGCCGTGGCGAGAAACTGTCCGTCAAGCGAAATCGCGAGATCATTGACGGCGGCTCCGTGGCCCGTTGCAAACGCTGCCTGACCGTTTTGCGGTGAGTAGCCCCGCAGCGATCCATCAGCGGCCGCGACGTACACAAGTTGATTGTTCGGATGAAATGAGGTGGCTCGAACAGGCTGAACGTTACCGTCAAGATGCTGGAGAAATCGCAGGGATTCCGAGGTCATCACTTCACCGGCTCGACCGAGCAGCAGAGTCGTCAGAGCGGATGCAAACGTCGCCGATCTTATTTTTGGATCGAACTTCATTTCACGAAGCCGAGCAGTTGTCGTGTTCCACACGGAGACTCGGCCATCGGCATTGACGACCGACAGAAGCTGAGCGTCCTGCGAGAAACTAAGCGACGTGGCAGCGCCTGCAAACCCCTGCAGAGTTTGCAGCACACCTCCGTTGTCAGTCTGATAGATTCGCACTTGATTGTCAGAACCGCCGATCGCCATCCGCTGTGCGTCGGCCGACATCGCAAACGAAGTCGTCGGGGCGGGAGTGTTAAAGATTCTGGCCTGGGCTCCGTCAGCCGAATTCCAGAATCGCACGCTGGAGTCGAGGCCCACAGAATATGGCTGCCCATTCCAGAATCCAGCGGAGAAGATTCCGGCCGTATGTCCGGCGAATTCTTTCGACACCGTTCCATCTGCCACATTGAAAAGCCGTAACGCGTTGTCGGCGAAACCGGCAATGACCTGACTCCCGTCGCTGTTGGCTCCGACAGCCGTGACGCTCGCAGTTAACCCTTCGACCTTTCGAAGTTCCAGCAGGGCGGGGTTGCGAAGATCCCAAATTCGCAGCGTGCGATCATCGCCGCCAGAGACCAGCCTGGCTTCGTCGTTAGAAAACGCGAGTGACAGGATGTTGCCCGCATGTCCTGTCAGAGTGTGAGTAATCTTATTGGTTTCGAGGCTACGAATGATAATGGCAGGCTGCCCATCTTTAGTGCCGATGCTGGCGATCTGTTTTCGGCCCGGACTGAGGGCTGTCAATGCGAATTGTTCACCGGCGGCCGCTTCGAGAGGAACAGAGACTGCCGGACTCAAGTTCCACAGGAACGTGGCTCCGTCTTCACCGCCAGAGACGGCCAGCGTGCCGTCGAGGCTGGCGGCGACGGATCTCACTGGGACCGTGCCGCCCTTCCACGTTTCGACGAGCTTCTGTTCGGCAAGACTCCACAACTGGATTGATCCGTCGGGGGTGCCGAGCAGCACGTTGTAACAGTCTCGCAGGTTCTCGGCCGCTGGTTCTGGTGAACCAGCTTTCCGAACAAAAGCCAGCGACGTGATGCCTCCTTCCGCTTTCCACGCAGCGATTTCCTGTTCGACAATTGGCACGGTCGCCGATTGGATGGCGATAACTCTGACTGCACCCGTGTTGTCAATCATCGCCAGCAGTCGACCGTCACGACTGCTGACAGTGCGTTCGAGATTCGCGGGCGATGATGTCAATTTCGCTTGCGCGGCCAGCGGCATCTGCCAGAGTCGCAGCAGGTTGTCGCCGCCGCCGGAGACGATCCATTCGACGGGCATGGGGATCTGGTCGGTTGAGTTCTCGATCGGTACCAGTTCAACACTGGTTACCGGCAAACCGGTTTCAATACGACCAGCAAGGGAACCATCGGTGATGTTCCAGATGCAGATGGATTGATCCACTGATCCGGATACCAGTTTCTGCCCATCTGCGTTGAAGCGAAGTGATGTCACGACATCGGTGTGCCCGGTGAGCGTCAAGCCTGCTGCTCCGTCAACAGAGTTGAACAGTCGAATTGTGTTGCCTGCACCGCTGGTGGCGTACCATTTTCGATCGGGGCTGACAGCGATCGCCGAGGCTGGTGCCGCAGTCGCCACACTGAGTTTCTGGACATCGCGAGGTCGGCGCCACAGCTTCGCTTCACGAAAGCCGCCCGACGCCAGAAGGTCGCCATCGATATTGAACGTCAGTGATTGTACGAGATCCCGATGGGCGCCCCCGGAGTTGCCGACAAGTGCCGGATCGACGAGTTCCGTCATCAGCTGGCCGGTGGGGACATGATGCAGAAGTATCTGGTTACCTCGACCAAACGCGACATACTGGCCATCCTGAGTCAGCGACAAGCCCTGAACCGGGGCTATGCTCTTCGGCAGAGTCCTCATTTGCCTCGGCGATAACGAATCGATTCCCCCCGTTCCCCGCGCGCCTTGATCGATCCAAAGTTTGATCAATCCAAGTTCCTGGGAATTCAGATTGCTGGCGGCTACGTCGTTACCTTGCGGCGGCATGACAGGCTCCACCTGATGCGACGCCGCCTTCAGCAGCAGGCTTTCAATTCCCTTGCCAGCGACAGCTGCGGGGCCAGTGTCTCCGCCCTTCAGAATGCCTTGAGGAGATTCGAGAACCAGGTTTCCCTGCTTTTCGCTGGCCGAGTGACAAGCGAGGCAGTTCTTTTGCAGGATCGGCAGGATCTCTTTTTCAAAAACAACAGGATCGGCCCGTTGAATAGTATCGATGGTGATCGGCGGGCCGGCATCCACTGCGGACACGTAAACCGAGATCAGCACTGCAGTGGCAGCAACAAAGCGAGTTGTCATGGTTCAATATTCCCACAGACGTGACTTTTCCGACCGGGAGTCTCAGAGCCGAAGTGTCAGCCGCATATCAGGTCTCTGACAAAATCACTGTCATAGTTGGATTACTATTTCTTCACTTCCACGACAGTCAATTTCATCGGTCGATCCATGACCAGGTTCTGGCCATTGAAATTCATCGTGATACGAACATTCAATAAGTGCTCACCAACCGTCGCGTTGGGCTGGATGGTGATCTCATACTTGGCTTCTGGCTGATTGTCGGGAATATTGGCCCCCGGAATACTAATGCCGCCGACTCCGCCAGGAATCTGTGTCTGCACGTTGATGGCACCGGTAAACTCGTACTGACGGGAGACTTTCACCACGACTTCAGCCTTCTCACCCTGATTGATGGCGAGCGATTCCGGCAGGGCGTCCACCTTCATCGGAAACTCAACCAATTTGATCGTCAGTGAGTTTGACGGCACGGTCACATTCAGCGCGCGGGCATTGGCTTCGTTTTGTTTCTGATTGGCAAATTGGTCGGCTCGTTGTTTTTCCTGCTGTGCTCTCTGCTGAAATTGCTGAGCCGCCTGAAGTTCCATCGTCGCTTTCATCCGTGCTTCATCATCCGCCTTTTGCTTTGCTGTGGCTTCGAGCTGTTTCGTCGCGGCTTCGACGGCGGCCACGGTCGCTTCGTCAGCGGCTTTTTTTGCAGCGTCGAACGCTGTTTGCGCCTGGACTAACTGCTGTTTGAATGTTTCGTTGGCAGCATCGGTGGCCGCCTGATCCGATTTTTGTTTGAGAGCGGACTCGGCCTGCGTGAATGCCGTGGCGGCTGCTGCGGCCTTTTGGTCGGCCTGCTGCTTCGCCGT
Organism: Planctomycetota bacterium; assembly: GCA_031424595.1. Taxonomy (GTDB): domain Bacteria; phylum Planctomycetota; class Planctomycetia; order Planctomycetales; family Planctomycetaceae; genus SXXK01. The sequence continues at coordinate 14,378 of JANPHT010000398.1, forward strand.
ATTGGCCTGACTCAAGGCCGTATTGGCCTGATTGAATTCGTTCGTTTTCTGCTGACTGTCCTGCTGTGCCTGCTGTGCTGTTTGCTGGGCGTCCATCAAAAGTTTTGTGATTCGCTCTTGCCGGACTTTAGCCTTCTCTGCCAGTTCAGGGTTCCGCTTATATTGAAGCCCCTGGTTGAATCCAGCCAGATAAAACGAATAAGTGCCAGGGACGGTGTTCGTCTGAAATCGCAGCTCAAATTCGCCCTTTTCATTGCCTCCGATATTAACCTGCTGAGCGTTTGTATTCGGCGGAAAGTCGATGGGAAAGCCAATCAGGTTTCCTGCGGAGCCCTCAAGTCGCTTCACCAAATAAGGAATTTTGACAACACCTCCTCGTGAAGTCTCCAGCACCTTTCCATCGCCAATCGTCAGTGTCTGAGGAGCGGGTTCCTTTTCCGACACGCAGACCTGCAATCGTTCCACGAGGCGGGACGGAACACCGGCCACTGCCGCATTAGGCTGATTCATCTGATACGGAGCCAGCGGCGTCCCGTACCGCGCAATTCTGACGACCTCGGCATTATTGATCGTGGCTTTAGCGCTCACTTGCAACGTCGCGATGTTCATCGGGGCAGCGTCAGAGGCCGTGAGTATCAACGTCCCATAATGATTGCCCGGCCCAATAATGATATCTTCAGTCGTGACTCCTTCGGGAAGGCCGGTTGCGGAAACTCGAATCTCTCCCGCAAACTCGTCCTGTCGAAACGCTGTCACTCGCACAACTTCACGACCGCCTTTTCGAAGCATCAGACTGCCGGTCGCACCGCCGGGAATGGCGACGACTCTGAAATCCGGCTGAGGCTTTCGAATGGCAAGTCGGTACACGAGTCGCGGATCACTCTTCACGGCGCTCACGCTGTCTTTCAGTAGTATTCGATACGTTCCATCTGCCGGAGCCTTGAACTGGTACGACGGATCTGATGAACGTTCATCGAACTCATGCCGTCCGGAACGATTGTTGAAATTCGGCTCAGGAAGGTCATCAAGGAATACCACATCCGTGATCTGAGGCACTCCCTTGTCGTCAGCACTCACCCGTTGAATCAACAAGGCGGGATCCGCAGGCTGACCGAGTCGGTGTGCATAAACATCGAACGACCAGATATCGTCTTTCTTAGCGTCGAAGGCGTACCAATCGACATCTCGCTGAGGATAAAACGTGCCGACCACTTCACATGGCAGCGTCAGTTTCTGAGGTGCATTCGGAGAATTGTTGTCGGCCTCTTCCCTGACAAGTGGCGCCGTGGCCGGGGTGATCAGCACCGGATTCGACTGAAAGCCATTATTGGTGACTCGATATTCCATTCCGTCCATGCCTGCCTGATGAGGAGGCACAATCGAAGAATAGGTTAGTTTTCCGACAATATCTCCTGGAACAGGGATTCGCACAGTCAATTGTTCCAGCGGACGGCCTTCTAATTGATAAGGGCTGGGTTGTCCGCCAGGAAGATTGCGGCCGTAAAGGATGAACTCCTCGTTGGATCCCGGAAGCGCGGTCGGCGGAAAGACGAAGTCCAGATAAGGCAATGCGCCGATTGTCAGGCGATACACATAGCTCGGCCCTTGCGCAAACAACGTGTCGTGTACTTTGACAAAGTACCATCCATTTGACGGCAGCGTGATATCGATGATCGAATCTCCGGCGTGGCCCGTTCGGGATTCTCCTGCGATGACGCCAGTCTCTGTGTACAGAGTGACGGCAAGTTCCATCCGAGAATCGATTCGCCTGCAATGGCCATCCAAAAGCAGTCGCTGACCTGCCTGACCGGCAAATCGGTACCAATCAACATCCGGTCCACCACTGGACTGCCCATTCACCGTCACGGGAAGCGTGATTTCCTGAGCCGCGTTGGTGCGAACTCCGTCTTTCTCTTCCCAGACAGGCACATCATTGCCGCCGTTGGGCTCGATTTC
>JANPHT010000399.1:0-1513 GCA_031424595.1 Planctomycetota bacterium
GCTCCAGAAACTCTGCATAATCCAGCTTCGAAGAGCGGGCTTCCTGCAGACGAACTTCCAGTGACTGCCAAAGGCCACTGAGGCGAAGTTCTTTTAACTGTTCACGGAGATTCGTGTTCATGGTGACGTTCCTTGCGAAAGGCGTTAAGGGAATCGAGTGAGTAATCCGACAGAGGTCGAATAATCGGGTGTTCTTCAATGAAGCTCAGAGCCTGTTGTGTCTGAGTCGTGGGACGCTTCAGCAGGTTGCGAATGCTCTTCAGGCGGCACGCTCCGTAGCTCACGGCCGTGCCGCAGGCCTGCTCCAGTTCTTCGGAGGTATGCTTTCTGGCCAATGCCTTCAGGCCGACGAGCACACGGATTCCCTGGACGCCCCGTGATTGAATCACCAGTTCGCTCCAGGCCTTTGTCTGAGGCCCAATGGCCGCAATTTGCCGCAAAATCACGTTTGTTCCGCGTTCAACGGCCGACACTTTTTCAGCCGGGATGTGTGAGGAATCTGTGCGAAACCGTCCGGGTTCGACCTTGCTGTGCAGCGCGATCTGCCGCCATTGATCATTGAAGACTCGCACCAGTCGAGTATCCCATCGCACCCAGACTCGACGGCCAATGTATTCCGGCGGTGCCGAGTAAAACGCTTTGTCGACTTCCAGATGACCATCGCGACTAACAGCTCGTTTCACTTCATGGAAATTGGCGAAGCGATCACGAGGAAGCGGCATCAGGGCGGTTCGCTCGATGTCTTCAAACTGCTGACGCACCTGCTTCTTCGTCGTGCCGTGAATCCGCGTGTCGGCGACCGTTTCTTCCCACTGCAGCAAATACTCATTCTGGTCCGCCAGACTGCCAAACGTGCGTCCCTTCAATGCATTGTTCTTCGCGTACTTGACGCTGCTTTCTACTTTACCTTTGTGTTCCGGCGTATAGGGCCTCGTCGGGACAATGGCTGTTCCATAGTGAGACGCAAACGACTGCAGCTTCGGATGAATCTCCGGATCATACCAGTCAGCCTGCTTCACGGCCGCTTTGAGGTTATCAATGACCAGTGTCTTCGGTACGCCGCCAAAGTAGTAAAGAGCGTTCTCGATCGCCGCTATGAAATTGTCCGTTGTCTGACGCCAGACCACTTCGCTGTAAGCCTTCCGTGATTAACTGAGCACTATCCGAAACATCCACGGACGACGCTTCTTTCCATCCAAACCAATCACCAGTGCGGCCGTGCCGAAATCAATCTGAGCTTCATCGCCCGGATTGACTTCCATGCGGCGAAACGGCAACGGTTTTTTGAGGCCAATGAAGTCTATGAATCGGCGCACACTGTGATAACTTCCGAGGAAGCTGTGTTCCGTTCTGAGATCCTGATGAATGCGAACCGATGACAGCCCCTGTTCCAGCTTCGATTCAATCAGATCCCGGAATGGTTCGCACTGACTCTTCGGTCCGCTCCGCCCCGGGAGACTCGGGACGACAACAGGTGCGGCGAGGTCAACTTGACCCATGAGCGGGTTTGGCC
>JANPHT010000400.1:0-7280 GCA_031424595.1 Planctomycetota bacterium
ATCAGCCCTGTAAACACTTTACCTTCCCTGGTCTCTATGGAAGTCGTTTGAAATCGGGGTGAGATATCACGATTTGGCTCAACGATTGCTGCAAATAAATCATTCCGGGAAAACCGCTTTGCTACTCCGATCAGATCCGGACCTAGCGCGCGGCGACCGCCGTGACATTTGGCGCAGGCGAGTTTTTCGAAGAGCTTACGGCCGCGTTCTGTATCACCTGATTCCCAGGGCACGGCATTCAGGCTGGCCAGGATCTGCTGCGCGGATTCGCCGCTGCTGACGGGCTTGAAATCCGGAAAGCGTTCCTCGAGCCATTGCTGCCACGCTTGCATGGATTCAGGCTGCGGTTTATGTCCTTCACTGCCGAAAACAAAACGCAGCGACTGCCCTGTGTTGTTCTGCAGTAGCCGCATGATAATCTCGCGAAGTTTGAATTCACGAGCATCATTCATCAGCCTTCGAGCAGTGCTGAGCAATTGATACTGTTCGTCGGCATCATTATTGCGAGGCAGTTTCGTCAGGGCATTGGCACAGGCTTCTACGGCGTTCAATTGAGCGGATTCGAGGCCCGAAAGAAACAGGGAACGATCTTCCTTCACGGGTTTATCTGCGATTTCCATCAGGACCGCGTCGCGAACTGACAGGTTGTCGAGTTGGCTTCGAAGTAAGGCCTGATGTTCAGAGTTTTCCGATTCACCGATCGCGAAGACGACTTCATTTGTCCAGGCGAATTCCGGATCTGCCGCGATGGTGGCGACAAAACCATCTATGGCTTTTGAAACCGTTCCTTGAGGAACCTGGCTTAAGAACAATACATGACCCGGCTGCCCAAAGCCTGGCTGCGAAGTGATCACCGTGGGCATTGCGGGGTCCACTTTGCAAAGTGCCGCGTAAAGTTCACCCAGGCGATCGTCCCAGTTGGTGTCCTGCTTTAATCCTAGTTTCCGGATCTTGACATCTATGCCAACCAACGCTTTCGCGGTGGTGACGCTTTCCTCATAGGATCGCTCGATATTAATTCGACTGACTGCGGCCAGCCGGTGAATATCGTCAACAGGTAGAGTCAGTTCCGTAATCCCGACAAGGAGTTTTGTGAAGAGGTCTCGATTCAGAGGGGCAGACATTGCTATCACTCGAATCAATTCGTGATCCATGACCGCATCACCTGTCGGGAAGATGTCGGCAACTTTGGTCATCAGTGGATTCAGCTCACGTTCAATACTGTCCAGCGTCGCGCGAGGTGCGTAGCCATCGAACATCACTGGGCGATCTTTGGCCGGCCCGACATCACTGAGCGCCATCTGGAGGACACGGACAGCATCACGTCGGAGTAGTATCGGGCTTGCTGTGGATGTAATTACATTCACCGCCGCTTCCGCCGCTGAACTGCTCAATGTTGTTGATCTCAACATGCGACCAAGTGAAAACCACAGCAGTCCTTGCGGATGTGCTACAAGGACATTTCGGATGGCATCACATTGCTCATCACTCATTCGACTCAACAGCAGTGCAGCGGAGAAGCGAACAAGTCGATCATCACAAGCCAGAGCCTGCGCGACTTCGTTCAGGACTTTGTTATATGTTGTGGGGCCAGTGGCGGATGTCAGTGCCTCAAGAGCAAAGCGACGGACCATCGGATCGCGGTCTGCAAGGAGTTTCTTCAGAGGCCCCAATTCCGGAGCATCGGGCTTTGTTCGTCCAATCGCCCAGGCCGTTCTCGCTCGAACCATCGGCGGACCGGCGGAGCTGAGCTTTGCTGCTGTGGTTGCGTCCAGACCGTTGAACATTTCCACCAGCACTTCAATGGCTCGAATTCGTTCAGAAACTCGACGAGCCTCATCCATTGCTGCGGTCCGAAATACGTCTGTTCCGAGTGACTTTGCCAGTGGAAGCCAGTTGGCTCGCGACCAGCTGGTGTTGGGCTGTGGAGCCCGCAAGATGGCGTTGAGTCTTTCGGCTGATCCAGCGCTGATGGACGGGAGGAGGATATTAATAGGGCCTGATTCATGAAAGATCCTGAAAATGCTGCCTCGCGTTCCTCTGCCACCAACGCTGACAAAAAGGCTGCCGTCCGGCGCGACTTCCATATCAGTCGGAGCGAATCCGAATTGATCTTTTCCCTGTGCAAACTCCATAGGCTGACTCTTCCACCCTGCTCCATCAGGGGTCAGTGTGACCACGAGAATTCGACCAAGTGTCCAATCCTGCACAAACAACGCGCCGCGATACGGCGCGGGGAATTGTTCGTGTTGGTAGCAGATCACTCCAGTCGGCGAACCGCGCCCGAAAGCAGCAAGTACAGGAGGCATGTCGGGATAATTGCCGGGACGCTTTAAGCCTGCCGTCACATAGCCTGCGTTGGAGAGTGGAAGTACGTGAAAAACCTGCGTCGGCAGGTACCAGGGAAGAGAGATGTCGCGTTCGTCGTCGCTGTCATAAGTGAAGCAGTCGCCTGCTGAGTTGAACGCGAAATCGTATGCGTTGCGGAAGCCATCGGACACGATTTCGCCGCCAGAGAGATCGGGCTTCAGTCGCAGCAATGTGCCGGACGTGGGTGTCTTTATTGGTGATGTCGGAACGGTGGCATACGCACTGGTCACCCCGGAAAAATTTCCAGCGATCACATACCACCATCCGTCTGGCCCCTTCTGAATGGAATGCACATGATGCTCTCCGCCAGCTTCGATCTTCATGAAGAGCTGAGGAGGTCCATCTGCCACATCATCGCGGTTATCGTCGCGAAAAATCTGAAGTCCTTCATCGCCTGAACACATCAAGCTGGATCCCAGGAAAAACATTCCCTGCGAACCGGTCGTTGGCTTGTCGGAAAACTGTTGAAACGATTCCGCTTTGCCATCCTTGTCAGAATCGATCAGAAATCGGATATAGCCCGGCCCTGACACCACAACGCGTCCCTGGGAATCGATCGTCAAGGAATGGACGTCATGTGCAAGTTCGTCGTCGGCATAGAGTTCCACGCGAAACCCCGCTGGAACCCGAATGCCAGGTTCCTCTGCCGGTGAAGACGAATCCAGGAGTCCACAAGGGAGGCCAATGAGACAGACTGCCATCGACAGTCGGAGTTTACGAAGGCAAAGAATTGCAGGAGTCATTCGGGGAATTCCTTTTCCACCATCCGGTGCGAAATGGACGTCGGTTCAAGGTCATTTAACAAGGTTCGCGATTTGCAAGACGCAGAACTGTAACGAAAACCTGCCGATTGTGTGCAGATCAAAGAATTCTCGAAAATCCCGGTATTCCGGCTTTTCTGGTGCCTGGCTGGGCCGAAACAGAATTCGTCCCAACGACGCCTATGTACGGGGACGTTGGCGTAGTGGCGACAGGTCGATAAGATCCGCGACGGTTAAATAGGTAGCCCATGTGTCCGCAAAGCAAAGTACGAATTTATGTCGTCCCATCTCATCCAGGAAGTCCTCGAACCGCTCCAGTCGATGAGACTCATTGATCCTCACACTCACATCAATCCGCATCAGGCGGCGTCCAGGAATTTGGCTGACATTCTGGGCTACCACTACTACACCGAACTGGCGCATTCCGCTGGACTCGCGAAATCAGAGATTGAAGAGCCCGGACTGGCACCCAAAGACAAAGTGGGACGGTTGATTCCCTGGATGCGGACTATTGAGAACACAGCCCAGTACAGTTGGTTGCTGGAAATGTGTCAGGCGTTTTTTGGTTTTGAAGAAGATCGTATTACAGTCGATAACTGGGAGTCGCTGTACGATTCGTCTCTCGAAAAGATGCAGTCGGCGACGTGGGAGCAAACAGTTCTTGATCGTTCTGGTCTGGACCAGGTTTACCTGACAAACGACTTCGACGATCCGTTACAGGGATTTGACACAAAGAAATTCGTGCCCTGTCTGCGAACGGATGATCTGGTTTTTCACCTCGGAAAGGCGACTGTTCGAGAGCGATTGCAGAAAGCAACGGGTAGCAATCCTTCTGATGCGAATACTCTGAAAGATTCCATTGGTAAGCTGTTCTCGCACTTCAGAGCGAACGGAGTTCGGGCCTGTGCGATATCGTTACCTCCGGACTTCTCACCGGCGGCCGTCTCTGCGGCTGTTGCGGATGGTCTGGTGTCGAAAGTCTTCGGCGGAAAAGAACTGACTCCGGCGGAGGCTGCGACGCTCAGTCAATTCGTCTTTTGGACTCTGGCTGAGTATTGCGTCGAGTATCGGCTGCACTTTGATCTGATGATTGGGGTTAATCGGCGAGTTTATGAGGGTGGGGTTTTCCAGGGCCAGGATCTATTTGACACTCGTGTGTCGCTGATTCAATACAAGTGCCTGTTTAATGCCTTCCCGAGCGTGATTTTCCCCATTTCCGTCCTGGCAGAAACCAGCAATCAGGAACTAGTCAGCTATGCATGGATTTTTCCCAATGTCGTCACAAGCGGACATTGGTGGTATTCGAATATTCCGGTTTATATTGAAAATGACACTCGTGGTCGTTTACAGGCCGTACCAATGACAAAGCAGATCGGCTACTACAGTGATATGTACAAACTGGAGTTTGCCTTGCCAAAATTTGCCATGTATCGTCGAATTCTGGCGAAGGTTTTGGCGGAAGATTTCGTAATCGGTCGGCGTTGGTCGGTGGATCGAGCCGTTGATCTGGGCAAACAGGTCCTTCGCGGAAACGTCGAGACAATCTTTGGAAAATGCGATTGAGGCCGAGGTGCGGTCGTTTTTCGGAATTGCTTCATCGCTGTTGAAAAAACGATGAAATGAGTAAAAACCCTGACATTGGTTACTGAATCCTTTAGTACCGTTAACTGGGATTCTGTGTTTTCTGGAATGGCAGATTCATGGCACGTATTGTTCTGTTGAAGGACGGTCAGTCGTTCCCTTACGAGCTAAAAAGCTTCCCTGCGCGGATGGGGCGTCATCCGGACTGCAACGTTCAGGTTGATTCGAACATGGTTTCTCGCTTCCATGCTCAGCTTGTGCAGTTGGACGGTAAGATCATGCTGGAAGATCTTGCCAGCGGTAATGGGTCTTCAGTAAACGGGAAACCGTTGGAGAAGCATCAGCCCCACGCATTACATCACAATGATCGCATCAAGCTGGGGCCGATTAAGTTTCGTTTTGAGGACGAAGACGAAGATTCATCCGCGATTGGCATGATCGCGGGACTGGATCTCAGCGACGGTGCGACATCGACAATTATGGGCTCCGCCTCGGCTCGCGGTTTTGGAGTGTTTGAGGTTCGGCCGGAAGACAAGCTTCGCGGAATTCTGAAGATCAATCAGAGCCTCGCTGGCCTTATTGAAGTTGCCAGTATTGCACCAAAGATTCTCGATACATTGTTTGAGGTTTTTCCACAGGCGGATCGTGGTACGATTCTGATGCGAGAAGACCGTGGACCCAAAGCCCAGAAAGAGGGAGCACAACGTCGATTTGTTCCGGCGGCTCAAAAACGACGTCTTGAGGGCGACGATGAGTCTGTTCGCCTGAGCCGGACGATTCTTGATCGGGTTCTGAACGATAAAACGGGTATTCTTTCGGCAGATGCGGCTAATGATTCGCGTTTCAGCGCGAGTGAATCCATTTCAAGTCTGACAATTCACTCGATGATGTGCGTCCCTTTGCTGAATATTGAGGGTGATCCGTTTGGAATCATCAATCTCGACACTCAGAACCCGATGAAGCGATTTACAGATGAGGATCTGGAACTTCTGCTGGCCGTCGCGAATCAGGCTGCGCATTCCTACGAAAATGCTCGACTGATGCAAAGCTATATCGATAAGCAAAAGCAAGATAAGGAAATGAAAATCGCCAGCGGAGTGCAGCGTGCATTGCTGCCGGAGACTCTGCCAAATGTGGAAGGCTACCGCTTTTACGCCTCGTATGATGCGGCTCAGGCCGTGGGTGGCGACTACTTCGACTGCTTCATGATCGGTGAGCGAAAAGTCTGTGTTTCGTTCGGAGACGTGGCCGGTAAAGGAGTGCCAGGCGCATTGATTATGTCTCGAATTGCCAGTGTTGTTCAGAACACTATGAGCTTTACTGATGATGTTACGCTGGCGATTCAGCGAATCAACTCGCACATGTGTCATAACATGGTGGAGGGCCGATTCGTTACATATATTCTGGGTGTAATTGATCTGGATACCAATCGGATTACCATCGCAAATGCCGGCCACATGTCTCCACTGATTCGCCGAGCGAATGGGGAAGTTGACGAAATTGATGATTCCACGATTGGTATCCCGATCGGGATCATGGATGGTTATCCCTATGAAGTGGTAGAACGAGATATCGCTGCCGGAGAAATGTTTGTATTGATTACCGATGGTGTCGATGAGGCGATGGATCCAAATGGTGATCTCTATACCAAGGAGCGTGTTCGAGAATTCGTTCGAAATGGTTCTCCGGATCCAGAAGAATTAGGGCGAGCCCTGCTGTCCGATGTGCGTCGTCACGCGAATGGCAGAGATCAGAACGACGATATCACCATTATGACTTTTGGTCGATTTTCAGTGAGCGGTTGATTGTCCGTTGAAATGGGGCTCGCGTGCTGACGAGGGCCATTTGATTTCGTTAATCGCGCTGGTCGAATCGCTGAATTCGTGAGGAGACTTCATGAAAGCGTCGATCGCCTTGGGCCTGATGCTGTTCTGTACTGATCCTTCATCGGTGCACGAAGAGATTCAGTTCAATCGAGATGTCCGGCCAATTCTGTCCGAACACTGCTGGTCGTGTCATGGGTTTGATGAAGCGGTTCGTAAAGCAATGCTTCGCCTTGATGTTCGGGAGCATGCGATCAGGCCGGCTGAATCGGGCTTGGTTGCCATTGTTCCCAATGATCCGGAACAAAGCGAACTCGTCCGACGAATTACAACCGACGACCACAATCTTCGAATGCCGCCGGATGACCATGGGCGCCCGCTGAAGTCAACTCAGATCGAAACACTTCGCTTGTGGATTATTCAGGGAGCGAACTTCCAGCGACATTGGGCCTTTGAGCCGCTCGCGAGACCTGTCGTTCCTGAAATGAATGGTGTGTCTAATCCCATCGACGCGTTTGTCGCAGCCAGGCTGGCGGAAAAAGGTCTGACGTTTTCTCCTGCAGCACCCCGCGAAACTTTGCTGCGACGATTGAGTCTCGATCTGACCGGCCTGCCTCCGTCTGTTGAAGATCTTGATCGCACCATCGAAACGTATGACAAGGCTGTCTTGCGTCTGCTTTCGTCGCCTCATTTTGGTGAACATATGGCCGCCGACTGGCTTGATGCCGCGCGATACGCCGACACG
>JANPHT010000401.1:0-10556 GCA_031424595.1 Planctomycetota bacterium
ACACCGACCAGGATCGTGCGCAGGAGATTCCGATTCCCGCTGCTCCGGGAGATGTCCTGATTCATCTTGGCAACACGATTCACCGAGCTGATCGAAATGGGTCGCTGGACCGCCATCGCCGAAGCTTCGGAATTGTCATTCAGGCCAGGAGCTGCGTGCGTGATGAATCAGCGTTCGAGAGGTATCTGCTTGCATCCAAAGAACAGCATCAGGAAATGGGTCTGAAAACCTTATGAGGCACAAATGAACCCTTCGACGAATCTTTTTTCTTTGTTCACGGTGATCATCATGACTGCGAATTCAATCTCTGCACAGTCGATCGACGGAGCGGGACGCCAGATGGCTCAGCCGCTTGATGCCGAATTGCAGAGTCGATGCATGGAGATCTTGCGATCCGGTATGAATTCCGAAGAATTCTGGCCAGCCATGCACGCTGCCGAGGCGCTCACACTGGCCGGAGCTGGTTCGGAAGTCATCACCGCGATCAATGATCGGCTCGCTGTAGAAAAAGATGATCAGCGTCGGTGTGGACTTGCGAGGGAACTGGTACGGGCAGGTGATCGGACTCATTTGCCACTCCTGTTTCAGACTCTGCAGGAGCAAAAGTCCACCGGAAGGACTCATGCCGCAGAGAGTCTTTACAAGTTGGGTGAAGCTGGCGATGGAATGTTGCTCCGAATCGCGATGCAGCAGTCTGAAAGTGTGCCTTTAAAAGTCATGGCCGCCGGCGCGCTTGTCAAAGCCGGCGACGACGAGGCGATGGCGTTGATTCGGCAGTTGATTAAATCCGAGGACAGGACGAGCAGGAATCTTTCTGCGTGGATTCTCGGACGGCATGGCAATGAGTCCGATGTCGCGCCAATTCTAGCGGCCATGAAATCAGAAACCGATGAAATGTCACTGACGTTTCTTGCGGTCTCCTTGGCGTGCCTGGGCAATTCCGAAGGACGTTCTACTTTGCTGAGTCAACTTGATTCCCATAATAACACAGCGAAAGCTATGGCCGCCGAGTTTGCTGGTCTCAGCCGCACAATCGAATCTCGCGGAAAGCTGATCCAGTTGCTGGATGATCCAGTCCTTGACGTGCGAATCCGAGCTGCACAATCACTGATCGTGTTGGCGAAACCCGGACAAGCAAAGTAGAGACCGTTGCACAGCCTCGTTGTACAGCCTCGTCGCGTGACCGAGATTCAAGGGTCCTCGGAGATTAGACTATGACTCGAGTCCCCAGGTCGATGGCACTTTATGATCGAGCGTTGCAGCTGATTCCCGGCGGAACGCAGTTGATAAGCCGGCGACCGAATCGAGTGGCATACGGTGTTTCCCCCGTGTACGCAACTCGTGCAAAAGGCGCAAGATTCTGGGATGTGGATGGCTTTGAATACATCGACTGGATCAGCGGGATCGGCGCCATTCTGCTGGGGTATGCAGACCCTGTCGTCGATGAGGCCGTAAAAGAGCAGATCTCGCGCGGGACCATGTTTTCCGTGAATCATGAGCTGGAAATTGAGTTGGCTGAAGAATTATGCCGCACGATTCCCTGCGCGGAGATGGTTCGCTACGCGAAGTCCGGGGGAGAAGCCTGTGCGATCGCTGTTCGAATCGCCCGCGGCGCCACTGGGCGCGACAAGATTTTGTTCTGCGGCTACCATGGATGGCATGATTGGTATCTTGCGGCAAATCTTGCGGAAGATGCCAGTCTCAATTCGCACTTGTTTCCTGGAATCGAACCGATCGGCGTTCCAAAAGCATTGGCGGGGACGGCCCTGCCATTTGAATCGGAGAACTTGCCGGCTCTTGCGGAATTGCTCGACCGGAACAGGGGCGAAGTCGCCGCGATTGTCATGGAGCCATTGCGTTCCGAATTGCCGTCGGAGGGATATTTGCTTGGCGTTCAGTTGCTGGCAAAGCAGCACGGCGCGTTGCTGGTTTTTGATGAAGTTTCCGCTGGCCTGCGATTCGGAATGGGAGGGGCTCAGCAATTCGTTGGGGTCACGCCGGACATGGCGGTTTTCGCAAAATCGATCTCCAATGGTTATCCAATGGCGGCCGTTGTCGGCATCCGGGATGTCATGCAATGCGCCTCGCAGATGTTCATTTCCAGTACCTACTGGAGCGACACAATTGGATTGCGTGCGGCCCTGACAACAATTCGCGAAGCGCGAAGGCGTGGAGTTTCTGAACAGTTATGGACGTTCGGTACCGAACTGAAGCGAGCACTGAACAACGCGGCCTCGGATGCGGGACTCGCTGCGAGTTGCGAGGGAATCGATGTGCATCCGGCCATGCGGTTCTCAGTCCCTGAGGAAATCAGAAGCCACGTCGTCACTTTGTATATCCAGGAAATGGCCAAACGAGGATGCCACGGATATGCCTCGTTTTACCTGAACGCGGCTCAGGGACAACCTGAATTGCTGCAGACGATAAAGGCTGCCCGTGAAGCTTTTGGGATCATTGCTGAGGCACTCGATGAAAACAATATTGCGGGGCGATTAGAATGTTCTCTGCAAAAGGACGCATTCAGGCGGCTTGTTCGATAGGGATTCATCCACTACGGCTATTTTGACACTCCGGGACTTCAGACGGAGGATTTCCCTCACAAACCTGGCACTTTATTTTCTTTCAACGCGGTGAGTGTTTGCTTGGGCTGTCGCTCGGGAATCTGCTCCACTGCGAAGTGAAATAGCCGGTCAGAATTGCTGCCACGGGCGGTGTTTCTCACCAAAACTTCCGCCTCGCATCTGGAGTACGAGATAAACTATCTTGCCGCAGCAATTTCAAAGAGGTTTCCGCATCAAAATCCATTGTCTCGCTGTTCTACTCCACTTTTGAGACGAATTCATCCGGTTTTTATCATGCACGACATTATCGGTGACATTCATGGCCACGCGGACGAGTTGGTCGAGATGCTGGAGAAACTTGGATACATGGAAGGGAGTTGTGGTTTTCGCCATCCCAAACGGACATTGATCTTCTGCGGAGATTTCATAGATCGTGGCCCCAGAATCCGAGACACGATCTCGATCGCTCGCAGCATGTGTGAAAGCGGTGCGGCCCTGGCGGTGATGGGCAATCATGAACTGAATGCTCTTGCATTTCACACTCCCCATCCCACAAAAGTGAATACGTTTTTGCGGGCACATAGCGAACGAAATATCCGACAGCATCGAGCCACACTGGATCAGTTGAATTCGATTGAGATGGCATCAGCCCTTGATTGGTTTCGCACGCTGCCCACGCATATCAATACGGGTGATCTGAGGGTCGTCCATGCCTGCTGGGATGACGCCGATCTGGCAACACTGGCGGTGGCGATGGAGCGGTTTGGAACAATGACACCGAGTTTCCTGTTTGAGGCCACAGAACCTGGAAGTCCAGTTTTCCGGGCTATCGAAAGAGTGATGAAGGGGCCTGAGATTCATTTGCCGACTGGTCGCTTCATGGTTGACAAAGAAGGTGTTCGGCGGCCGACGACGCGAATTCGATGGTTCGAGTCACCTGATCTCCACAACTGCGCTTCGTATTCGATTCCTGCCCTGCAGGACCCGGATTTGTCAGGTATCTCTGTTCCGGAGAGTGTGCAACCTTCGATCTATGATGCGACAAATCCTCCGGTGTTTGTAGGCCACTACTGGATGCCTGATGCACTTCCGGCACCGCTTGCGTCCAACGTCGCCTGTGTGGACTACAGTGTTGCGAAAGATGGCATGCTGGCCGCGTATCGCCACCACGGAGAATCTGTACTTCGGGCCGAGAATTTCGTGACGGTGGCATCACGATGCTGAACTATGCTTCGTAAACTCGTCGGAGCGTAACTTCGCACAGTTCGCTCATGTTCTTCCGATTCAGGATCACTGCTGGTGCCACGGTGGATGAAAGGCTGCGTTTCCTGCACAATGCAGCAGACCGTCAGGCCGGTGCCGCCTCAAGGCAAATGACCTGCGGCGATATCCCTAAGTTTCGATCTGCAACGAGAAAACCACTGTGACCACAGGTTCTCATTACACCGTACTGGCGCGACGCTTTCGGCCTCAGGCATTCGACGACGTTGTCGGCCAGGAGCATGTTTCCCGCGCGCTCCGCAATGCGATCCGCGCCGGGCGAGTGGCTCACGCCTACATGTTTACAGGGGCCCGTGGAGTAGGCAAAACTTCGACGGCTCGAATTCTGGCAAAGGCCCTGAATTGTCCCAACGCCGTGGACGGGGTTCCCTGCAATCAGTGCGAGATCTGTGATGGGATCTCTGCGGGAAACGATGTCGATGTGCTGGAAATCGACGGTGCGTCGAATCGCGGGATTGACGACATTCGTTCGTTGAGAGCGAATGTTGGCGTGCGTTCGATGCGGACGCAATTCAAGGTTTACATCATCGACGAAGTTCACATGCTCACAAAGGAAGCCTTCAATGCGCTGCTGAAGACGCTGGAGGAACCGCCACCCAATGTCAAGTTCATCTTCTGCACAACCGAGCCGAACAAAGTCCCGGATACGATTCTCTCACGCTGTCAGCGATTTGATTTTTCCAGTATCAATGACCGATCGATTGGCGATCGTCTGCGAGAAATCGCAAAAGCTGAGGGATTTGAAGTTTCAGAAGATGCCCTTGAACTTGTCGCCCGCCGGGCTCGAGGGTCGATGCGGGACAGTCAGTCTCTGTTCGATCAGCTATTAGCATTCAGCGACGGCACTGTTTCTGCAGAAGACGTTCATCGCATGCTGGGTACAGCGGGTGATGACAGGCTGCTGGAACTCTATGATGCCATTATTGAGCATCGCCCGGGAGAAGTTCTGACTCTGCTCGATGCCGCATTTGGATTGGGCGTTCAGCCAGGGGAGTTGATGGATCAATGCATTGGCTTTGTGCGAGATCTGATCGTCACATTATCTGGTGGCACACAAGTTTCACTTTGTAGTGTCGCAAATCGCCATCGCGAATCATTGATGTTGCAGGCGTCCCGGATGGGCATGCACACAGTCATGGCGGCGTTTCAGATTCTTTCTGATGCCAAAACCCAGATGTTTCGCAGCACATTTGCGCGAACGGTCCTGGAAATGGCGATGGTTCAGTTGAGCCTCCTGGAGAATCTCACTGCGCTCAGTGAGCTACTCTCCGGAAGATTGCCTGCGCTGCCCGATATCCCAACGACATCAGCGACAGGCACAGTGACTTCCGGGTCTGCAACGGCCCAGCGAGCCGTCGTAGCACTGCCCGGTGAAAAAAAAAACATTGAGCAACTGACTTATCGAACGTCTGCCAGTGCCCCTCCGTCTGATGTTCTCCCTGAACTGGACGAAGAAGAAGATTCGCACGATCCAGATCAGGACGATACAAATCAGGGTGATCTTGTTCATGACGAGACAGGGTCTCCGACGATTCAGGCAGGCAACCGGACACTGCCCACCATGCTTGTTGGTGGTCATGGTGAAATTGGATTACCCGCCACAGTTGCTGCCGCTCAGGTCTCGTTAACAGGGTCAATCGACGTGAGCACCAAGCCGTCGGGCCTCACAAGCACCGATTTGCAAGTGCAGCCATTGCAGCCATCCGCACAGCCATCCGCAAAATCGATTCCGGAAGTAACTTCGTCAATCACTCAGGCTGATTGTCCGCGTCTCTTTCAGGAGTTACTAAAGAGTGTGGGACTTACAATTTCGGCTGGGCTGAAAATGGCTACCGATCTGGTGCTTGTGAGCCCTAATCGTCTGGAAATTCACCTGGACGGGTCTTACGACTTTGCCAAAAAAGTACTGGACCAGCCGGACAGTCGAGCCAGAATTGAAACGGAAATCCAGAAGATCACGGGGGAAGCCATCAGCATCAGTCTTCGCCTTCTGGCACCGCAACGGCCGCCCGTGACCCCTGATCGTGAAAAAAATGCGGCACCTGCAAAGCCAGTTTCAGCAGGCTCCAATGGGAATGGAAGGCCCATCGTGGCAGTCGCAACTCCCGGAGTGCCGGTTCGTGCCGTTGTTCCAGAAGTAGCGCCTCTGCAGAACCTGTTGGGTGAAGTTGATCCGAATCGAGACCCTTTTGTAAAGCAGGTGATGGAGGTGTTCGGTGCGACCGTCGTGAAGGTGACAGTCGCCCCGTCCGTGCAGGCCGTGGACACGGAAGCGGCAACATGAACAGGCTGGCAAAAAAAACTTTGAGTTGAATGCCGTTCGAACGTAGTAAAGTGCTTCGGACAGGTTGGTAGAATGTTTTTCCATGCGAACAAATGCAATGTTCGTATGAGAGAGTCTGAATTTCTAATCGGAGAATCATTGATGTTTGGTGGACTTAAGAACCTTGCCAGTATGGCGAGCCTCATGAGTCAGGCAGGTGATATTCAGGGTAAGATCGCCGAAGCGAAGGAACGAATCGGCCGACTGGAGGTTGAAGGATTTGCAGGAGGAGATGCGATCACGGTAAGAATGACGGGGGATTTTCAGGTGTCACGCGTGGCTGTTCATCAGTGGCTCATCGATGCCAAGAATCGAGAACTGATGGAACAACTGATGACTGAAGCAATGAATCAGGCAATTCAGAAGGCGAAAGCAGCAGCTGCAAAGGAGATGTCGGATATCGCTGGCGGAATGAACATTCCTGGGCTTCAGGATGCTTTTTCGAAGATGGGGATGAGCTAAGTTGAGTGTCGCTGAATTGGCAGCATTTTTGCTGAACCCTTCATCGGCGATCCAGCATGAGTCGAGCTTTCGCTTGCCAGATCATGATCTGGCTGCCCGACATATCGTCTGAATGGCGGAAATCCGGAAAGAATCTATCGGAATCGCTGAAGACAACTGGCGTCGCGGACTGTAGATTTCCTGAGCTGCACGTCCCGCGAAAAGCAGGGTGTGTAGGTCAATTGTCCTCAAAATGGAATTGAGGCGAATCAAACGCCGCAGTGTATTCTGCGGTCGAAGCCAGGTCGAAGAGTGTTCGATTCAGGGATGTGATCGATGCGACGTTTTATTTGTCTTACGATGATCTCGGCAATCTTGTTTGGGGCAGGATTGCTCGCCGGTCAGGGAGTGCCCAGCGATTCAAGGCAGCCTTCACTGGCGATCGACAGAGTGAAACCCGCCACTGAAACAATGCCATCGTCGCCACGAGGCGCATTGAATGTCGAATCACCAGATCCCCTTTTCAGCACCATCAGCGACTCCAGAGATTTAGAGTCAGCCAAAAAAGATCAGCTGACGTCTTCGATCGTGGAAATCGAAAAAAACACAACCGCGCCCCCGGAGAGCTCGCCGGAAGAAAGAAGGCAAGTACGAGAGCTTATCCTTCGCGTTTTCCCGGATGCAAATGCCGACACAGTGGAAGTTTGGGTCGAGTCATATACGGGTATGGAACTTGGAGAAGTCGAGTTCGTCCTCGAACAAAAACGGGCCGCATCGGGTTCCCTGGATTCACAGCTTTCGAACGGCCTGCTTGCACCAATTCCAGCGCCGCTGGATATGGCGAGTGACGTTTCATCAGTCGAGCACGCCATTGGGCAGGCAATGAAGTCTGTCACGCTGAATCTTCGAAACTCGATGGCCGCAGGATATCGAAAGATCGTTGTTGTCCCGGAGCCTGTCAGCAATACTCAGCCAATCAACGAGGCAATTAGCAACCCCTTCCACGTTACGACATTTCGATCGATGCAAATCGGCAGACTGATTTCGTCGGTAGTAGGAACGCATGTGGCTATCGCATCCGCGGATGAACACTATTTCTTTGGCCTCAATAAGAATCAAGTGACTCGTCGAGGTGATTTCGCTCTGCTTCCCGACCGCCGACTTGGGCTGATCACATCTCACGGAACGTTCTCTCTCAAAAACTCCGTTCCACTGCCAGTTGACGCCGTCGGTCTCAGGATCACAGCGGCTGGCGACATCCTCTATGACGATGCTTCTGGTAACTCTCTTTCCGCTGGCAGTATCGAATTAGCCTGCGTGAAACGTCTTGACGACCTGTCTACTCTCGACGGAGTAGTTTTCCAATGTCCGGCAGGCAGTAAGTGGGAGACGGTGACCGCCCAAGTCGCGAATTTAGTCGAGAATCGTCTGGAGCTATCCAATGTCGATTATAAGGAGGAAATCCTGGTGCTGGGCCAACTGAAAGCAATGCTCACAACAGACTTTATGGCTGGCCAATTTGGAAAGACTTCTGAGACCACGTTTTAAACGCGGGATTTTAAACCTACGAATTCAAATTCCAGAGATAAAAACTGCACCGCCTGCCAGGCGGTCTCAACCCGGTCATTCTGACACCTTCGCGTTCCCCAGTCCTGACAATCCCGTGCAAGCTGCCTTGCAAACCAATTGCGACGCAATTTTGAGACGATGTATAATGCAGGATGGGTCGAACCAATTGAGAAGGCCGTCCACAACTGTCGGAAACGCCAACGTTTTGTACCGTCAAAGAATGACGTTCACGACGTTGGGAGGCGGCCGTTGTGAACGCTCCAATTTGATCCCGACCATGCGTTGTTTCGCCACTGAATCCTCGCCACTGAATTCCCGCCACTGAATCCCCGCCACATCGTACAATCTGGATCGAACTATGAAGCGCACGGGCTTATTGCCACTGGCTCAGATGCTTGGCATTCTCTTCCTCAGTGCGATGGGTACTTGTCCCGCGACCGGCGAAGACCAGCAGGTTGGCACAAGTAACGCCATGGAATTGGGACGCAGGATTTACGAGGAAAAGTGCATTCGCTGCCACGGGGCAAATGGAACCGGAACAGCGGAAGCACCGGCACCTATTTTTGGAGATCGCCCGACGTCTGATCTTGCCGATCTGGTGGCCAGGACAATGCCGGAAGACGCCGTGGGTGACTGTGTTGGCGATGAGGCACGAGCCGTTGCGGAGTGGATGCAGGCTGCCTTTTATTCTCCCGAAGCGCAGGCTCGGCTCAATCCGCCGCGAGTGCAATTGAGTCGATTGACTGTTTCACAATATCGAAACGCGATTGCCGATCTGGGAGCCAGCATTCACTGGATCAGTTCTCCGAAAGGTGAACGGGGCCTGAAGGCTGAGTATTTTGCGAGCCGAAACCATCGACGCGATCGGCAAATTTTTGAGCGGATCGATTCTGCTGTCAATTTCGATTTTGGTGCGTTTAGTCCCGATGGGGAGAAGATTCCAGACGACGAATTCTCAATGGTTTGGGATGGCTCGTTGATTCCACGCGAATCAGGCTGGTATGAGTTCACGATTCGTACTGAGAACGGTGCGAGATTCTTCATTAATGACGAAGAAAACCCGTTGATCGATGCGTGGGTACGATCTGGCTCCAATAAGGAGTTTCGAGGATCCCGTTTTCTCTTAGCAGGCCGTACATATCGAATTCGTCTCGACTGGTTCAAATTTAAGGAGCCCACGGCTTCGGTCGCCCTGCTTTGGAAGTCCCCAAACAGCGTCGAGGAAGTTATTCCGACGGCGCATCTGACGCCGGAATGGTGCCCCACGATCCTGATGGTGGAGACTCCCTTTCCGCCGGACGACCGCAGTTCCGGCTACGAACGGGGAACAAGTGTTTCACAGGAATGGGAAGACGCAGTAACCAATGCTGCAATGGAAGTCTCTGATGCGATTGTCAAGGACTTGAGGCATTTCGCGGGTATTAAAGATGGTGATAATCGCGGGGAGAAGATTCGCGAGTTCGCTGGCATGTTTGTTGAGCGAGCTTTTCGAAGACCATTATCAGACGAACTCCGGCAAGTGTATCTCGAACAGCAGTTCGCAGCCGCAAAAACTCCTGAAGATGGGCTGCGAAGAGTCATTCTTCTCTCACTGATGTCGCCTCGTTTTCTTTATCGCGAACACTCAGGCGTTGATGACCAGTTTGATCGTGCGTCGCGATTGTCATTTGCACTCTTAAATTCTGTCCCCGACAAGCATCTTCTCGAAGCTGCAAAAAACGGACAGCTGCAGACAGACAAGCAGATTCGCGATCAGGCATGGAGGTTGGTGAATGACTATCGCTGCCGATCACGCCTGTTAGAATTTCTACGAAGCTGGATGAATCTGGATCGACTGCAGGAAATCAACAAGAACACTAAGGCCTTTCCGGATTTCACTCCGCAGGTAGCAGCCGATCTGAAAGTGTCGCTGGAAATGTTAATGGAACAAACTGTCGATGCGGATGACAGTGACTTTCGAAAGCTACTGCTGAGTGACACGATCTTCATGAATGGTCGATTGGCTCAGTTTTACCGCGCGTCGCTGCCGCTGAATGCAGAGTTTCAGGAAGTGAAGTTTGAACCCGAGCATCGATCAGGAATTGTCTCCCATCCGTTCTTATTAAGTGGCTTTGCTTATGTGGAGACGAGTTCACCGATCCACCGTGGTGTGTTTCTTTCTCGCGGACTTCTTGGAAGAGGCGTCAAGCCACCGCCGATTGCCGTCGCTCCGACTGCACCCGACTTGGCGCCGGATTTGACGACTCGTGAACGAGTCACTGTGCAGACCAGTGCAGAAATGTGCGCAAATTGTCATGGGCTGATTAACTCTCTGGGGTTCGCTCTCGAGAATTTCGATGCGGTTGGTCGATACCGTGAAAACGAAAAGAATAAGCCGATTG
>JANPHT010000402.1:0-33086 GCA_031424595.1 Planctomycetota bacterium
AACGAGCACGGCAACTGGTGGCTGGCCAATCTGCAGATGGCGAAGGCACTGCAGTTTAAAGGCTACGACTTCAAGTTTGTCGGAGGGACGGGCAGTCACAATGGAAAACATGGCGGCGCAATACTTCCTGAGTCACTTGCCTGGCTGTGGCGAGACCATGTCGTGGGTAAAAAAACGAAGCCAAACGGTGCCGAAGAGTCACCTGTCGAGGCGACCACTGTGTATGAAGACCAGTCCCTGCGATTCACGGGAGGCGAGTACAAGGACGAGGAATTTCACCATCGACTGATGAAACCGCCTGTTGTCAACCAGGATCAGAAGTATCCGTTGGTGATTTTTCTGCATGGAGCCGGCGAGCGAGGCACTGACAACGCTTTGCAGCTGCTTTATTTCCCAACTCAGATGGCACAGCCACGATGGAGAGATCGATTCCCTTGCTACCTACTGGCCGCTCAGTGCCGCACTGATCGTAAATGGATGGAAGTCGACTGGACAAAGCCAGTGGATCCGGAGTTGCCCGAGACACAAAGTCCTCAATTGCAGGCTGTCGTACAAATGATAGAACGAACCCTGAAAGAAGAGCAAATTGACGTAGATCGAATTTATCTGACAGGTCTGTCAATGGGTGGCTTTGGTTCACTCGACATGGCGACGCGCCGCCCGGACCTCTTTGCTGCCGTGGCTCCGATTTGTGGTGCCGCTGACACCACCAAAGTGATGGTGCTCAGGAATACGCCCATGTGGATCGCTCATGGTGATGCAGATACGGTGGTTCCGGTGGATCGTAGTCGCAGCCTTGTTAAGACATTACGCGATGCAGGCGGAAGTCCAGTCTATGTAGAGCTGCCTGGCGTTTCACATAACTCATGGACACCCAGCTATACAGACGAAGACGGCCTTGTACCATGGCTGTTTCGTCAGCGTCGCGTGGCGAAGTAATCCACAGTGACGCACACGGAATTCACATTGCGAATGAGACGATCTGCAAGGCACCGCAGCGAAGCAAGCGTGAACACATCTGGACACTATGAAGCGAGCAATCCCCGGGATTACCAGCTTTTGCTCTGCAACCCCGCCCCGGTACGCCGAACAATTGAATCTCGACAAAATGTCTGGCAGCTATTGAACAATCAGTTTAATCGCCAACGGTTTACTTATCACTGAACCATTGGCATGCTGGACCCTAAGTGACAGATTTGGCACTTCCCCCGCAGTGGCAGTTTCCGGAATCGTCACTGGGACGGTGAAAGTTGATTGATCAGCTGCAACAAGAATCGGAACAGCAGCATAACCCTGAGGTAGTCCATCGACGACGACGTTCACGGATTCCGTGAACAAAGGGTGACGACGAATCGTTCCTGTCACGTTCACCGAAGTGGCTTTGGCACCCTGAACCGGCTCGGTCGATGTCTGGATCGACACGGCATCTTCCACAAACAATACCATGGGTGCCGTCCAGGACTTCGAGCCACTTGCTGCGGCAAGCGGCTGAGAAACGAAGTCAGCAGAGATGACCGTATCGACCGTGGACGAGGGCGTGTCCAATGGAACTCGCACAGTCAATAGGAAAACTCCCTGAGTGACCAGACCGATCTGGAATTCCTCGAGACCGACCGATGGCTTCAGCGGAGAGTCAGGTTTGTTTGGATCTTCTCGTCGAGATGGCTCAGTCGTGATCATCTCGAATCTCACAAACGGAGCTAAATGTTCAGCCAGCGGAAGAACACGCACGGATACTGTGGAAGGGAGCCCTCGGAATAACACGGGAGGAACAGCGTCAAGGAGAATGGTCGCAGGAACAGAATCCGCCGGACCGGCAATCACAGCGGTATCTGGAAGAGTCAGCGAATTCGCCGGAACGTTATCCACCTCCACTGTTGCCGTGGTTGCGAAAACAGGTTCGGCTCCTTCGGCCTTGGCTTCAATCATCAGAGATTGTCCGGCCGCAATGACGTTGCTGTCCGCCAATGATGAGCGTGTTACCATCACAAGAACCTGCTGATTCTGCTCGCTTGCCGAAATTGTCTCAGGAACGATTGTGATCCCTGGCACACCTTTCACGGCTAATCGAATCGGCCCGGTATACTTGAACGAAGCCGACTGACGCACAACGGACAGCCTCATTGGCACGGACCCGTTCAGCGGTAATCGTAGGGCACCATCCCGAGTTGTAAGCAAAAATGCCTGTCGATCGATGCGGGCCACCAGTAATCGATAGGTTGATGCGGCCGATCCGCTATTGTTCACATCGCGAATCTGAACTTTCAATTGAGTCACCTTTTCGGGAACCGCAAAGCTGAACAACGGATCCGCAGCTCCTGATTCACCGTCATTCTGAGCGACCACGGCGTCGCCATTAAAGAGCGACAGATGGGCTCGCAACGGTGAAGAAAGCTGTTTTGCGGCAACGGCAAAGTGCAATGTCTGACCGGGTGTCACAGTCAAAAGTACGGAGTCCTGTTCTTTCGGAGCCGCAATGCGTCCACTGATCAGCAGCGCGGGAAACGGTGAAACAGTGAACGTGGCATCGATCGGAGTCGCCGGATAAGTCCCCTCGATTGGTTCGATCACCTGAGTTCCCGCATCGACTTGAAGATGTGGCAGAGGCAACAACGTACCTCCGGATTCAATCGCAATCTGCCCTGCCGAGGTCTTAATAGACACCGCTTCAGAAACCA
Organism: Planctomycetota bacterium; assembly: GCA_031424595.1. Lineage (GTDB taxonomy): Bacteria > Planctomycetota > Planctomycetia > Planctomycetales > Planctomycetaceae > SXXK01. The sequence goes on from JANPHT010000402.1 coordinate 2,679, forward strand.
CATTCGCGCCGACAGTACGCACTGATGTTGCGGCAGCCGCGATAGTGGAAGGAAATGCGATCGATGCCGGCGGAAGGTCACCCAGAATAAGGCGCCAGGGGCTTGCTCCCGGAGACCGAAACTGCAGATCATGTACCTCGGCGAAGTACAATCCATCGGCGGGCAAAACGACCGACGCTCTTGCATCTCCATTAAGGTCCGACTGTTGCCACTGAATCGCCAGGGGTGTCCCCGCCTGCGTTCGAATCTCCACAACCGGATCCAGCTTTGAGCCGATCCGCCGGGCTTCCACTTCAGCGACAATCTTCTGATTGGCCGAACCCTTAAACCAAAGTCTCTTCTGCTCAGCGCCGGAGATCAGGCCGGATGAGGCTACGGGGAATGCCGTAGCGGGATTCGCTTCTGTAAATACACTCTCTCCCAGAGTCGGTACACGATCGACAGAGATGACAGCCGGATTGCTGACGCCTGACGGAGTCACACAGTGAACTAAATATCTACCTGGCACAACGCTGTCCTCAACTGCCACATCGAAAACAGCCTGCACTGCGTTTCCGCCTTCTGCCACTGCGACCGTAATGCCTCGAACATCGGTGTGGAGTCGAGCATTTTCAAGATTCGAACCGGCGATGATCATCCTAGTCGCCTTGCCAACTTCAGCCGAATGAGGAGCCACTCGAACAATCTGAGGCGTTTGCATCGCCGCTTCGGCGGCGCCGTTCTGTTCTGCTGAGATCTCCGCTGCTGAACTGCCTGCAACTTCAGCAAACAGAGCTTTCGCCTCTTCGTCACTCAATGCCGATGCAAACATGTGAAATTCGTCGCAGATCAATCGCATGTATTCGCCGGTTGGATAACTGGCACCAACCGTCACGGGAGTGTCGCTTACGCATTTAGACAGAGCGACATCCTGCAGCCATCCCACGTTACCCTCGACAAATCCACCCGTTGCACGGGCCGGAGCGACAGGGACGCCGTTAATCAGTAGTCGAATGCGAACGTCATCCACATCGACATCCGCATCCGCGCCGGCAGCATCGGCCTGATCGATACACAAAGTGAGATGAATGCGACGTCGATATCCAAGCACCGCCTTGACGCTGTAGTGGGCTAACTTATAGCCGGTACTGTCATTCACATAGATCTGAAAGTTGTCGGACGACGGTTGGAAATTAATTCCGAAATTAGAAATATCTCCGCCACCAGCTTTTCGTTTGGCAAACAAACCGTGATAGACCGTATCGTCCAGGGAATGCAGGCTGGCAAAGAATCCGCTGATTGTGACCGCATCGGGACGGCTGACGTCTTCACTGTCAGGGATCACAATATGCTGCTGGCGCGTGGCGTCGAGCATCAACGAATAGCCCGTGCTGCCAGTGACAAAGGCCGATGGAATTCGCGACGGTCCTGCTGCCAGGGAAATGACATCAGGCAGCTTTCCACCTTTCCCATTGTCTGCCGTGGTTACTGCGGCTGTGTCGGGAAGATCATCAAATGCCAGACTGACGACGGCTTTGTCTCGGATCTGAGCGGGCAAAGAGGCAGGACTAAACACGAAGCAGAAAACGACAATTGGAAAGGCAATTCGAAAACCGGAAGGCATCGCGGCGGGGTCCTTCAAGGAAGAATTCGGTGGGGGTGAGGTCAGTGACCAGTGCGAAATCCCAAAGCCAGCCAACGCTTTTGTGCCATCACTGGACATTGGAATTCCTGACATGGTGGCATTTGCAGAGTCTACCGGCAAGTCGATAGGCGATTTCGCGTCACTTATGTTCTAATTGATTCGTGTACTTTGGCAGGACTCTCGCAATGTTGGGTGTCACAGTTGGATCCCAAATCTCAAGCGAAAATCGAGACATTCTGCGGTTACCGCTGCCTAATCTTGTCTGAGCAGTTGAAGTTTGTGCTCTTGGTGGAGACGTATTTTTTTTGAGTCCTGCCTCATAGTGGATGCGGATTCAGCCGAGTTTCCGCGAACGACACGTTTTCAGATTCAATGGCCAGTATTGCAATTCTGCGTAACCAATCCACTTCGAGCCCTGCAGCTCAGCGTTTTCGCAATGCGAGCGGTTTAGACAGGATCTCGTTCACCAGGATCGCGTGCCGCACTCCAACTCGACTCTTCAGGACTCCGAGCAGGTCATCGGCCGCCTTGGAACCTGTATCGGATGAAGTCATTTCTACTGGCTGACTCGACTGAGATCCCAAATGACTCTTCACGCGTTCGTTAATATCTTTGTTAACAAATGCGTCAACGTCGCGGCCCATGTGAGATTTCACATGCTGACCAATAAACGAATCCACATGTTCCGAAACACCCGACCCCACAGACCTCGGCTTCTGCGCGTCCGCAGTCGATTTTGTTTTTACCGGCGTGTTTTTCTGTGACTTCTGTCGAGGATTCTGCTTTGTGCGGCTAGCTTGTTGAGCGGGTCGAGGTGGTGGCGACGCAGGCTTTTGTGGTGAAACTGGTTGCGATTGAGCCCCTGACAGGAAAGCCTCGATCTCCGACTGGGCTCTTGATGGCTGCTGCGGTGCAGCGGACACCTTGGAATTCTTCGCTGCAGCCTCTTTTATCGAGCTGATAATTCCCGATACGACGGCAATGAACACAATGATGGGCACGATCGAGTCAATTAAGTTTGCCACAAATCTTCTCCTCATCGCATACGCCGGTTCAAATACTGCAGCCGATTCCAGATCATAGCCTACTTAGCACAGGATGCACCATCGTATGCGCCAGATGATTCAACCAGCCTCGCGCTCCGAGCATTCCGAATCGGTTGTTCGTCTCTCCTCACTCTGGGATTCCTCCGAGTGCAATCGCCCAGCCAGTCTTCTGACGGCAGGTCGCTTTTTGGCCTTCTCCATTCGCTCCTCAAGCTCAGCCTTTACTTGTCGCCTCTGCAAAAGGCCTCGCAGAACTCCACACAGCACGACTGCGATGAAGATGGTGAGCTTATCCATAATTGCAGATCCCTCGTCGAAAGCCCTACATCACAGCAGAACACCCCACGCTCGCCTCAAAGACTACGACTTACTGAATGACACCAAGTCTCCGGTTCACCGAATCTCGAAATCCGTACAGTGAACAAAAAAACGCCGACAATCGTCTTTCGGATCACCGCAATCCCGGAATGCTACCAAAGTCAACATTCAGCATCTATGACACTCAAGAGCCCGCTTACCCCTTAATCTACGCGGAATTTCATTTGTGGTTCTGCGGTCCCCAGCACTCGCCCTAACCATTGTCGTTCAGCAAAACACATAGAAGCGCCTCAATGCTCACCCCGGTGCACGGAGTCAGCTTCTTCGGCAAATTCATTCGTTTTCGAAACATCCACGGCCTCCCGCTTTCCTGGTTCGACGACTTTCGAACTCATTGCAAGTCGAAAAAAGTCCCGGATCCGCCTAACGAGAAGGCTTTCCCCAGCTTCGCAGGTTTATTAGACTTCGCATCCAGTGGCATCTTACCGAACCCCCGCGAGATGCCATTAAAGAGTATGAAGGAGTGATTTGCATAAATTCAGCTGCTCGTGGTTCACCGTGTTGTTCGTTGTTGTTCGTTTTGGAGACGGAGAACAGCACACAGTGAAACGTCGGCATTTGCAGTTGTCGGAAGGGACTCTGATCGATGGCGTTTGAGCCACAACGATTTATTCATGCTGCCAATATTCGGCTGGATGTACCCGTCAGTGTGCAAACGACGGAAAAACTGACGGACGATCTTCGTTTTGCGTTCGAAGATGCGACGCTGCATGCCTTCGAAGAAGTGATCGAAGCCTGCATTAAGCGAGACGTCGATTTTCTGCTGTTGTCGGGGAACGTCTTTGTCGAAGCTGATCGTAGCCTTCGCGCGCGTTTAGCGTTGCTGAAGGGTGTAAACCGACTCGATGAATTCAATATCCATGTCTTTGTATTGCCGGGTGATGCAGATCCGCCTGAAGCCTGGAGAGCGATTCCGGAGTTACCAGAAAATGTAACCGTGTGTTACAGCTCCAGCCCGGAACCGATGGAGTTGTATCTCAAGGACCAGCTGGCCACCACGGTTTCAGCTTCTATGTGGCTGGGCGAAGTCGATGATTTTGGTATCCGCGTGATTGCCAAAGGCGGAGCGGGAGTTCAGCCATTTCGAATTGGAGTCGTCAGCAAGGCAAAATTTGAAGAAGCCCGCCGGATGGCTTCGATGGCCGCATCCGCGTCGGACGAAAACCTGACGGCGACCATGCAGAATGTGGTATCCGGGGAGAAGGTAAACGATCCCGGTGCGACTTCTGATGTGGGTGACGACGAGTCGACACGCGTCTGGCGATCGATTGATGCGGAGGAAGGCGAGAAACCGCGCAAAATTGCCGATACCAGGCGACGAGCCGTTCAGCGATCTCTGGAGACGCTGGAAGCCGGTCCCTCCGATGCGCATCCCTCTCTGGACCCGGCCTTTATCCAGTATACGGACGAAATGCTGCGAGAAGGCCACATCAATTATCTCGCCCTGGCGGGTGAGCTGGCTCGCACGACACTTTGGCGTGATGACGGAGTCGTTCATTGCCCGGGAACGACTCAGGCTCGAAGTCAAATAGAAGCATCCGGTGGAGCGTGTTCGCTGGTGGAAGTTTCGGCAACGGGCGAGGTGCAGATCACCTCTGTCGATACAAGTTGTGTGGACTGGAAGACGATCGAAGTGAACGTCAATGCTCACACAAATCTTTCCTCGATGCTGCAGCAGATGAAGACCTGTCTTATTGAAATAAAACCAGCAGTGGCCGACCGAATTTGGTCTGTCAGCTGGATTCTGCGTGGCGCGCTTCCTGTTCTTCAGGAACTGACTCGTAACGATCTCGATGTCGCCGCTGCAGTTGAACTTGATGAACTTCGACATGCTGGCCGGACAATTCGCCTGCTCCACGACATTCGATCGCTATGTAGTGCCTGGCCGACTGGGGATCCTCCGACATCGCTTGCGGATCAGTTCCAACTGTTTATTTCACGCACGAAGCAATTGTCCGATGAATCCCTGCAGGCTTTCATTGATGGCAGCGAGGATCTCAGCACCGGCTGGAAGCAGCGTCTCACGTCCCTGCTGCCGTCGGTCGATCCTGAGCGAATTCTGGCTGGCATGCGAGCCGACGGTGCCACCTGGTTCCAACCGGATTTTGGTTTGGCTGGGGTGTTCCCCGAAGAATCCGACCTGTTACTTGGCGACCTCGCTGCAGAGGAAACACAGGATCAATCGGAAGAACTGGCGGATCCTGAAGACATCGATAATCCGGATCCAGAGGAGGACTCCGATGATTGATTGTCAGTCTCTCCTGGTTTACCAGGTGAACAATTCGCAGCAGACTCAAACTCCCGCATTCACTCAAAACATCTCAGCTCACAAACGGATCTCGGTCTGGCAGAGGACTTCGGCATGAGGCTGACGGAAATTGATATCGACCGCTTTCGAATCTGGAGAAGCCTGCTGCTTCGCCTGGATCCTAAAGGCCTCAACGTGATCTATGGCCCGAATGAAGCGGGCAAGACCACTCTGATGCGGTTCATTCGGTCTACGCTGTACGGTTATGAACCGCTGGCGACAGAGCCCGCCTGGCATCGCCCTGACGCCGAACAGCCGTGGCGAGGTGCCGTGCGATGCGAACACGGCGGCAGGACATGGCGAATCCACCGACGTGCAGAACTTGAAGGTCGCGGGAAGCTTCGCTTGTCGGGTGGCCCGGAAGGGCTCGATAAAGAACAGGCTGTCAATCACATCCTTTCCGGAACCAGTGAAGACGTTTATACCGATATCTTCGCCGTGGGAGTTCGTGAGCTTCAGCAATTGGCAACGCTGGGCACCAACCAGGTCGCAGAATACATCTATGGCTTGTCGCTTGGGCATCAAGGGCGGCAGATCCTTGAAGCATTGGGTGATGTCCGCGAACGCCGAGCGAAGATGTTCGGCGAAGACAATCGTGATGGCAAAATCCCCCAATTGTTCGAGCGGTATGCCAAGTTGTCCGGTGGTCGAAAGAACTCCGGCGTCGCTCGAGATAAACATGCCAAGCTGACTCGTCGTCGTCGCGAACTGACTACAGAAATCGAAGAACTGCAGAAACGCGAAGACACGATCAGCAACGAACTTCGCGGACTGCGTTTTTTGCAGACTTGCTATAAGCCGTGGAAGCGTACGAAAGAACTCCAGGAGGAATTGTCTCGGCTGCCCGTCGTTCCGACCAATTCCACGGAGGCACTTAAGCAATACGCAACGGCAGAAAAAGATCTGCACGAGGCTGCAAATCGTCGCGACAAACTGACTGATCAGGCGACTCAACTGCGAGAACAGGCTGAGCGGATTCAGATGGATCTGCAGTTTGATAAGGAACGCTATGCAATCCAGAGTCTTGTCGATCAGGCCGACTGGTTACGTCAAATTGAAGAACAGATTCGAAATGCAGAAGACCGTTCGTCTGAACTCCGCCGAGAACTCAATCACCAGTTGACTCAGCTTGGTGAAGGCTGGAACGTCGATCGACTCAACTCAGTCGATGCGTCACCGGCAGCTCATAATCGCCTTCTGGAAGCGGCACGAAAATATCATGACGCATTGCAGCGACGCGGAAAACTGCGTCGCTGGAATCGCAGTATGACCAAGCGAAGCCAAAAAGAACTGGTCGAACTGAATGCTCAGCTGGATGAAATCGGAATTCCCGTCGCCTCTGCCATTGAAGCCGAACAGGCTCGTCTGAGAGAACTGGAAAACCTCGGTCGGTTTCGGCTGCAGGAAGAACAACTCGCACTCAAGATTCAGACTGTTCGACGGGTCATCGATCGAGTGGATCTGAATGAATCCATTCCTGAATGGGTCGATAAGACAATCACAACGATGGGCTGGATCGGTGCTGCGTTGTGCCTCTTCGGGATTGCCACATTTTCGCTGGGTGGTGAGCCCCAGCGTTCGCTTGGCGGAGCCCTGGCAGCGGCGGCTTTTGGATTTGCCGGCATAATGTGGTGGGGAGTTCGGAATGGGCTGAGAAATCACTTTGATGCCACCGTAGGCGTGAAACTGGACGACATTGCTGATGAAGCTCGCCAGGCAGATCGTCAGCTGCGATTGCTTCAGGACAGAATTCAGCGCATGGCGGTCGCCGATCGATTCGGCCGGAATCGCACCGAAGCGGCAGAGAACTGGAAATCATCCACTGCCGAGATGGTCGACCGAATTGGCGATTGTTCCCAGCGAATTGCCGAGCTGGAAGTCCTGCAAAAGAAACAGATGCGTGCCGCAGCACGCAGAATGCGCCTCAAGATGCTGCGTGATCGATTCCGCTCGGCTCAACAGGACCTGACTCTTCAGCGACAGGAATGGTGCCGACTTCTGACTCAACTGGGAATGAATGAAACCGTTCACGTTGAGCAGGCGTTTGACTGGTGGCGAAAAATCCAGGATGTACGAGAACTGCTCACTCACTGGCGAAACTCTGCGCCAGAGGTTGAAGGTCTCCGGCGAATGTTCGAAGCCATGCGATTGCGTGTCGAGCAGCTTGGCGGTCGACTGAACAACGCGAAGAAGATGAACTTCGTTCGCCCGTTAGAAGTCCTGACCGCATGGCAATTGCAGCTCAAGACTCACGAACGTGATCGTACGGAAAAAGAACGCATGGTGGCCGACGCTGAAAGTCGCCAGCGCGATGCTCTCCATGCCCAGCACCAGATGGAAGCGGCTGAACTGCGGCGCAGTGCGATCCTGGCTCGGTCGGGTGTTTCCACCCGCGAAGAGCTGTTGAAACAACAGGAATGGGAAACAAAGCGCACGCAATTCGAAAGCCAGTTGAAGAAGGCTCATGAAGAACTGCATGATGCCGCGTCGGCCGAAGCGGAACTTGCCATCGTGGAAGATGACCTTTTCCGATTTGACCCTCCGCGAGCCAAAGAAACAATTCTGCTACGAACGTCGGAACTTTCGGAAGTCGAACATAAGCTCAACAAAAACCATGAAGAGCTTGGCAGCCAGAAGCAGGAAATTCGCCTGCTTGAAGCGAGCCGTGATTCTCACGAAGAGTTTTTCCGGAAGTCTCAGCTCGCCACAGAAATCTACCGTGCTTCCGAAGAGTGGTTTGCATTGCAGATCGAGCACGACGCAGTGATGCAGATTCGTCGCCGTTTTGAACAGGAAAATATCTCAGGGACTTTGATTTCAGCGTCGCAGTACATGCATCGCATGACATCGGGCAGATATCATCGGATCTGGGCTCCGCTGGGTGAAGACTTTTTGTGTATCGACGATGAGTACGGTCAGACGTTCCGCGTCGAACAACTCAGTGGCGGCACCCGAGAACAATTGTTCCTCTCCATTCGCTTCGCGCTGGTTCGAGAATTCGCAAAACGTGGTGTCGAACTGCCTCTGGTCATGGACGACCTGTTCGTCAACTTCGATCAGGAGCGAACCGAAGCCGCGGCGGATTGCCTTCTTGAAGTGGCGGCCGAAGGTCAGCAGGTACTGTTCTTTACTTGCCATGAACATATCGCGCACCTGTTCCAGAAGAAAAAGATTGAGCCATTGTGGCTGCCCGGGCACAAGGTCGCCTTTGACACCCTGAAGCCTGAACTGGATGAGCATGAACATTCGACGTCGGCCCACACCGAATTGAACGGTGCGAGTTTCGTCGCGAATTCTGATGATCTGCTGGATGAGCGATTCGAAGCCTCTGCCGACGGAGACCCGGCCAGTGCGATCTGATCACGAGACCAACGGTTCGATGTTTCCGGTGTGGCGGCATTCGTCTGAATCCCGATAACACATACACGCTCAGATGATTGTCAACGGGGGCGAATCGACTTGTGAAGAGCGCAAACTCTCTGCCTATACATGCCGATCTCCACACGGCTTTGCGGCACACTATTCCTGTGAAAGCACGTCGGGGGAAACATGCGGGACCACTGACACTTTGTCTCCCACATCGTGGGCATCCACCGGGAAATTTGCGAACTGTAACGTCGAGTTTCTGTCAAACCACTCCTGAATGACGGGAACTGTGTCGATGTCGAAATCCGGACGCACCATCAGCGTGTTGCCCTCAGTCACTGCGCGGATCTCACCGTCGTCGATGATCAGACTGCCATGGCTGAACACGTAACGAGGCATCCGGAACATCTCTTCAAGATCGTTCTGACAGCTGTAAACCGTCACATCCGCATCCGCACCGGGACCGAGATGACCCTTGTTCCTCAGTCCCAGCATTCGAGCCGGGGCGGCTCGAGTGATGATCGCAATTTCATTGAGTGTGTATTCGCGAGACAACTCCGCTAATGTACAGTGCCGTCGAATTCTCTCCGGCAACCGCTTCATGAACTCTTCACGACGCGAGCGGTCCATCAGCAACGCAATGATTTCGGGATAAGCGAGGAATGATCCTCCATTAGGATGATCAGTACTCATGGCAATTCGCCAGGGGTCGTTGATCAGCAGGTACCATTCGAGCCCAATCGCCCATTGGAGTGAATGCACAAAGCTTTTGTCGCGGTACGTGATCGGTACAATTCCGCATCCGCCTTCCAGTTCCACATCGCCGCTGAACCACTTTCGGCCTGTGACTTTATGCAGATAGTGTCCGAGCGGACCGTCACCAGTCATCGAGGTTGTTTCGCCAAATACGACCTGTCCCACATCGACCGTCAGCAGAGGATGAGTATTCACATACTCCGCCAGTTCCGGCACCTGCGAGCAGAACGTTGACTGATCGTCGAGATTGCCTCCATAACTGTGGAACTGGATATGCGTCAGATGAGCTCGCGAACCATCCAGCGACTTCATTGTTTCCAGCGTCGTCGTCCAGTTGCCTGGAATGCCAAGGTGATTGCAGTGGATGTGAACGGGATGAGGAATCTTCAGGCGATCGACAGACCGGGCCATCTCCATCAGAATCTTACGAGGGCTTAAGCCAAAGTGCGTGACCTTCTCATCAAGTCCGCAATATCCATCACCGCCGCCCTTCCACATCTCAACGCCACCGGGGTTGACGAGCTTCACCGCATAGCCCCCCGTCGAATTTAACAGCCAGGACACGGCCGCATCGGTAAGTCCCGCATGATCTTTCGCAATCTGCTCCATCACGAGATGGTTGTTCCCCATCATCACATAAAAACCCTTGTCCAGGATCGGCGTATCCTGAAGTTCATCATGCGCGTGACGAGCACCGATTGGCGGCACCGCAGCGTCGAACGCGGTGGTGTAGCCCAGCCCGGCGTAGAGATATCCCGTTGCGAAGGTACTTGGAACAGTGCCCAGCGTTCCGGAGCGTGTCAGTGCTGTTCGAGCCATTGGTGCGGTTTTGCGGCGTTGCTCAGGCAGCATCTTGCGAGCCGTATTGACTTTCGGCCCCGCAATATGACAGTGCATATCGACACCGCCTGGCATGATGATCATGCCTTCGCAGTTGATGCGGACCTGCGCTCGAATGGCTGGGTCGCCTGGCGCGGCAATGATCCTGCCAGCCTGCATCCACACATCGCGTAGTTCACCGTCAATCCCATTGGCGGGATCATAAACACGGGCACCATGGAGGACGGTGAAGGTCATAAGCGGTCCCCCGACCTGGCCTCAGATCGGGATTTTCTGAAGAGATCAAAGTGCCATGGACACCCCCTGTCTGGGCCGCATGACGAGACGTTTTGCAGCAGGCAGGCAGACAAGCCGATGTCCGACCGGTTGACTTACTACGCCTTCAATCGATTCAGCACTTCTTCCACGATGCGATCCACAGGAATACGCTCTTGTTGGAGCGTGTCGCGGTCGCGAATGGTCACACATTTGTCCGTCGCCGTATCACCATCGACAGTGATGCAATACGGAGTTCCTATTTCGTCCATACGACGATAACGACGACCGATCGCCGCTTGTTGATCGTACTGAACGCTCAGGCCGGCAGCCTTCAGTTCCCCGAAGATCTCCGCGGCTTTTTCGGGCATGCCTTCCTTCTTGATCAATGGGAAAACGGCTGCCTTCACTGGAGCCAGCCGTGGATGGAACTTCATGAGCACGCGTTCCTGCATTTCGCCCTTTTCGTCCGGCTGATGATCTTCGTGATAAGCTTCGCAGATGAATGCCAGAGTGCCTCGATCAGCACCAGCAGACGGTTCGATAACATGCGGAATGAATCGTTCGCGAGTCTGATCGTCGAAGTACGACAGATCTTTGCCGCTGCCACGATGCTTGGGAGTTCCATCAGCGAGCTTTTCAACTTCCAGTTCACCGGCCGCATTCTTCGCCAATTTGCCTTCCATGTGCGAACGCAGGTCGAAGTCGCCACGATGAGCGATGCCTTCCAGTTCGCCGTACTCTCCGGCATCGAGGAACGGGAATGCATACTCGATATCCGCGGTGCCGACTGAATAGTGAGCCAACTCATCCTGATGATGATCTCGCAGAATAATGTTGTCTTTTGCGATGCCCAGATTCAGATACCAGTTGTAGCGACGATCGCGCCAGTACATATACCACTCGCGCGACTGTGAAGGATGGCAGAAGAACTCGATCTCCATTTGTTCAAACTCACGCGAGCGGAACGTGAAGTTACGCGGCGTGATTTCGTTACGGAAACTCTTCCCAACCTGGCAGATTCCAAACGGCAGCTTGACTCGACTGCTGTCACACACATTCTTGAAGTTGACGAAAATTCCCTGAGCTGTCTCCGGTCGCAGAAACGCAGCGTCCGCTTCTGTTCCCAGCGCGCCGAGAATGGTTTTCATCATGAGGTTGAATTCGCGTGGATCTGTCAGCGTGCCCGGACGTGAAGCATCCGGTGCGAAGACCTTGCCACGATCCGCAGCCGAGATCGCTGTCAGGCCGAGAACGGGCTCTTCGATCGACAATCGCTCGGCATCCTTTGAGCGGAGCTCGAACATCTTCAGAGCCCGCTCTTTGATGTGCTCGATGGCATTGGCTTCCGTCGTCGTTATGAATACCCGATCGACTTCTTCAATGGCTGCGCCTTCTGAAACGGCTTTCAGCTTGACGGTCTTTCCGTTGCACTTAACCCAAAAACCCTTCACATGATCCAGGCGATAGCGTTTGCGAGTCTCGGTGCAGTCGACCATCATATCGTGAAACAGGTCATAGTGACCCGAACACTTCCAGACCTGCGGATGCATGATCAAAGCGGATTCAAGGCCCACCATCTGAAATGTCGCCGGAGCACCAGCGGGCTGAATCAGTTCGTTGTGAGCAGATACCATGTCGTGGTACCAGACGTCTCGCACGTTGCGTTTCAATTCTGTGCCGAGCGGACCGTAATCCCAGAAACCGTTCTGTCCGCCGTAGATTTCGGAGTTTTGGAAAATGAATCCTCGGCGTTTGCAAAGGGCAACGATCTTGTCCATCGAACGGGTCATGGGACTGTGATTTCTTTCAGTAGGTCACGAGAGGTGAGAACTCAAGAGGATTGTAGTGTAGAAGCACTGCCACATTGCGCAAAGCAGAGGTCGAAACTTGGCCGACTCTCTATGACTTATGGGACACTCCCATTGGAACGTCGTAGGTGAGATTTCCACCGCCGGGCAACGCGACATGGAAAAAGCGTAAAATTCGTCCGTTGACCGGGTTAGGTTTATTCGTACACTCCTGACATGGCGAGAAACGAAATCAGTCCGGAGTTCGAAAAAATCCTCAAAACCGCTGCGCGTCTCGCGGAAGACGTTCAGGCGGCAGCAGTGATTCTACTCGCCGAACAGCCCCTTGATTTCGCAATGCTGAAGCGAAATGCGACCAATTTTCGTCTGGTTGTGGCGTCCGATCGAAAAGATGTTCAGGAGGCCGCACGCCAGGATGACGTTGATGTCGTCGAAATTCAGCAGGAACCTCAGACTCGCCATTTTCAGGTCTCCCAGGTTCTGCTTGAAGCCATCGCGGATGAACTCCTGCAGACAGGGGACGTCGTTGTCGTTGTCTATTCTGCATATGAAAAAGACGGCTGTGACACGATCAGCGTGGTGCGACTCGCTGAACAACTGGCCAAACTGACCTCGCGGGATCTGCAGAGACTTGAAACCAAAGTCCCGCTGGAGACGCTGCGAATTGTTGTTGACCTGGCGTGTGATATCGGCCGCGAGGGTCGTGAAGGAAAGCCAGTCGGCACCTTGTTCGTTGTGGGAAACCACCGCAAAGTGATGGAGGCGTCTCAGGAGCAGATTCACGATCCATTCCGTGGTTATCCGAAGACGGAACGTTCGATCCGCAATCCTCGTGTCAGAGAAAGCATCAAAGAGCTAGCGCAGATCGATGGCGCGTTTGTGATCTCCTCCGACGGATTAGCCATTGCTGCAGGAAGACACCTGCGTGCATCGGCCGAAGGGTTGACGCTGTCCAAGGGACTTGGTTCTCGTCACTGGGCTGCCGCAGAGATTTCCAAGGCCACCGGTGCAATTGCGATAGCAGTCTCAGAATCCACGGGCACCGTCCGCGTCTTCCAGGATGGCGTCATCGTGCTCCGCATCGAACCGATGCGGAATGCCATGAAGTGGCATGATGTGAATGCGGACGGGCTTGCGGACTAAAGTGCGAGCCTTGAATGGCAAGTTTTCTTTCGCCTTTCAGAATCGTCTGCGGAAGTCGTTTCGTTCCAGATGCCGCTGCGCCAGTTCACGACTGAAGGGACTTAACTCGTGCTTCATCAGCTTTGAGAACTCGCCTCGCCAGCAGATGAAAAGGATTTCCAGACAAATCCCGGTCATCCAAAGAAACGATGACATAACGACGATCTTCTGCCACAGTTGTGCGTGTCCGATTATCCCGGCTGGAAAATAGATACAGACCGCGCAGATCAATGCTTTGTGAAGAAGGATCCAGTAGGGATGGTCTTTATTCCATGCGGCCAACCAGGCGAACCACGCGATACTCATGGGAAGCATAAAAAACAGCCACGAGCACATGGCCAGGACATGAAGCTGCAGATTGAGTGACATCGGAATCCCGCCTACGCACGCAAGCGACATTGATGCCATTGCTCCGCAGACTCCGACCACAGGAAGAACCGTCTTGCCACGGCTCGTGTAGATCGTGAGGCAAATGAAGAACCACGCCAGGCAAAGTCCGAGGCAGAAAACTGTCAGGTTGAAAAGCCACGCATGGAAGTAATAAGTGGCATGATCCTGCACAACCACACAGCCAAGCTCACTCAGGAATTGAGAGAAGAGACTGTACGGACCCGGATACAGTGCGATGCTTCCTGGAAGGCCAACAGCAAACTGGGCGAGTCCGAATGCAGCAATTCTGGCCGAAGCAGTCAGGCGATCTGAAGAAACTTGCATCGTCGTTTCCATCGACAAACATCAATCAGGCGACGCCAAAGTAGTCGCGAATGAACTGGCGGCGGTCTTCGCTCTGGACATATTGAACGAGAGCATACAACTTCTTCTGATCCCGCAGCAGCTTCGCCGCGCGAGCCTCGTCGTCGATCAGAGCGTCCGGAACCTCTCCATCCACCTCGAGATTGGAAAGATCATTCTCATCTTCAATCACTCCATACCGCTGCAGCAGCGACAGCACGGTTTCCACACGTCGATCATGCCTTTGGCGATCGCACAGGCGTTCACGCAGCCACTCGATCCCGAACGCTCGAATCTGCTCCGCGCTGTGAGTCAAATGATGGAAGACGCGCTGGCTGAATTCTGCATCTGGATTTGTCCAGCGGATAAATTCCATTTGCGTGTTGAGATCTCGCTGGTCGTACAAGAGCGTGCATTCCGAAGGCCGTCCATCGCGTCCCGCTCGTCCTATCTCCTGGTAATAGGACTCCATCGATCCCGGAATATCGGCGTGAACAACGAAGCGAATGTCTTCCTTGTCGATGCCCATCCCGAAGGCATTGGTTGCCAGCACAAGGCGACAACGGCCATTCATGAAGTCCTCCTGAATACTGCGGCGGACATGCCGATCCAGGTCTCCGTGATAACAGACATGATCGATGCCTTCGGCCTGAAGCCGCTCGCTGAATTCCACGAGAGTGCGAATCAGCGTGAAGTAGACGATGCCGCTGCCCTGGAGATCCGTTGTCAACCAGCGATCGAATACATTCTGCATGGCCTCCTGCTTTTCATCCGCCTCCCAGACTTCTTCGACGCGAAGCTCAAGATTCGGACGATCAATCCCCTCATGAAACATTCTCATTTCAGACGGCTGCAGGCCAAGCTGAGACACGATGTCGCGCTGCACGTCCGGAGTCGCAGTCGCTGTTAATGCCATGGTGACAGGATTTCCGATCAGGGCGCGAAATTCGGAGACGCGAGTGTAATCGGGGCGAAAATCGTGTCCCCATTCTCTGATACAGTGAGCCTCATCGACGGCGAGCAGCCTGATGTCGCGATGAGCGATGACATCAAGAAATTCGGTTTTGCGAAATCGCTCAGGCGTCACATACAGCAAGCAATAGTTACCGCGAGCAATAGCCGCGTAACGCTTTTCCCTCTCTCGTTTACTGAGGGATGAATTGATAAACGTCGCCGCAATGCCTTTGCCTTGCAGCGTATCCACCTGATCCTTCATTAAGGCAATCAGCGGTGACAGCACGAGGGTCAACGGCCGTTGTCCGCCCGAAGAAGCTTCAGCCAATAAGATCGCCGGAATCTGGAAACAAAGCGACTTACCGCTGCCGGTGGGCATGATAATCAGAGAATGCTGGCCACTCAGAACGTGGGAAATAATCTCGCCCTGAGGGTATCGAAACTCCGGATAGCCGAAGTATCGTTGAAGTACCTGTTGAGCTGTTTTCATGACTTTACCGGTTATGCCGAAATGATGCTGCATCGCAGCAGACTGCTGAAATCAATGCAAAACTAACAATCCGCGTGTTCAAACCCAATTCCTGACTCCACTTCTGAGTTCCAGCAGGCAACGCGGAGGGAAAAACCAATAGTTTACCGGACGCCCTCCTGGCGTGACAGGCTTCCGTCTTTTGCAAATGGTAGTCTCCCAAATCTCGCTTACAGTGGGATCACCCTTGTCAGTATCTGGATTGCAGAGCCCCCCAACAATGCCGTCGTCGAAAGTGTCCATAATCATTCCCGTTTTCAATGGCGAAGTGGACCTTCCCGGAGCCATCGACAGCGCTTTGGATCAGCAAGACTGTCACGTCGAAGTGATCGTCGTCAATGATGGTTCTACTGACGGCACTTCTGAAGTCATGAGTCGCTACGGCCATCGCATTGTTGCCGTCCATCAGAAAAATCTCGGCCCCGGCGGACTGGCTCAGACTCGGAACAATGGCGTTCAGGTATCCAGCGGCGATTGGATCGCCTTCCTGGATCATGACGATCTGTGGGAGCCCAACAAACTGGCGTTGCAACTCCAGTCGGCTCAGGCAGAGTCCTCTGAGGTCGTTTACACCAACGCCAGGAATTTCGGTGACGTCGGTCGAGTTACCGACCTTCGCAGTGATCCTGATGCAATGCCGTCCGGAGACCTTTTTGAGTGTCTCCTGATGGATAATTTCATCGTCATGTCCAGCGCGATGATGACACGATCCCTTTTCGACCGGATCGGAGGCCTGACGACGTCGCCAATTCTGGCTGAAGACTGGGACCTGTGGCTCAAGTCAGCAGCGGTTGGCGCAAGATTCTCCGCGGTTCCCAAGCCCGTCACGTTGTACCGCTGGCGTCCTGGCTCATTTTCAAAAAATCACGACCGTATGCGTCAACTTCGACGACTCGCTGTGCAGAAAGCCCTCGAGACTGAACGCGGAAAGAGTCTGCCGTGGTCCATTCGTCGCAAAGCCCTGGCGAATGTGGAAAGCTGCTCGGCCTGGTTTCTGGCAGCCAGTTCTCCCCGCAAGGCCATCGCATGGTATGCAAGATCTTTAGCCTATTGGCCCTTCGACGTGAATTGCTGGAAGGGTGTCATTAAAGGCTGTCTCGGTCGCTCATAGGCAGAACTGTTAACCGGCCGCAACAGAGTGCCTCACGACTCTGGCGAATGGCACACTGTCATTGACAGGATGAAAAACCTCACTGTCGATCAGGTCTCGGTATCCAGCAATCCATTGCCTGGTTTCCAGAGAATATCGGTTTTCCCAAAATCGTTGGCTGCTCGAGCAAGGACGAAAAGCAGATCCGACAGGCGATTCAGGCTGATCAATAACGACGCATTCAGCGGTTCTGTTTCGTGGAGCGTCAACACATCCACTTCAGCACGGCGACAAATGCTGCGAGCAAGATGCAATGCCGCTGCGGTTGGGTTGCCTCCCGGCAGAATGAAGCTCTTAAGAGGTCCCACCCGACCTGAAAACCGATCGATAAGTTGTTCGAGTTTATCAACATGAGTTTCGTTGATACGGCAAGGAAGTGGATCTGGTCCTTCAACCGGCAGAGGCACACACAAATCTGCTCCAAGATCAAACAGAAACTGCTGAAGTGCTGTCAGAATGACTGCGATCTCGCCTGGAGATGACGAAGCAAGTGCCCACCCAATCGCACAGTTGGTTTCATCCACGGAGCCGCCCGCAACGATGCGAGGATGCCTCTTGGAAACGCGTTCGCCACTGCCAATCCCGGTCTCGCCCTGGTCACCACTTCGAGTGTAAATACGATCAAGATGAACCATTTGAAGATTTCTTATTCCCAATCAAGCTGACAACCAAACAACTCAGAATTCTGCGACGCTAAGGAACTACGTGAACCATCATTAAATCGTGTGTTTCACCCAGCCAATTCGTATGTCCCACGATGATCAACTTACTCCCGGAACGCAATAACCCGTTTTTCTGACCCCATTTGAAAACGTATTGCAGCAATGCGTCGGCAGACTGCTGGACAGCGCGGTTCAGGATCGGAGTGACTCCCCAGTACAAACACATTCTTCGGGCAACATCCTCTCGATCCGTAAAAGCCAGGACGGGCACCTTGCTTCGCATTCGCGACAACGCCAGCGCCGTGCGCCCGGTGACGGTAGCAACCACGATCAGATCAGCCTGAAGATACTCGGCGGCAGCAATGGTGCCTCGAGTGACAGCCTCAGTAATTGGCCTGGCGCGGCGAGTTTCGTCGTCGCGCAGCAGAGCCGAATCCGTCGCCTTTACCAAAGTCTCAGCCTCGACCGCAATACGATCCATCATACGCACACACTGGACGGGATGTGCACCGATGGCCGTTTCGCCGGAAAGCATCACCGCGTCCGTACCGTCGATGACGGCATTGGCGACGTCTGTCACTTCAGCGCGAGTGGGCAATTCGTTCGCCTGCATGCTGTCGAGCATCTGCGTGGCTGTTATCACGGGAATGCGCAGTTCATTACATCGCCGAATAATCAACTTCTGAAGTATCGGTACGCGGCTGATTTCTGCTTCGACCCCTAGATCACCACGAGCCACCATCACCGCATCTGTCACATCGAGTATATTCTCAAGGTCATCGATAGCCTCTGTTTTTTCAATCTTCGCGACCACCAGCGGTGTCACTTTGGGCTTAAACGACTGAATCAGGCGGTGCAGACTTCGAATGTCTTCCGCCTGACGCACAAAACTTAATCCGATAAAGTCGATATTGTTCTGAAGAGCCCATTCGAGGTCGCTTCGATCTTTCTCCGTCACGCTGGGAGTGCTTAAAGCAACCCCCGGCAGATTGACACCCTGACGACTTCGAATCTTTCCCGACTGAAATACCAGACAGCGAATCCACTGCAGAGTCGGATCCTTTTCCAGCACGATCATGCCAACCGTACCATCGGCGAGGAGAATTCGATCCCCCGTTTTCACATCATCGATCAGGGGTTCATAGGTGCAGGTCAAATCCGTGGCGGAAACAGACTGTAGTCCCCGAATGAATCGAAACTCGCTGCCTTCATTGCATTGAACCTCGCCTCCCGGGATTTCCCCAAGTCGAATCTTGGGGCCGGAAAGATCTCCGAGTATCCCAATCGGGCAATCAAGTTCGGCAGAAACCTGGCGAATCTTCCGCACAAGTTCCGAAAGCCAGGTATGACTACCGTGGGCAAAATTGAGTCGGAAAATATCCACTCCGGAGACCACAAGTTGCCGCAGCATATCGGTCGATTCACTCGCGGGCCCGATTGTCGCAATGATCCGCGTCTTGACGAGTTTCTGTCGACCGACCGATTGACTGGTGACCACATCCGACATATTTGGCTTTCTGAGATCGCACTGAAGACTTTGTCAAACTCTGAATGACCTTCGAACATCCGTTGAGAAACTCTGTCAGAGGTGGACAGGGATAAACCGCTGCTGTTCACCGTCCGCTGGAGATTCCGGTGGATCAATCCAGGGAATCAACTGCTGGCTGCGATTGTATTCCAGCATGGTCGTTTTGAACCTCTTCGTAAGCAGCAGCAGGACATCTCTTTCTGTATTCCCTTCACCTTGAATTCCTTGCAGATTGGCAACTCGCCCTCGAATCTTCGTTCCGCCTGGAACCAATGTCAGAATCACCACGCAGTTAAAGACCGGGACCGAACCGGGCCCAGTTCCACAATTGGAGTCCGAAAGCTGAGGCAGAGATTCCTTGCCCATCGAAGCGAACCTGTTCCACAAAGGAATGCTGGACACGAAGAGTGAGTTCAACGCGGCCCGAAACTGCAAACCGCGAAAGATCCGCATGGCCGAAAAAGAACAGCGCAGCAAAAAACACCGCGCGACTCAAGCTTATCGAATCGCACGGCATCAGAACAGGGAACGCAGAACTGGAGAATGCTGTCTGACAGAGACACTTAACAAATACACAGCAGTGTGTTCTGATTACGAACTGTCTGGCAAGGTCCTCTGGATCAAGTCGCCTCAATTCTTCGAGGACCGACGTCCAGACGCCCACGGTGAAAGTTGGCAATCGATATCAAAGCACCTGGCAGGTTGTTGCAATCAGACAGAACGGCAGGTTGTCTGTGCCGACCCTCGGCGCAATGTCAGGTGTCTGCGATGAAGACACGACAACCGTTGACATCCCCGAGGAATCTGCGGCAAACAAGCTGCGCAGATTTGTGCAGGTGACGTTTAAACAGAGCGTGCTACTAGCAGAGATGATCAGTATGTGGACAAAGTATCCCGCATGACCATCTGATTACCAATCTGCGGTGCATACCCAGCAACCTGCGGTGCGATAAACGCAGTCTGGGGTACTCCAGGGCTGTATAGTCCTGCGGAAGGATAGCCGGGCGCCATTGCTCCACATGCGCCACTTTGACAGGGAGAGCAACCGCCTCCACCGTAGCCACCCATCGGTGCGTAGCCGCCACCATGGCCAAGCAGACAACAGCCACTCAACGAACTGACCATCAGCAGGCCAGCACAAACGCTTGCGAAACGAGACATGAGAAAGCCTCCGGGGGTCACCGAGAGTTCGGCAACAGGGCGGGATGGTGAATGCGTGAATTCAGTGAGATCAATCTGTGGCTACGGAATGCGGTGTTCCTGACCTCGCCAAAGATCAAAAGGAGAAGAAATCAACAGACATTCGAGAGGAGAGAACAGAGAGGAGATTTGAACTGCAGGAACCACAGTTCGAGTGAGGGGCAAGTTAGAAGAAACCGGCAGAAGACGTCAATACCTGTTTCGCCAAGCAGAAACCGCGTTTTTGTAATTCTTTCGTCGCCCAATCAAAAACTTTTAAGAAATCCGACTCAAGTTTCCGGCCCTTGTCAATCGCCAGACTCGCAATCAGTATTCTATTCACACCAACTCGCAGGCAATGATCACCTGCACGCTATGTGGCATCACTTTCTTGTCACACATCATTCAGGCTGAAATGTTTTTCTTCTGCCAGCAGTACGGCCATGCGAATCGCCTCGAAGATGCCATTCGAATCGGATGGTGTTAAGGGATTCCATGCTCTGTCAAAGGCCGTTCCATGGGTGGGACTGGTACGCAGGATCGGCAGGCCCAGCGTAATGTTGATCGCCGAGTCAAATCCGATCAACTTCACAGGAATATGGCCCTGATCATGATACATCGCGACAACGCCATCGAATTCACCCATGATTGCTCGGCGGATCAAAGTATCAACTGGCAATGGGCCACAGACGTTGAGCTGCGCTGCGACGCATTCGGCGACTGCAGGTTTAATGATTTCTGCTTCTTCATTGCCAAACAAGCCGTTTTCTCCGGCATGAGGATTCAAGGCACAGACTGCAACTGCTCGCCGACGGCACTTTATTCTGGACAGAAAGTCAGACATCAGGCGAATCTTCTCGGAGACACCGGTTGCAGAAAGCAACTGTGGAACACTCTCGATGGAAGTGTGCAGCGTGACATGCGCAATGCTGAGACCATCGTGCGCATCATACAGATTTGACATTGCCTCCGAAGGCTTTCGGATCATCGAACGCCATGGTGCAAGGGATGATTCCGGAAGATGCAACATCATGGCGAATTCGCGAACACCGCAGTACTCAGCCAGAATCTCTGTATGACCGGGAAAATGGTGTCCCGAAAGATGCAGTGACTCCTTATTCAACGGTGCTGTTGCAATCGCGTCGACATCACCATTCTTAGCGAGTTGAATAGCGCTGATCAGGTACTGAAATGCAGCTTCCCCCGCGGCAGCACTTACGCATCCGCGCGGTGCTGAAAGAACTGCATCTCCACAAGGATTTAAACAAGGCACTTGATGCTGCAGGCAGGCGACGTGGGCCTGATGTCTTAGGCTGCCCCCTGTCATTGACTCTGACGGGATCTCAACGAGTCGCAGTTCATGACCAATCAATCCGGCAGCTTCTCTGAAAATCTGAGGATGCCCCACCAAAACCGGCGTGCAGGAAACAGCCGACTTGCTTCCCAGGCATGCGCGAAGAATGATCTCGGGGCCAATCCCAGCCACGTCGCCAGCTGTGATCGCTATGACCGGGCGATCCATGGATGGCTTTGCATTTCCGGAGTTGTTGGGCACTGCGGGTTCTTCTGTACTTACATAGGTCGAACCCCTGGCTAAATCTGACAAACAGATTCTTCTGAAGGATCCAACCTGGCACCAGGGAGTCGAGCACGTCATTTTCTCATATTCTGAGTTGCTCAACCAGCGGCTACAGAAAGTTTCAGCACGCGGACACGACTGAATTCTGACTTCTGTCCGCTGCGCGCATACTGGGCCCGACGGTTTTGGAGCGTGAATCGCAAATCTCGCTGATTCCGTCGCAACCCTCCTCGCTAAGTCGCTCCTTCCCTGGGGAAACAGCCGGCATCGTTCTAAAGAGAACTGGATGTTTGAAGCCCCAGGTTCCAAACCATGGCCTTGAGGAATTCTTGCGATATAAAAATCTCCAGGGTTCAATGGCAGCAACTATAGGTTACGGTTCGCGAGCGGGACTGTTCGCTGTATTATCTGTGATTCAGAATAGCATGACCGCCCAAGTCCAATTGTCTGACAATGGCATTACTTAATCGTAGATTGACCCGTATGCAAACTCGTCCCCTTGGAAGAACTGGCCTGCAGCTTCCAGTACTTAGCTTTGGAGCATCATCACTTGGTCAGGAGTTTCGAAGTGTGCCGCTTGATGAAGCTCTGCAAAGCGTTCGAGTTGCCCTGGATTGCGGCCTGAGTTTTATTGACACCTCACCGTTCTATGGACGAGGCATGAGCGAGGTGTTGCTGGGAATTGCCTTGCGAGGCGTTCCTCGTGAGAGCTATACGCTGTGCACAAAACTCGGTCGATACGATCTCACACATTTCGACTTCAGCGCAAAGCGAGTCGCAGAAAGTATCGATGTGAGTCTTCACCGACTCGGAACCGATCATCTGGATATTATTCTGTGCCACGATATCGAGTTTGTTCCTCTGCAGCAGATTGTCAGTGAAACAATTCCTGCTCTAAGAAAGATCCAGCAGGCAGGCAAGGTTCGATTCATCGGGATCAGCGGCTACCCTCAGAAAATATTCCGATCCATTTGCGATCAGATCGATGTCGATTGCGTGCTGTCATACAACCAGTACACATTGCAGAATACTCGGTTTGCAGATGAGACAGTGCCGTACCTGAAAGCAAAAGGCGTGGGCATCATGAATGCCGGCCCGTTTTCCGCACGGCTGTTGACCAACGCTCCGCTGCCAGCATGGCTCAAGGAACCGGAATCCGTCAAAGCCGCTGCTCGCGCTGCGGCGGCTCACTGCGAGAAGAACGGAGTCGATATCGCACAGTTGGCCCTGCAGTTTTCGTGTGCTCATCCTGAGATCACGACAACTGTTGCCGGAAGTGCAAATCCGAAGAACATTCGCAACTGGGCTCAATGGCTTGCTGAACCGATGGATGAGCACCTTTTGCGTGAAGTTCTGGCAATCTTTGAGCCCGTCAGGAATCTCGGGCACCTCGAAGGTCTGCGTGAGAACAATTGATGATTGGAAGCCAGATGCAGATGAGAAATATAGGCCGCCAGCTTCAGAGAGTCTTCCGATGCTGAGAACGGCAGCTTATGCTTTCCCGCATTTTCCCATTTACTGAGGCTCAGTTATGTTTTCTGAATTGCACTCCAGCGAGGATTCGCGACGCAAGTTTCTTGCCAGAGGTGGGGCTGCCGTGGCCGGAGCAGCGCTGTCTGGAAAGGCTCGCGCACACGAACCTGCCAAGGGCCGGGCGGAACATGTGATTTCGATCTGGCTCGGAGGAGGCATGGGGGCGGGAGACACGTTTGATCCCAAACTCAAAGGTGACCCGATAAAAAAGGTCGCCGGTTCGTACTACGACAACATTGAAACTGCAGTGCCCGGCGTCAGCGTTTGTGAGCATCTGAAGCAACTCGCGCCACTGATGGATCGTGTCACTGCAGTACGAACGGTAAACCATGACGTTATCGATGAGCATGCTGCCGCTACGAATCGAATGCACACGGGCAGGCCGGTCAGCGGAACTGCTGTTTATCCGTCAATTGGTTCTGTCATCGCTCATGAGAAAGGAGCCACTGCCGAAGGTGCTCCGGCGTATGTCGTGATTGGCTATCCCAACGTCACGCGGGGTCCAGGGTTTCTCGGAGCAAGGTATGGCTACCTGTACTTGACGAACACCAGTCGCGGCCCGACTGGTTTGTCGAGGCCGGACGGAATCTCTACGTCTCGTCAGTCGCGTCGGCAATCCTTTCTGGAAAAACTTCGAGAGTCTCAAATCCAGAGCACGGATCAGCAATTGCAGGATTACGATGAAGCAATCGTTCAAAGCCTGAAGCTAAGCGGCCCGGAGTTCATGCAGAGCTTTGAGCTCAATGCTGAGCCGGGTGATTTGCGAACTCGCTATGGAGGTGAATTCGGTCAGCGATGCCTTCTGTCACGACGGCTCATTGAGCGAGGAGTTCATTTCATCGAAGTGGCCCACAACCTGAACTTCCTGAACGGGGCAGGGTGGGATGTTCACAACGAAGGCATTCTCAAACAGCACGCTCTGATTCAGGAAATGGATACGGCTGTGAGCGCCCTGATCATTGATCTGGAGGCCAAACAGTTGCTCGACAAGACGTTGATCATCATCACCACGGAATTTGGACGGCCGCCCGAATTTGACAGTGGTGGCGGTCGCGGTCATCAGAGCACTGCGTTTACCTGCGTGCTCGCCGGAGGTGGCTTGAAGCATTGTGGTGCCTACGGAGAAACGGATGAACTGGGCAAGAAAATAGTTTCCAATCCCGTTGGCGTTCCTGACTTCTTTGCCACGATCCACGCAGCATTGGGCATCGACCACGCAAAGCATCTGTACGATGGAGATCGTCCAGTTCCTGTCACGGATATGGGCCAGCCGATTTCCGCACTCTTTGCGTAAAGCACGGATGTCAACGAATGACCGCAAGGCCTCTCCCTCGCTATAAAGTCAGGGGCCCCGGGGAACCTCAATCGAACCATTCGTCCTGCGGGTCAAACTCTGGAAGGACCACAATCAAGACCGTCATCTTTCCTAAGGCTCGATGCCGGACGAGTGGAGGAATTACAATCGCCTGGTGCTGGCTGATGGGAATAATCTCTCCATCAAGTTCCATCATCGCGTCTGGCTCGCATTTCAGAAAGACGTACGTTTCCGTCAGCGTCTTGTGATAGTGGAGTTTTGCATCCACGCTGATTTCGGTGATATGCAAGGTGCCCGGAAACTCAGTCACACCGTGGAATGCTCGGCGAGCTTCTCCGCAGGGGCACGGAACCGGGGAAATCCTGCCGAAATCAGCAAACTTCCAGCGGCGACTTTCAGTTGTTGAATGCATCCGGGATTGACTCCATGACAGCAGCAAACCAGAACTTCACTCTTCAGGCATCGACGAAATCCATTCGCGAATCAATTGATTTGATTCTGCATGAATGAGATTTCGAGCAAGGCTCGGCATTCTCGCACCGGGCTCTTCCGATTCCAGACGATACATCAGGATCGATTCATCCGGCTTTCCCGGAACAATATCGTACTTGCGGCCCCCCGACCCCTTCCCGGCAGCCACAGGTGATTTGAAAACCCCAAACCTTGCCGGCTCGGCCTGAACCGTCCGCAGGTCAAGGCCGGAAGTCCGGGCAGATCCCTTTGGATTATGACAATGAGCGCAATTGACCTCGAGCCAGGCTCGAGCTCGCTGATCGAGCGAACCACTCTCCGGAATGTCAAAGGCCGCCAGCGACGGGCGTTGTTCCGGCGACGGACAATCCTTCAGCACGCCACATTCAATCCAATGCGAAAGCTGATTTGAAATGGACTTGTCCACTCCCGGTCGATTGAGATTCCTTGCAGTCAGTCCGAGTGGAACATACTTATCATCACTGCCATGGCAGCTGATGCACTGATTGGCATTGGGTATCTGGTACTTGTTGCTGTGCTGGCTGCCATCAACAGTCTTCCAGGCCACATCAACCATCCCACCGCCAAGGCTGAGCGTTGCGTCAGACTGCTCTTCATTCCAGACATAGGAATAACCGTACCAGCCAGTGGCTTCGAGGAACTCAATACGGGTTTCGACAAGTCGCTCTCCGGGCGTTGGATCGGCTGTTTCGTCAGGATAGGCAAACGTCTTGGCGATGACAGTGCCAACAGGAAAACCCAGGGCATCCGTGTCGTGCCAGGTCATTTGCCCACCGGCCGGTAATCGAATATGGCGATGCTTAATCGTGTAGTCTGAAAACAGCGGCGTATTCAGCTCATACTTGATCACGTTTCCTGCAGGTACAAGGCCGTTCTCAGGAGTTTCAAATAATCCCCACTCAGAAAGCTTTCCTGGAGCGGCGTTATAAATGGCGACAGCCGGGTTTCCTCCCGGGACAGCGAGGCTGTGGGGCTGCAAAACCACTTCGCTGATACGAGGGATCTCTGCTCCAAAAGGCGTCAGATCTCGTCCGACACTGTAATTCCCTGTAAGCACATTGGCTGCAGAGAAATCACCAACATTCAGATTCGCAAACGTCGCCTCTCCGTTGTCGCGAATGCGAAGCGGCAAACCGGAAGCAGGCTTTCCCTTTTTCCATTTGGCTGGGTTTAAGAGACCATCAAACAGGATGTCAGGGAACACACCACCGGTGACAGGCGAGAGCATTGCTCCCAACACACCCGAGGGCTTTTTTCCGCCACCGGAGATTCGATTGTCGTGAACGGAAATATTCTCAGGGTACGGGTCGTACTTTTTATCGTTCACCTTTCGCTCGGTAATCAGAAAGCTGACGATCAGAACATTACTCGTTTGATGCCCGGTAATCTCATTGTCAAAAACCTCGACGTTGTCCATAGCCATCAGCATGACACCCGATCCTGACGGCACATCAGCAACCATTGTCCCCTGGGGTGCAAAATTCTCATGATTGTTGTTCGTAATCCGGTTCCTGAAGACCCGGACAAATCCGCCGTTGGTCAGATTCAAGCCCGGCAAGTCAAACGCCAGAATTCCCCCTGTATTGTCAGTAACCGTGTTATCAAACACATCGGCGTTCAGCGTGTTTTCGATCTCGATGCCTGCGACGTTCCTTTCTGCAACACAGTCTCTAACAATCACATCCCGTGACTGGCCAACATAAATACCCGCATCTGAAGCGCCGATCGAGATGCAGTTTTCGATCAACACGTTGGAGCATTCTACCGGATAGATTCCATAGGCGCCGTTCGTGGACTTTGGGCCATCGGTCCATTCCACACGGACGTTGCGGAACGTAACGTCCTTCGCGCCGAGTACCTTGATCGCATTGCCGACCGTGTCCTCTACGGCCAGGTTTTCAATGACGAACGCATTGCCGGTCGCCACTATTCCACTACTCCCCGCGGCCTGCTGCCGAAATGACAAAACGGTTTCTTTCCGTCCCGCACCTCGAATCGTTACGTTGTCACACGCAACATTCAGTTCCGTATTGAAGTGATAGGTGCCGGCCTTTAACTCCACAACGTCACCGGGAGTGGCGTTGATTAATGCTGCCTGCAATTCAAACTGAGCCAGTTTACCTGGATGGATAACCTTTGCAGACTCTATTGTCGGCTCAATGGACTCACAGCCATCCCTGGCATTGCCAGGTTCCGGGATTGAACAAAGAACCAGCGGGACGATCAGCATGTTTCGCAAAAAAAATGATACCGAATACACAAACAGGTCCTTGACAGGCCGACGGCGGAGACAAATCGATGGAACGACTTAACCGGTAATCGCTGCTGCAAACAGGGAAGGTAAGGAGAACATGGATGACCGATGGTACAAGTGAATGAGTCGGGTCGCTACCTCAACAGCGTTACGATGCGTGGAAAACCAGACGGGCTTTGGGAAATTTACAAGAGGCCCCTGCAAAACGGTCTTTTCAATGCCGTCCAGCAAATACGTGTTGTGAACGTTTCCAATTCCACTTTCAACATTTTGAATACTGGCTCCGGGATAGGCTCCCCATGGTGGGCTCGTCAGGCCGTAGGCAATCCCGGACCATTGATTGACACAAACAGTGCCATAACGCAGCCTTGTGAGACTGCGTTCAATCGCATCCTGATGACGACGACGAAAATCCGCAGGAAGCGTCATCGACGCGCAGAGTGTTCCAGCCATGCGATAGTTGACGAAATCAGTAGCCGCCGGAAGAAAATCCTTCGGTGTCTCAGCTGCTAATGCTGTTTCTCCGCAGACACACACAAAAGATTCCTCCTGAAATAATTCAGGCCGCTCTTCAGCTGACTGGCCAGTCAGCAATGTCCAGGGAAGGCAACCTCGATCATCGGCCGACGTACGGGTACCAGTAAACCGCTGAAACCGATCCACTGCTCCGGGATAGTAGGCCGGGCGAATCGGCGTTTCAGACAGATGTTTCTGAAGCAGTCTCAGGAACTCATCACGCTGGGGCCATCGGGACCAGGTGATAATCATTTTGGTCGCCAGACAATTGAACGACGCGTTGTTAGTGATGGAGGCCGCAATATGGCGTGCCTGAGAGTCTAATTGACGAACTGAATACTGCCCCGGAACGATAATCCACGGGGTTACGTTGCCAAGCTCGCTGGTCACTTTCTTCTTCAACAGCGGATCTCCAGCCTGTCGGCGGCGAGATCGTTCAGCGGGATCTCGCCCCCAAACGATGGCGTCGTGTGTGGCCGCAGAGCCTGTGATGTGCACCTCATCGACAGCCGGGTGGTGAATCATCGCTTCGCCAACATCGGCACCACCCTTCAGGACTCTGAGAAGTTTCGCTCTAATCAGCGGAGCAAATACTCGTTCAAAAACGGGCAACAAGTATTCGTTCACCGGATTGAGTTTCAGCAGTACTCGGCTGCCTTCAAACATGATTCGATTGAGACTATCAGTCGCTGGTATTGATGACACGTTGCCAGCACCAAGTATCGCAGTCAGTTCAGGCAGGGTTTCACGGGATGCAGCACTGGCAAGCTGACCGTGAACATTAGCCTCGTTGATTTCCGGTTGAAGGCGAATGGACGCTCGTATCCCCATGAAAGTCAAGCTGTCAAACAGGCCAACGGTGGGAAATACGGGCGCAGAAATCTGCCCATTTTTCAGTGTCACGGGGTTAGCCGGGAGGGTCGGCGTTCCTGATCTGTCAATGGATCGCAAAGTCTGAATCGTCAGCTGCAACTGTCTGGCGACAACTGCCGGACCACTCAGAAGGTCTTCTGCAATCAACGGCGATGTTCGCGCGAGTCCCTTGGCGTTAGTGGCCAGGCCCGCCCATTCCATCGCCGTTTCCGCCACAAGTTCAAGGCACTGATAACACAATTCAATTCGCGACGAGAGCGACGCTCGAACTTCGGCTGAACAAAGATCCTTCACAGCAAGTTCAACTTCGGATCCGGCAACCTCCTTCGACATGAGCAGTTCCATTCCAGCTGAAGGCAAACAGACAACTAATTCTTCGCAGAATTCAATGCGCAATAAAACGGCCAACCTTTTTCAAGGCTGGCCGCAGGTTGCATTGAATCATCAACTTTCGGCAAATCTAGAATTCGCCGATGACCTGACCGTCACCTTTTCCAGAGAGATTATTGTAGAGCACCAAGTCAACGTTTTCTGAAACAAATCGAACTGAACCATCACCCAGAAGGAACTGACCACCACCTGTGTGAGGGCTGCGGAAGTTACTTGTGTAGTCCGTCGTACTGGCATTACAATTGGCAAGTGCAGTGGCATCGTACACGGTTTCGACGACTGGATTTTGATTTAACCGGTAGACCGTGGTCCCCCAGTTGCCCCCGGTTGTGGTTCCAGAGACACTCTGGATTTGCAGAGGATTCGGCTGAGGTGCAATCCATCCCTGCTGCACCCGGCCGCTTGGAGGAGCAATTGCTACAGTGGGAGCACTGCCTCTGGCAACTCGCCATTGACTTCCCGTGGCACCTTCACCGACGCACAGCGTGTTGCTGGAACCGTCCGTGATATCCCGGAAGTTGCATTTCATGTTGATTCCGAACATGCCAGTGGTCGTTCCTGACGGAGAGAAACACCATTCTTTGTCGGCTCCCTTGCTGAGTAAAAAATGTGTCGATGCAATCAGCGTTCCGATGGGATACGCAGCCAGAACAGGATTTGTGTCAACCTGTGGGCCGGTCACCGACGGACAAAGGTACGCCGGGACAATTGTCTGTGCAACAGCCGGCAGCTGCTGTTCCCAAGGCTTGGTATCAACATACAACCCTTTGAGATTTGCTTGCTCAAGGTAGGGCAGAATCGCAGCAAATGCCCCAATCGAAATGTCAATTCCAAACGTTGTACTCGGCCTGCCACAACCCCCAAGAGGAAACAGATTGAAGACATCGTGATAATTATGCATCGCCAGCCCGATCTGTTTCAGGTGGTTTTTGCATTGTGTTCTACGAGCAGCTTCGCGGGCCTGCTGGACTGCTGGCAGCAGTAACGCAATCAAAATCGCAATAATGGCAATAACAACTCATAAGGCTTTGACTTCGCGAGTGCGGACGAATGGCGTGGAGTGAGATTGACGGTTGAGCGGAGTGGGCTTGTGGTGATACGAACCAGCCGAGCCGAAGCTCAAGGCATTTGTTCAAGAAGTCCGGTGGTTGAGCGA
>JANPHT010000403.1:0-1443 GCA_031424595.1 Planctomycetota bacterium
CATCCTGCCATGTTTCTGGCTCTCGCAGCGCTGTCGGTCTACATGGGACTTTACATTCCGGCTTTTGTCTGGATAGGTCGACGCTGCATTGCACAGCGTTTGCCGCTTTGGCTGGCAGTTCCCATCGTCTGGACGGCGTTAGAGTTTATTCGTGCCTATTTGCTCACGGGGTTCTCGTGGTATTACCTTGGGCATACCCAGTACCGCTGGATAAGTTTGATTCAGATTTCGGATGTTGTCGGTGCTTACGGCGTGACTTTTGTCATGGCGATGGTTTCAGCATGCATTGCTGAGCAAGTGCCTTCACGATGGCTGAGCCAATGGAATCTTGATGCTGCCGAGACTACGATTGCCGCTTCGCGATGGCCGTTGTTTTTTTCGTTTGCCGTTGTCGGTTTGTGTTGCCTGTACGGCGTCATTCGCATCCAGCAGGCGCCGGCAGGCGAACGTCCCGCAGGACCAGCCTTCGCTCTGATTCAGGGGAACTTTACTCCGGAGGTGAAGCATGATGGCAGTCTCATTATGTCTCGTTTCAGAGTCCATGATGCCTTGATGCGAAGTTCGGTGGCTTTGCAGCCGGATTTCATTGTTTGGCCGGAAACCATGTTCTCCTGGCCAGAACGCAATGTCGCCACCGGCGTGACTGACGAAGACATCCTTTCGCAAATCCCTGCGGATGTACTTCGCGATTATGGTAATGAGGCGCTGCTGCTCGTTGAGCCATTTCGCGATCAGGAAGTTCAAAAGCGTTTGGCGGATGATGCCAGAGCCTGTGGGGCTGCGATTGTCATGGGATTGGAAGCCATGGTCGCCCAAAAGGATGATCTGAAAACGTATAATGCCGCGGCGTTCGCTCGACCTGACATCGGCTATGCCGGGCGATACGACAAGATTCATCGAGTACTTTTCGGTGAATTCATTCCGCTGAAAGATCTGTTTCCATGGCTGGCGAATCTTACTCCCTTCGGAGCGAACTTCGGAATCGACGCGGGAACTGAGATCAAGCTGTTCGAGTATGGTGGCTATCGAATTGCTCCGATGATTTGTTTTGAGGATACCGTTCCGCATCTCGTGCGAAGGATGGCATCGCAAACCGATGCTGACGGACACAAGTGCGATGTCCTTGTGAATCTCACGAATGATGCCTGGTTTCACGGCTCCAGCGAATTGGACCAGCACCTGATTACGGCTGCATTTCGTTGCGTAGAAACTCGTACTCCACTGGTTCGCAGCGTCAATGGTGGGATTTCGGCTTTCATTGATGGGAATGGGCGGGTGCGAGAACCGGATCAGATTCTGGTGATGAAAGAGCCATTCGATGGGCTTACGCCGGAGTTGTCCCGCGTCGAAGGCATGCGTGATCCCGACTCCGGATGGTGGCGTCGGCAGTTTTCCGGAATCGTGTTTGGTCAGGTACCGCTGGATCCGCGTTCTTCAAGTTAT
>JANPHT010000404.1:0-4084 GCA_031424595.1 Planctomycetota bacterium
CGAAAAGCGGCCGAGGAAGCCGCACGCAAAGCCGAAGAAGTACGACTTGCGCGTGAGAAAGCCGAAGCCGAACGAAAAGCGGCGGAAGAGGCGGCTCGCAAAGCCGAAGAAGAACGACTTGCCCGCGAGAAGGCCGAAGCCGAACGAAAGGCGGCTGAAGAAGCGTCTCGTAAGGCCGAAGTAGAACGACTCGCCCGCGAGAAGGCCGAAGCCGAACGAAAAGCGGCCGAAGAGGCGGCTCGCAAAGCCGAAGAAGAACGACTCGCCCGCGAGAAGGCCGAAGCCGAACGAAAAGCGGCCGAAGAGGCGGCTCGCAAGGCCGAAGAAGAACGACTCGCCCGTGAGAAAGCCGAAGCCGAACGAAAAGCGGCTGAAGAAGCGGCTCGCAAAGCCGAAGAAGAACGCCTTGCCCGAGTGAAAGCCGAAGCCGAACGAAAAGCGGCCGAAGAAGCCGCCCGCAAGGTCGCCGAAGAAGCGGCTCGCAAGGCCGAAGAAGAACGGCTCGCCCGTGAAAAGGCCGAAGCCGAACGTCTGGCGAGTATCAGGGCCGAAGAAGACCGCATCTTTGCCGAGCAGTCCGCAAAACTTAAAGCAGACGAAGAACGAGCGGCGTCAGAAAGAGTGGCGGCCGCAGTCCGTGCTAAAGCAGAAATTGAACAAGCCGAAAGAGAAATGGCCGACAAGTTTGCGGCCGCTCGACGAGCTCTCGAAGAGCAGCAGGTTGCTGAACTTGCTGCCGCCGAGAAGGCACATATTGAAAGACTGGCTGCGGAAAAACTGGCCGCGGAAAAAGTCCTCGCGGAACGAGCAATCGCTGATCGAGAACGCGCAGAACGCGAAGCCGCAGAAAAAATTGCGGCTGCTGGACGGGCTCAACAGGAAGCGGAAGCGGCCGCACGTGAGGTGGGTGAACGAATTGCGGCGGCTGAAAGAGCGGCCAGCGGAAACGTTGACGCAGTCGTTATCGCCACGGTGACGCCAGCCAAAGCCGCGACAGAATCTGTCGTGCCCGTCGTTGAGAAAAGTACGCCAGAGCCAGTCACGACTCAGCTTGTGGACGCTTCTCAGTCCGAATTGGAAGCGAAGCGGAATTCGTCGATTGAAAGCCCAGTGGTCGCCGGTTCCAGGAGCTCCGCACAAACGGAGAAGTCTGAAGATCCCAAAGTGGGATTCTTCGGCAGATTGTTCAAGAAAGGCGGATCGGACAAAAAGGCTGCTGAACAAATCGTTGCAGCTAAGGTGGAAGAAGCCCGGCTCCTCGCAAAGACGGAGGCTGAAGGAAAAGCCAAAGCCGAACAGTCGCGTGCCGAAGCCGCTGCTAAAGCCAAGGCCGATGAAGATCAGCTTTTGGCAGAGATCGATGCTGAAGAAAAAGCCAAAGCTGAACAAGCTCAAGCCAAAACAGCTGCCAAAGCCAAGGCGGAAGAAGAACAACTCCTTGCCGAAATAGAGGCTGAAGAAAAAGCAAAAGTTGAACGAGCTCGTGCCGAAGCAGCCGCCAAAGCGAAAGCGGAAGAAGATCAGCTTCTCGCGGAGATGGAAGCCGAGGAACGCGAAAAAGCCCCGATTGCCGCGACAACTCGCAAGGATTCGGAACGCGAACAACTCGCGGCAGCAAACTCTGCTGACGCCAACGCTGTCGAATCGACGTCCACAGAGCACGCCGCGGACGGGACATCGGCTAAAAACAAATTCGATGACGATGCACTGCAGGCAGAGGTCGAAGCCGACGAAAAAGCGCGAATCGAAGAAAATGCTCGCGCCGCGAAATATCGCGCCGAGGCGGAGCTTGAGAGAGCCGACCGCGAACAGGCTCTTGCACAGAAGGCGAAATCCAAAGCTGACACTAAGGCGGGAAAGAAGAAGAGTTCAAAATCCCCATCTGACGATTCGATAACCACCATGCCGCTGACGCCGGAGCCGGACAGCGTCACGCCGTCAACTCGCGAAGACGCAGCAGCCCGGGATTCCAAGGCCTTAGAGCCAGTTGCCCAGTCAAAGCCAGTTGCCCAGTCAAAGCCACCAGAACAGTCAAGGCCTGCCGGAGTCACATCGTCGAACAAGAAGGGCGATTCCGATAAGGCGAAAGTCGATACCTCGAAATCGGGTCCTCAGCGTTCGGACAAGACACTTCCGACGCCAGGCAATACTTTGTCAAGCGACGAAAAGCCCACACCGAGCATCGACAAAACCCAAAGCAGCGTCTCTGGAAGTCCCAGCGTGGCTGCGGGTCCGGCCAGCAAACCCGAACAAGGAAAACGCAAGCCGTCAAAGAGCCAGGCCGCGCAGTTGAAACGCAATCAAAAGGCCAACGAAGAAGAGAAAGTTGTGAACGCAGTTTTCGACGATGTCTTCCGGGGTGACCAGAGTGCAAGCCAACCGAAGTTCCGGAAGGTAGACGAATTGCGAGATGAAGACATGGGCAATCTCATT
The DNA here is from genome assembly GCA_031424595.1 of Planctomycetota bacterium. Lineage (GTDB taxonomy): Bacteria > Planctomycetota > Planctomycetia > Planctomycetales > Planctomycetaceae > SXXK01. Next base: position 2,434 of record JANPHT010000404.1, read on the forward strand.
CCCACCGAACCCAAAAAGAAGAGCGACAAGAACGAAAAGCCTGACAAGGCTGACAAAAAATCCGAGAAGGACAAAGGGAAGAAGAAATCACTCTGGAACGAAGAAGATATGGCAGAGGCCGTTCGAGAAAAAGAAGTGCCTGGCAAGGACGGTGTACTATTCGGAATCTCCGGCAGCACGCTCGCGATCATCTCTGTGATCTCGGTTCTGGTTTTGATTATTCTCTGGCAGATGTACTCCTAGTGATCATCCAGAACTGGCAGTGATGGTCGGGTTCTGATTTTCAACATCGAGACCGAGGGCGTTGAGCGTAAAACTGGAGTAGACGATGGCGTTTGAAACATCCGAGTGCCTGTCAAGATACGAAGGGCATGGCGTGCAGTTTGATTACCCGGGATTCTGGGAATTGAACGAAGAAGCTGACGGGAATGACGTACTTTTGACCGTGGCGGCCGACGGAGCCTGTTTCTGGGCCTTGCGAATTCTGCGCGACTGTCCAAGGGCGGAGGATGTGATGGTTTCCTGCGTCGAGACGTTTCAAGTTGAGTATGACGATGCCGAGGTACAGGTTATTAATGGGGTACTGGCGATGATGCCCGCCGTTTGTCGCGAACTGGAGTTTTCTTGCTTCGAACTTCTGAACACGGTATCGCTGAGCTGTGTCCGAGCGACCGATATGAGCCTTTTGGCCTGGTGGCAGGCAACCGATCACGAGTTAGCGGATGTCCGGCCTGTGTTTGAACAGATCTCGCAATCTGTCAGAATCCTGTCGTTGCACGGCTGAGTTCTTTCTCTCAGGTTTCAACATGTCGCTCGACCTCCATCTCCTTCAGAGGCTGCAAAGTTCTGCAATTCCATGAAGTCTCCGACCACACTGCCTACTTCGACTGAATTTCAGAAGCTTGCCACACAGGCTCGATTCGTACCGGTTTATCGTCAGCTCACAGCCGACACTCTGACGCCCGTAACGGCTTATCAAAGAATCGCGACAGGACGGTGGGCGTTTCTGTTCGAGAGCGTTGTCGGGGGAGAACGCGTCGGTCGGTACAGCTTTGTCGGAAGCAATCCATTCCTCAGCCTCACAGCGACAGGCACGAAGGTTGTCATTGACCATATCGGAGTCGAAGTACGGGAATTCGACAGCAAAGATCCGCTCAAAGACCTCGATGCGGAAGTCGCTAAGTATCGGACTGCCACGCTTCCCGCACTGCCTCGCTTTTGCGGGGGAGCTGTGGGATTTGCCGGGTACGACGTTATTCGATACACCGAGAATCTTCCCAATGCTCCTGTGGATGACCGTCAACTGCCGGACAAGACATTCGCGTTCTACAGTTCAATGGTTGTTTTTGACCACATTCGAAAGGTCATCCTGGTCGTTGCGCTTGCCGATACCCAGTCCGGAGATCTCGAGGAATCCCGCGCCAGTGCAGAAGAACAGCTGGATGTCATGTGCCGACGGCTGGCCTATGGAGGTGGCGATGTTCAACTGACGGATATTGATCTCACGGTTGAGCCATCGCCACAAGTCCGGTCCAATTTTACACAACCGCAGTTTCATCAGGCGATCGAGAAATGCAAGGAATACATTAAGGCGGGTGACATCTTTCAGGTCGTCATCAGCCAGCGTTTCGAGTATCCCAGCCAGGCTCAG
>JANPHT010000405.1:0-14348 GCA_031424595.1 Planctomycetota bacterium
TTGTTGATACGCGGCGTACGGCCGAATTCGCCCATGACGATCACCATGACCTGATCCAATAGCCCGCGATCCACGAGGTCCGTCATTAAAGCCCCAACGCACTGGTCCATCGCCCGCATATTCGGTGCGTGACCTTCGACAAGCTGAGAATGGTGATCCCAATGCGGCATGTCGACGGTTACGAACGTGACACCGGCTTCCACCAGACGTCTGGCCATCAGCGTGTACTGGCCCCACGGATTTTTGCCGTAGCGTTCCGCAACTTCCGGTGCTTCTTTTGAAATATCAAACGCATCGATCGCCGCACCGCCGAAGACAAGTGACATCGCTGACTGGTGATGTGCATCCATAACATCCATCACGCCGGTGTTATCAACGTCTCGCCGCAATCGATCCAGCGATGTCAGCAGGTTGCTGCGGTCCTGCGCACGCGACTGATCAAGTCCTGCGGGAGCTTTGAAACATTTTGGCGCTTCCACCTGGGTATTGTAGCTGTGGTGCAGATAGCGAGACTCGTTGTTCACCGCGAATGGATCATGCTCGCCGCCGAGATACGAAGCCCCCATATAACCGGGGTACAAATAAACGCTTTCCGCCGAAGGCAGGCCGACGTAAGCCGGCAGTCCGGGTTTGTTGGGACCCTTCAGCTTTGAGACGCACGATCCCAGTGAAGGATATCGAATGCCTTTGGATGCCGTGTTCGCTCCGAATCGACCGGTCAACATCCAGTGAGCACCGGCGAAATGGTCACCCGTCCCGTGACGCATGGATCGAATGATGCACATTTTGTCTGCGAATTTTGCCTGCTGCTGCATCAGCTCAGAAAACTGAATGCCAGGCACGTTGGTGCTGATGGTTCCGAACGGGCCGCGAAATTCTGCCGGGGCCTCCGGCTTCGGATCGTAGGATTCCAACTGACTGGGCCCGCCATCGAGCCAGATCAGGATGACACTTTTGTTGTTCTTCTTCGCAGTTCCATCCGCAATCAGTCGCTGCTGAGTTGCCAGATTCAGCCCGGCCATACTCAACACGCCCGCCTTGAGGACAGCTCGTCGGCCTGGATGTTGCGGACTTTGTATTTCCAGCGTGCAGGCGTTCAGTACGGCAACCATAGGATGGATTACATCGCAGGTCATTTCAATATCAGTTGTGATCATATCACAGATGGCGTGTCGTGTTATGACGAAGACTTCGCGAGTCCGCCCTATTGATCACCGATGCGGACGTATTTCAAAAGCTTTCCGAGCGTCTTTGAACCGACACCCTCGACTTTGTCGAGCTCCTCAATAGTCGCGTAGGGTCTGCCCCCTATGATGGAATTGGCAGTTTTTTCCCCGACACCTGGAATTTTCATCAATTCGTCTCGGGCGGCAGTATTCAAATCCAGCATCGTAGCGGGTGGGGTCTCCTCTTGTCCCAATGCGAGGTCGAGCTCAGCATCTTCCGTGCGCTGAAGTTGGCGTTCTTCTGGAAGTTTATTCCAATCCGTCTTCGCCCAGATGCCGCTCTCCTCCCTGGCCGCGACGAGTTCCAGGTCGCGAAGTCTTTCCTTATAGACCTCTCTAGGCTTTCCATCGGGCGTTGCCCGGTAGACGCCAAAGGCGCGCGCGAGACCCTTCCGCACAAGGAGCTCACCGAGATCTTCACCGTCGGCTGTCGTGACAAAGGCGTAGAGACGTTTGAATCTTGCATCACCTCGGGCGTCGGCAAATGATGTATGAATCGTAAAGGGTCGAGCCAACACGCTCGCTGTTTCCGCTGCGGCGAGTTTGCCATAGTCCTTAGCGAGCGAGATTGATGCCTGTGGCGAATCACCCACCTCTGAGATCCCGAAGTAACGGCGCTGCTCACGCAATCGGGTCGCGTCACTGTCATCTCTCACGTGCATTTCGAGGCAATCGACGCCATACAGGCGAATCGTATGCTGATCGCTAGTGTCGGTTTTTATCAAAAAGCTGTCACCGTCCGCCCAATCAGCCTGAACCATGGTGCAGGATGGGATTTTCTCCAGAGCCCGTGCTCGTACTTGAGCATTCAGGATTGTCGGCGTTGCCGCAAGCAACATCGATAGAGTGAACAGCAAAGTTTTCATACGACATCTATTTTCGCCAAACCCTGCTTTCGCAGCTCGTACTCTTTAATTGAACGATACAGCGGGCGTTCACCGATTTCCAGCGTTCTCGACGTTTCTTCGCGGTTGCCGTCGGTCAGATCAAGGGTCCGCCGGATGTAGTATTTTTCGACTTCTGTCGTTAGCCCGCCGCTCAGCCCATCGACACCGGATGGCAATTGGTCTTCAGCATCGGGAAGTTGATCCTGAACCAGCACTGCGATGTCGGGCGGCAAACCATCGAAATTCTACTGCCTGGTCGGTCCGCTGAACTCGAAACATTTCCGGCTGTTGCAATCGATGGATGTAGCCGACATTCCTCGTTTACCCTGCAATTGTCTTCTCCGAAACTGTTGGCAGCAGCAAACGAGACCTATCCGCAGATCAAGTGGCCCGAATGGTCTCGCGATGGCAAGCTGATTATCTTCGAAAACGTGACAAACCGGAAGCAATCATCCCTGTTCGTGGCCAGCCGCGGGACTAGCGAATCATCGACTGCGACTGGTCACCGAACGGACGTCAGATCGTGTTCACGGCTGAGCCACCGTTCAAGGAGTCGGCCACCTCAGACACCCCCTGAGCGGAACAACATTTCGCTGTCGTATAAGCATCGAGTCATCAATAAGTGTCGTAACTGCAATCAGCCGCAGCGCGCGGTTCTCCCGGAACCAGACGCTATCGCCATCGCTGCACATCCCAGCTCAATTCATACGAATTGAACAGACCATAACGCGTGGAACTGAAAGCCATTAAACTCGAACACTGACAGGATCAGTCGACTCAAGTCGCTGGCTCAAGTTTTGGATTTCATCCAACTGACCGGCTCTGCGACATTGATCCTCGCGAGATGGCTCACGGAGCTCCAGCATAATCGCACTGCGAACATATCTGAGACCGCGTACAAGAATGTCACGTTCCTGAGAAGTCAGTTCAATTTGAAGCATTCCGTCCATCGCGTGCGAAACTCCAACAGAATTTCATCATCAGCGTAGGAATCTCTTCCTGAGTCCTCAACTGAGCATCACCCTGGCCAATTTGCCTGGCGGGTCAAATAGCGGACAACATTTCCTGACCGCCGATCAAGTGTACGCTGCAAATTCAGCATGCTCAAGGAGTCAATTGAAAAGCGGGCAAATTCACTTGCTCCCGGCATCCGTTCGAACCGCCTGGTCCTTTCAGGTTGAGGTGGCAATTCACGCTGCCGATTCCCGAGGCCCCTTCATAATTCTGAGGTCAGGCAACGATTTAACGAAAATTCGTTCAAGTGTTCTCAGACTCACTAAACCTGTTTCAACTTTCCTTATTCGCCCGCAGATTTCCCGTGCGGTAAGCCGCGGCCATGGCCTTTGGAATCTCTGACTCGGACAACACAACTTCGGCCTGATTTTCCTGAGTCAAGGCCCTCATTTCCTGCTCTTCCGCAACCGCAGCCGCTCGCCGTTCTTCTGCATGAGCCCTGGCAATTCGCATGTCGGCTTCAGCCTGATCGGCCTGAAGGCGTGCGCCCACGTTGTCACCCACATCGATGTCTGCGATATCGATTGAAACAATTTCATAGGCTGTCTGAGAATCCAGTCCCTTGGCCAGTACTGCTCGAGCAATCAACATGGGGTTTGCAAGAACCTCTTTGTGGCTTTCGCAGGATCCGATTGCAGAAACAATCCCTTCGCCAACTCGCGCAATGATCGTCTCCTCGGTTGCACCACCGATGAGTTGCGTGATGTTGGTTCGAACCGTCACGCGTGCCTTGGCCTTGAGCTGAATTCCGTTTTTCGCGATACCATCGAGAGTTGGACGGCCTGTTCGAGTTGGATCAGGACAATCGATAACTTTAGTCTTTACGCTTGTCTGGACAGCCTCCAGAACATTTCGTCCAGCGAGATCAATCGCCGCAGCGGTATTCCAGTCCAGGGCGATTTGAGCTCGGTGAGCGCCAATCAGTGCGCGAACCACGAGCGGGACATTGCCGCCTGCAAGATAATGCGACTCCATGGCGTTGGTCGTAATATTAGCCACACCCGCCTGCACCGACATGATTCGGCAATCCACAATGATCTGCGGATTCACCTTCTTGAGTTTCATGACCACCATCTGCAGCGGACCAATCATGGCTCCCGACATAAATGCTCGGAACCACAACGAAAAGACCGACGCGAATATGCCAAGAAACACAAGTGCAATGATTCCGAAAATGACCGCAACGCAAATCAGCAGCACTTGGGGAAACGACAGATTCACTCCGTCCTGGGCCAAAAGTAATACTGATTTCAGGTCGGTCATTTCGATGTCTCCAATGAGTGTCATGTTTTTTCGTAAATCGTAGTCTACAAAAGCCACTACCGATTTCGCAATTCACGTGAGGCAAGAGCGGCTGATCAGCCTGGAGGTCACCGCTGCAGAATTGGGAGCAAATCCTTCGATGATCGACGAATCGATTCCACCACTCCCAGTTACCGGTTAAAGTTTTCGCACTTTCGTGCCATTGATAGCGGGAAACGCGTTCGAACGGCACGGGGATTAACAACATTTAAGATTTTGCTCTCTAACTTCGATTCCGGAGACCTGCTGTGAGTATTGATGCTCGACTGACCCAGCTCGGAATAGCACTTCCGCCAACACCTCCACCGGGAGGCGTGTACACACCGGTCGTTATCGTCGATAAACTCGCCTATGTGTCGGGACAAGTTCCGTTCGATAGTGAGGGAAAAATGATCACTGGGCGGGTTGGCTCTGATATCACTGAAGAGCAGGGAGTAGCGGCCGCACGACAAGTTGCACTGACGATGCTGGCCACGATCAAAGCATCTTTGGGTACTCTGGACCGCGTGAAGAGAATCGTCAAGGTGCTGGGAATGGTCAATTCAACCGCGGAGTTCCAGCGTCACCCGTTTGTCATGAATGGTTTCAGCAATACGATGGTCGAAGTATTTGGTGACTCCGCAAAAGCGGCTCGCAGCGCTGTGGGGATGGGATCATTGCCATACAACGTCCCAGTCGAAGTGGAAGCGATTCTGGAATTGCATAACTGAACAACAGGTTTGTCATCTCAAGTCTGATATTGCCCTTTACAATGAGTGTTTCGGACGTCATTCAGCGATCGGTCGGGGGTTCTATGGTTCGATTTCCAAAAATTGCCGCCTGCGGTGTCCTGCCTGCCATGTTGGTCATTGGCACCCTCATCGCGCAGGAGACCATTCGGCTGCTGCCTGGTGAACTGACGCTTTCCGGAAGAGAAGCTGTTCATGGAGTCCTCGTTGAACGGTTCGTTGGTGAAGAAGCAGTTGGGCCATCTGAACGCCCCGTCGTTTTAGTGAGCGACAATCCTGCGGTTGTGCGCGTGGAAGAAATGAAGCTTTTCCCTGTTTCGGATGGCACGGCTGTCATCCATATTGCGGGGTCAAGTGATGAGAATTCCATGCAGCGCGTCATCGTGACAGGAATGAGTCAACCGTCTGTCTGGTCGTTTCGAAATCATGTGGAACCCGTTTTGGCTCGTCAGGGATGCAATTCCGGAGCTTGCCACGGTGCCCTTTCCGGAAAGGGCGGATTCCGACTCTCGTTGCGGGGATACGACCCGGACCGTGACTATTTCACAATCGTAGAACAACAACTTGGTCGACGCGTTGAACTCGCGGAGCCAGCGTCGAGCCTCCTGCTGACTAAGCCAACAATGGCAGTTCCTCATAAAGGCGGCCTTAAGCTGAAAACGGATTCCTGGCACTATCGTGTCGTTTCAGAATGGATTGCTGCGGGTGCCACGTCCCCCAAAGAATCTGACGCGAAACTGCAACGACTTCAGATCCTTCCCGAGCGAGCAACATTGAAGTCAGGCGTCACGCAACCAATGATAGTTCGTGCTGACTACTCGGATGGCAGAACAGAAGATGTGACTCAGCTTGCCAAGTTCTCATCATCGAACGAAGCTGTCTCGACCGTTGATGAAAATGGTCTGGTCAGCGTTATCGGCCCAGGTGAAGGCGCGATCACTGCATGGTTCTCCAGTCAGATTGTGATTGCCAGAATCACCGTGCCCTTCGACCAAACGATCGACGCCAGTGAGTTGACAGCGACCGCTCGTCGAAACTTCATTGACGAACTGGTAACTCAGCAGTTGCGGCGACTCAATTTGAAACCGTCGCCGCGATCCTCTGACGCAGTCTTCATTCGCAGAGTGTTCGTGGATACCATCGGCACACTGCCTTCGAGTATCGAGGTGCGTGATTTTCTTGCGGACAGCTCGCCGGATAAGCGTGATCGACTCATAGAGAATCTTCTCGATCGCCCCGACTACGTGGACTACTGGACGTACAAATGGTCTGACCTGCTGCTCTTAAACGGAACCGAACTGCGACCGGATGCAATTAAGGCTTATTATCAATGGGTACATGACCGAGTTGCATCCAACACCCCGTGGGATCAAATGGCTCGCGAATTGGTAACAGCGAATGGTTCGAGTTTCGAAAACGGAGCCACCAATTTCTTTGCGCTGCATCAGTCCCCGGAAGACATGGCCGAAACCGTCAGCCAGGCATTTCTCGGTCTTTCGATCGGCTGTGCCAAGTGTCACAATCATCCTCTGGAAAAATGGACAAACGACCAGTACTACGCGTTTGCCAATTTATTTTCACGAGTGCGAGCAAAGGGCTGGGGCGGTGATCCGCGAAATGGTGATGGCTTGCGAACACTTGTCACTGCGACTTCCGGTGAACTTGTCCAGCCTCGAACGGGAAAGCCGCAACCACCGACACCGCTCGACGGGGAGCCCATCGCTCTCGACAGTGCCGTTGATCGTCGTGAAATTGCTGCGAAATGGCTGACTTCTCCCAGGAACGAAATGTTTGCGCGATCTATTTCGAATCGAGTTTGGAAGAACTTTTTTGGAGTTGGGCTGGTAGAGCAGGTCGATGACATGCGAGCCTCCAATCCTGCCAGCAATGAAGAACTGCTTGCACAGACGGCGAAGTATCTTGTCGATGAAAAGTATAACATCAAATCGCTGATCAGGACCATACTGCTCTCCGAGTCCTATCAGAGAAGCAGTGAAACTCTCCCCGAAAATGCGGGGGACTCGCGATACTACTCCCGCTACTTTCCGCGTCGCCTGATGGCAGAAGTTCTGCTCGATGCGGTCTCTCAGGTCACGGATGTTCCAACGGAGTTTAATAAGATTATCTATCCCGGTGCGGATGTGAAACCAACCGACGTTTACGCAAAGGGGACACGAGCAATTCAACTTCACGACTCGGCTGTTGAATCATACTTCCTGCAGACGTTCGGAAGGAATCAACGACGAATCACCTGCGAATGTGAACGATCCGATGAACCCAGTATGGTTCAGGTATTGCACATCTCGAACGGTACGACGGTCAATAGCAAACTGGCGATCGCTGAGAACCGACTTGCCAAGTGGCTGAAAGAGGCCAGGACCGACAAGGAGTTGATCGAAGAAGTATTCCTGACGTCTCTTTGCCGCTTTCCAACTCAGCATGAGATTGATGGAATTTCAGCCCAGCTTGCCGAATCTCCAGCGGAAGAACGAAGAATTGTTTTGGAGGACGTCGTCTGGGGAGTTGTCAGCAGTCGCGAATTCCTTTTCAATCACTGATGGAAATTCGTGCAGCACTGCACATCTCACCAACAATCATCGCAGCAGGGGAAGACGCTTGCGGGTCGCTTGAACTCCGTTTCTCTGACTTTGCGGCAATACTGCTCTAAACAGCGAGGAAACGGCCTGTCTTTTGCACTATTGTGCAGCCTCGCAGAGGGTTTCGATCAGTTCAAAGCAAAAAAAACTCTGTCTTGGCTTATTACACAATCGTTTCCGTTTGCTCACTTACGACGCTGCCATCCGAACTATGTCTGAAAACCAACTGTCTCCCCGTGAAGTTCTGGCCCTTTGTCGTCAGCGCGAAATCCGTGCTATCGATTTGAGATTCACCGATTTTTGCGGAGCTCAGAGACACTTCACCATTCCTGCTGATCAACTGACAGAAGAGAGCTTTGAAAACGGCTTCTCTTTCGACGGGTCATCGATGCGTGGCTGGCAGGCCATTCACGAAAGTGACATGCTGATCGTACCTGAGTCTCAGACATGTTTCGTGGACCCGTTTATGAAGTCCACATTGGCCATGCTGTGCAACGTCAAGGATCCTGTGACGCATCAGACCTATCCCCGTGATCCTCGAAACATCGCACGTAAAGCGGAGAACTACATGATCTCCACCGGCATCGCTGATAAGGCATTGTTTGGAGCGGAATCGGAGTTTTTCGTCTTCGACAGTGTGCGCTTCGATCAACGTGAACACGAAGGTTATTACTATATCGACAGTGTTGAAGGCCAATGGAACCGCGGAACAGGCCGCGCGACCGGCGGTAATCAGATTCGTCATCGTGAAGGCTATCTGCCGATGCCTCCCATCGACACGCTACAGAATCTGCGTACTGAGATTATGATGATCCTCGAGGACAGCGGTATTCGGACGGAAGGTCAGCACCACGAAGTTGCCTCCGGTGGTCAATGTGAACTCGACCTGACGAATGACACGCTGGTGCGGATGTCCGACAAGCTGGTGCGACTGAAGTACATTGTGCGCAATGTCGCATTTCAGCATGGCAAGACGGCCACATTTATGCCAAAGCCAATCTGGAACGACAACGGCTCGGGTCTGCACATGATCCTCTCACTCTGGAAAAACGAGCATGCATTGTTTTCCGGAAGCGGTTATGGCGGGCTGAGTGAAACAGCAATGTTTGCCATGGGAGGTCTGCTGCAGCATGCGGCTGCGCTTCTGGCGTTTTGTTGCCCAACAACGAACAGCTACAAGCGACTCACTCCAGGTTTCGAAGCCCCGGTCAATTTGTCGTACAGTTATCGCAATCGCTCAGCCGCCATTCGCATTCCGGCAAACTCAGGGCACGAGTCAAAACGTCGGTTTGAGTTTCGCTGTCCGGACTCCGCATGCAATCCTTACCTGGCGATGTCCGCGATTCTGATGGCGATGCTGGATGGAATTCAGAATCGTGTTTCCCCGGGACGGCCACAGGATAAGGACCTTTACGACCTGGCTCCCGAAGAACGCGCTGGTCTGGTTTGTACGCCGTCATCTCTCGAGGCTGCCCTTGACGCTCTGGAAAAAGACCATGATTTTCTGCTTCGTGGTGATGTCTTCACTCCAGACGTCATAGAACGCTGGATACAGCATAAACGGGAGGATGAAGTCAAAGCGATCAACCAACGGCCTCATCCTTATGAGTTCGCCTTATACTTTGACTGCTAAGCCCGTCGAATCGTCATAAAGGCGCTTTGGCTTTCGCCCCTGTGGCAACTATACTCTCAACTGCGGGCATGCGCATTTCGTGACTGTCGAGTGCTCGAGTTGTTACAAACCCCCTGTGGAGAGGAATCCCTATGAGCTCGCCTTACCAGAACTTCGATCCCTATGCAGCTCCGGGTGATATGTTTGCCATTGACGCTCAGCTGAGTCAGCGTTTGGGATTCCTGCGCCGTGTTTATGGTCACGTCTTCGGTGCTATCCTGCTTTTGATCGGACTGGAAACAGTATTCTTCACGACCGGGTTCAATATTACGCTCATGCAGATGATGGGCCAATCATGGTGGATCAGCCTTCTGGTCTTCATGGGCGTTTCATGGATGGCCGAACGAATGGCCTACAGCGGAGCATCTGCGGCGACACAGTATGCCGGCCTGGGTTTATTTGTCGGCGTGCAGGCGGTAATCACAGCTCCGATTCTCACCATAGCAACTCTGACGAATCCCAATCTGATCGGACAAGCGGCGTTCGTCACACTGTTAATCACTGGTGCGCTCACGCTTTTTGTTGTGCTTTCAAAGTCTGATTTTTCGTTTATGCGAAATGCGTTGTTTCTGGCAGGCTTGGGCATGTTTGCGATCAGCGTCGCGTCAGCAATCTTCGGATTCAGTCTCGGACTTGGTTTCTCTGTGGGCATCGTTGTTCTGATGTGCGGCTTCATTTTATATGAGACTTCTCTCATCATGCATCATCTCCCCACGACAGCACATGTTGCCGGAGCACTCATGATCTTCGGTTCGATTGCTGTTCTGTTTCGTCAGATACTTTATATCCTGATGCGACTGAACGACGACTGACCGTCTATTGTGGAAGTTCATTTCCAGAGCCCGCTCGGCATCACCGATGTGGGCTTTTTTTCTATCAGGATGGCAACTGAGACGAGGAGCCAAGATGCCGGCAGGAGATACCAATCGTGAAGCACTTTTGGAATATGCGCACCTCCTCAGCAGCAGAGAAGCCGACAATACAGCACAGGCTCTTTCTGCGCTTGCCACAGAAATGGTTGCTGAAATTGGCAACAGAGCGACCCTCGAACATGTTCACCTGCTCGTCGTGCAAACCAGAAAAGCAGCCGGCCAGACGGCATCAGTAATTGCGGAGTGGTCAAAAGCGATGACTTCCGGAGTGGGACCCAAACTCCAGAACATACCATTGCATTTTTTCAGTAGTGATGTGGTACGTACTCTTCATTCAGGCAAAGCCTGCTTCACGAGCTTTGATGAAAATGAAAATGCCTGCAGCAAGACAGTGTCAGGATTATTACGTGAACTTCACCTGACGTCGTACGAACTGATCCCGGTTTTTTTTCACAGTAAACTGACCGCGCTGGTGGGAGTTGCACACAATGGCGAAGTCGACTTTCTCGACAAACACAGCCGCAAGCTGATCCAGTTGATCGGCAGTATCCTTACTCGATCAATTCGAATCGGGCGCCGGGAACGGATTCGACGGCGACGTCATCGACAATGGAAGCGTGTTGCCAATGGAGCCTGCGACTTTGCCCTCCGAATTAACGCACAATTTGAGATTAGTGATGTTATCGCATTTCGGCAGGCAAAACCTCCTCACGTCACTGGGCTGCTGCTGTCAGAGTTCGTTGCTCGCAGCTCCTGCAATTCAGTCCTCGAATCAGTTCACACAGCGATTCGATTGTCTGAGCCTCGCCTGCTGCAGTTTTTCGCGATCGACTCGAATGGAAGACCCTGTTCCTATGCTGCAAGAATTGAACCATCGCATCTTGAACGTCAACGACACGAATTGACGCTTTACCTCACCAACAACGATGTCGAACGCGCCTATTCCGAAGAACTTGCCAGACTTCGTGAACAACTGGATCGCGCTACTCGTCTGAGTTTGCTGGGAAATATCGCAACTGAGTTTGCCCATCAGCTGACTCAGCCGCTACAGGCCATTTCCAATCATGTCTACACACTTACCAGTCGCATCAGGACGAAGCAGTCGCAGAAAAAGACACTTTCATGCGTTGCTAACATCGAAGCCAGCGTGGTTCACGCGGGAGCAATTATTAAGAATCTCCGGGACTTCATCACAAACCGAAAGATGGCTCTAGCGCCGGCGAAGCTTGCAAAAATGGTGTCGCATGCTGTTTCTATGGTGGAAGTGAAGTCTGACCGTTTGGGCGGAAAAATCCACATTCTGGACTCGGACGGTTTACTCGTCCCGCAGATTAGTCCTGATGTTTACGTCGATGAGGTACAAACAACTCACGTTCTTATCAACCTGCTTGTGAACGCGCTGGAGGCGTGCAGCGAAGCAAAGCTTCGCTCCCCAAGAATCACGATCTCCGCCAAGCATGGGGATACGCCCGGGTCTGTTGTCGTGGAAGTCTCAGACAACGGACCGGGAATTCAGCTTGCCGATCCGGATGGCATCTTTGATCGATTCTTCACAACCAAGGTCGAAGGATTCGGCATTGGGCTTGCCATCTGCCGCGACGTGATAGAACGCCAACACGGAACGATTCATGCTCGCAACAACGCTGATTGCGGTTGCTCCCTGCACTTTACACTTCCAGTTTATTGCGGACAGGAAGCAGCCATAGAAAAAGAAGACATTGAATCGACATCCGGCGACATCGTCGCCAAAACAAAACGCAAGGAAACGTGAGCCTGCGTTTCTCATAGAGCCTGGTCCAACCGCGGCTTTACCGACAGTGGCTCCTGAATCTCCATTCCAAACGTGGAAACACTATTCAGGTGCTACCGTCGCAGCAGGAGAAGATTCGGTCTCGGCATTGACCGCGTCAGTCTCCGAATTCTGCGGACGAATCATTTCGAAATATCGACGGATTGTCTGGCGATGGCCGAGTGGAATTGATTCCGAATCCAGGGCCGCTTCACTTATGGCTTCGTATTTGTTCGCCTTCTCACGGTACTGCCTGACAGCTTCCTGCTCCTGCTCCGGATTTGTCGTCGTTTCCACGTCTACGTCTCCCGTACCGGAATCCTGGCCTGTCAGTCTCATTTCCTGAGCGGTCTCATTCTTCGCTGTCTTGTCACCGGCGGGATCTCCTGCCGATCCCTTTCCGGCTTTATTTCCACCTTTCTTGTTCCCCGGAGCCTGATTGCGACATTCGCTTTCACATTGAGATTTGCACTCGCCAAGGCACTGGCATTGTTTTTTCAGGAGGTCCGAAAGCTTCTTCTTCTGCCCTTGTTTCTTACACTCGCTGGCAAGACCCTTTGCACCATCCTGAAACTTACTTTTGTCGCCGGACGACATTCCCTGTGTCATCTTTTCAAGAGCCTCTTTCAGCCCCTTTTTCTTGCTGCTGTCACCGGAATTTTTTTGAGCCTGCTCGAGTTTCTCCTTCACAGCTTTTTCGGTCTTCCGATCCAACTCCGGCATTTCCATTTTCGACAATTCTTCAGCCGCCTTTTCCATTTCGCCTTTCGACATCGCCTGCCCGGCCGCCGCCATGGCCTCTGCCAGTGACAATGCTTCACCGATCTCCTGCATTTGAGCTTCCGTCGTGGGATCATGCACCTGCTTCTGCATTTCTTCCAATGCAGCTTCCATCTCCGAAAGCTTCGCCAGCGCTTCTTTGGGATCGATCCCACGCTCAGTAAGTACCTTCAGTTGCTCATTCATTTCCTTCAGCAACTTCTCCAGCTCAGGATCATTTTGTTCCTGCTGAAACTGCTCCAGCTCTTCCAATCCTTCAGCTGCCCGCGCCGCCTGCTCAGCAACGACGGAATTACTGACCACTGAGGCCAGCAATGCATCAGGCTGTCCGGAGATGAACGCCAACAGAACAGCAATCACTGAAATAACAATTCCCCAGTTCCAGGTCCTTGGTGTATTGATGGGCGAAACCCTATTCAGGTCGATCCTCTCCAAATGCTCATCGGCATCGGCAATCTGCAGGAGTCGCAGGGGATCGGTTCCCGGAGTCTGAAGGAACTGCAGCGCTGTCTGCGTGCGGTCTTTGAAATCGCAGGAGTTGTCAATCAACCTCGCCGCGCAGAGTATTGACTTTGAACGAACCAATGCGATTGCAACACCAGCGAGCGCAGGAACCAATACGACACTGACAACCCAGATCCAGGAGAACGCACCCTGGCTGAGAATGCGGGCCATTGCCATGAGGCAACCGCCGATCCCTCCGGCAAGCAGTCCAATAGAGGCACATTGCCAAAGCCATTGGCGCTGCTGGCGAATCCGGACAGTCTGGACTCTCTGCTGAATACGATGCATGTTCGGAACTCCAGATTCCTGATGATCGGTAGCAACGGTCGAGCTTTATGAAGTGTAAAGCTCTGCCGCCTGCCACCGGAGATCTCTGGAGCTTATCGACGTTAACCGTCGCTTAACAGACAGTTTGTCGTATTCTATAACAAGATTCCCCTTGCGAGTGACCTTGGTTTGCAGCCTCCTGGTCACTTTCGGCTCGCCAAAGGGCAATTAAACTCCGACATTCCAACGAAATTAAGAATGTGATCAGGTAACGCCTGGCAATCTTGCGAACAGGATGAAATAACACATTGACTTCCGACATTAAACAACCAGAAGCACCGCAACTGCAAGACCCTCATGCTGACTGATAGTCAAAACTCCTTTTCTTTTGACTTCTGCGCCGAAAGGCTCAATACGCTGGGCGACCCGCTCCGGCTGCCGGTTATTGATTTGCCACGTCGTTGTTGTCTCATCGACAACGGAATTTGATCTTGCTTCATTTTTGATCGATCTGATTCGACGTCTTCATCAGAGATTGTTGTCGATTGATGTCGAAGCTGCCCATCTTAAAGTGATTGGCTTATGTGATGGTCGTAATGCCGTCGCGAATCTTTGAAGTGGACCCCGGTTTTCGGACCACTGGGCGCGAATGCTTAGGTGGATTCGCAGGAGTCATGAGCGGCTGTTGTGGACTTCCCAGGGCGTTCGGA
>JANPHT010000406.1:0-4177 GCA_031424595.1 Planctomycetota bacterium
TGAGCAAATGGGACTGGCTCCGATCAAAGTCCAATCTTCAAAAAGACTGACAGCGGGTGGGATCGGTGCCTGTCCCATTTGCGATGTGCGCACTTGATAAAGCGGGACAGGCGCGTCGCAGGCGTCGATAACCGCAGCTCCCGACAACGAAACGCCGGCACAGCCGTCTCTGCAATCCTATCGAGATACCCATTCCCCCAGGGCTTCTGGATCAGGGCAGTTCGGCTGGCCGAGGCGTGTTGTTTGATAATATGGAAAACGTTGGGGATTCATTTGTTTCCTGCGGCGACTGCCAGTTCTTCCTTACACGAAAGCTGTGCCGGCATTGATTGTTTGACCGGACTGTATTCCGGCCATATATTCGAAATGGATTTATGAACTGGACTGCGGCCCTGTTAGTGTGATGATTGCGACTCTTAGAGGGCAATGACTGCCCTTAAGGGTCGGATCGGAACGCAGCAGGATTGAATCTCCTGCTCGCACCAGTGTCTGGTTTCACGGATGAAATCAATGGCAGGGCATGACGCCGCTCGGAATCGATATCACTGAGGGGCAGACCACTTTGGCTGAACAGGCTGAACTGGTCGAGGAAGCGTCATGCGTATCAATTTTCTGAATCGTGCGCTCTGGGCGACGGCACACTGCATCCTGATCCTGCTCCTCCACCCTTCGTTGACTTTCGCAGAAGAATCGACCGACGTCGATCCTGCCATTTTCGTAGACGCAACAGAAGCTCTGCGGGCCGGAGAAGCCCTTGAGAATAATCGCCAGTGGGTGGAAGCAATCAACCACTATGAGGCAGTTCTTGAACGATTTGAAAAGGACGAAGGACTGTCCTACGGACTTCGTCGCACACGAATCCATTTTGGTGTTGATCGTCGATATTCAGATCGCAGTTTTGAAGAAAAGCTGCTGGCCAAGGGCCGCGCTGAAGCTCTGGATCTGTTTGAAGACATCCTGACTCGTATTCAATACGAATATGTTGATCCTGTGACCGTAACACGATTTGTGTCCCACGGAACAGAGAGCCTTTACATGGCGCTTAAGAACGAACGGTTCATCTCAAAGAATATTCGTGGCGAACGCGAAGAAGCTATCAATCGCGTGCGACAGTCGCTGATCCAGAGTTTCTGGAATCGTCCTGTCGAAAATCGGATGGCTGCTCGGTCGATGATTTCAAGCGTCTGCGAACTCTGTGATCGTGAATTGAATATGTCGGGCACCGCCGTGGTAATGGAGTACATCTTTGGCGGCTGCAATGCGCTGGATGAATACAGCAACTTCCTGACGCCCGATCGTTATAACGATCTTTTTGGAAGCATCCAGGGAGAACTTGTCGGGATCGGCATTGAAATGAAGGGAGTCAAAGGTCGCGGAATGCATCTCGTCAATGTGTTGTTCGAAAGCCCGGCCGAACGAGGTGGCCTGCAGCCGGACGACTACATCGTGGCAATTGATGGCAAGGCTTGCCGTGAGTTATCCACAGATGATGCCGCTCGACTACTGCGCGGAACCGCAGGCAGCACTGTGGTGCTCACGTATGAATCTCCGGATGGCAAAGAATCCACGGGGAGCTTTGTTCGCCAGCGGGTGCAGATTCGCAGTGTTACGCGGACCGTGATGCTGGATGAAGAGAAAGGCATTGGCTATATCCGCATGGAAGGATTTCAAAACAACACGGCAGAAGAACTGGATGCCGCGCTGCGCAACCTTGAGCGACAGGGGATGCGCGCTTTAATCTGGGATTTACGAGGAAATCCGGGGGGGCTTCTTGAGACCGCTGCCGCCGTCATCGAACGCTTTATCGAACGCGGAGTTCTGGTATCGACGGAAGGTCGGTCTCCTGAGCAGAATCAGGTCTTTCAGGCTCACGGCAACAATGTACGGCGTTATCCGCTGGCACTGATCGTCGACGAAAACAGTGCCAGCGCGAGTGAGATCGTCGCGGGCGCGATTCGCGACCATCATCGAGGCACGATTGTCGGAAGAAAAACTTACGGTAAGTGGTCTGTGCAAAGCATCATTCATCTCCCGGGAGACACTGGCCTGAAGCTGACCACTGCGAAGTTTTATTCGCCGGATCACAAGAACTACAAAGATCTGGGTCTGGCACCTGATGTGGAAGTTCCCAGGCCAAAGGATACTCGAACTTCAGGCTACCGCCCCCGAAATGCGGATGAAATCAGCGCTGATGCAGACATCGCGGAAGCAATCGAGATTCTACAGAATCGTCTGAGTAAAAATTGACGCAGGGAAAACTCGTGGCGTCACCGCTGCTGCATAACTGCCATGGTTCGCGTCCCACAGAAGTCTTTGAAGACTTTTTCCCGGACGGTATTGCTTCCATCGACTTTGCTCATGAAGCGAGAACTCTCCTGGTAGCGACACGTCGCGGGCATTTGACCATACTTAGCCAGTCGGGAGATCGGCTGTTCGAGAACCTGAACTTTGGAAGCCTGTCGAAGGCTGTCATCGCCCATTCCGGTGACATTGGTGCGGCCGTCGTTGATCAAAATCGGCTGGTCTGTTTCAATCGATCCCTCAAGCAGCTTTGGGACGCTTCGATCACCGGTCGTATCACCAGTCTTGCCATCGCACCTCATGGGAGCCACATTGCTTTCGGAACGGATTCCTGCCGCCTGCATATTGTCGCAACTGATCGCCGTGAAATTGCAAAGATTGATACACGAAGGCCTGTCGAACATATCGCATTCCTTGAGGACGAACCGGAATTGATCGCGGCTGCGGAGTTTGGCCAGATGTGTCGTTACTCGCTGAAGGGGAAGGAAATATGGAGCGAACAACTTCTTAATAACGTGGGGGATCTGTGCCTCGCGGCTGGTGCCAGGAAAATGTTCCTTGCCGCTTTCAACCACGGTGTTCAGGTTTATGAGTTCACGGGGGAGCAGCTTGGATCTTTTGCGATTGATGGCATCCCAAGCCGCGTTTCGGCATCAGCCACCCAAAGTCGAGTGGCAGTAGCAACCCTCGAGAATCGGATTTTTTGGCTGAATTTTGAGGGCGAAATTCAGTGGGCCGTGGACATCTCACAGGATCCGCCGATGCATATCTGTGCCGGGCCTCTGGGAGATCGCCTGTTCATGGCGACACAATCCGGCTGCCTGCTCCAGGTGTCCTGGCCCTGAGTGCTGAGCCATCAGCCATTTTCCGGGACTACTATTTTAGTCGTCCCGTCCGGCACAACTTCGCCCAGGTGCTCTCGGCGATGTCCGGAGTTGGTCTCCAACTCTGCAATCCACCGTCGGAGTTCCATGCCATACTCTTCGGCGAGATCACTCTTTACGAGTTCGCGCAGAAACCCGGCAGCACCGTCCTCCGAAAGTTCAGCATCTTCCGCAGTGCTGAAACGGTGGCGAGGATCGGGATGCACCAGCCCTCGCAGAAGTCGAATCAGTGATTCACTGAACTGGAATTCCTCCAGGGGCAGAAGTCCTGGAAGTCGTTCGAGAATATTCTGCTTGGCATGAATCAGTTGTTCAAAGTTCATTCCCGAAAACGGACGCGAACCCGACAACATTTCGATCAGCATATAACCTAGACTCGCCAGGTCGGACTGAGCGGTCGCTCGATGGCCAGCGAGAATCTCCGGGGCCGCATACTCTAATGTGCACGGTTGTGCCTGAGGTGGACGGCCAAGCCAATAGGCAGATCCGATGTCAATAATCTTGACCTGTCCGGTTCGCTTCACCATCACATTCGAAGGCTTCAAATCACAATGCACCACACCTCCGCGATGCAAGGCTGCGATTCCCTCGAGACACTCGCGAAGAATTGCGACGGCCATTCCGGGCTTCAGCCGACAATCCACTTCACCCGCTGTGATGACTCGCTCCGTGATGTTGGCCCAGCGTGTCTCCGTCACTGCGTCCTGAACAAAGGCCAGCGTGTCGCGGCGCAGAATATGCAGGAGGTCAAATCCGTCGATCCACTCCATCTCCAGAACATAGATGCCGCTATCAAGCTGAAACGTATGAACGGAAACCAGGTGATCGACCTGAATGCGGGCAACGATGGCCGACACTTCTGCAAGTCGATGCATTTCTTCTTCGTAACGGGCAACGGACCGGAAAGCTGTCGGTGAGAAAAACTTAAGCGCCACCGGAATGCTGAATGAAGCGGCTCCACGTCGTTCAGCCAAGCGCGGTAGTGGCGCGGC
>JANPHT010000407.1:0-41338 GCA_031424595.1 Planctomycetota bacterium
CAGGGCACTGTTCCCGGTCAAGCCGATTCACCTCGGCCGGCTCCGCGTGGCGGCCGGCCGGAGACGATCGCCGCTCGGCCGCCAGCTGTTCGCAAATCTGCTTTCGGACGTCGCCCGAACTGTTCGGGCACAGTAAAGATAATGTGTCCATGATCGCAGGGCAGAAGCTCGGCCGTGGTCTTCTGGAGCCAGTCGGCTCGCCGACCGCCTCGGCATTGGGGACAGCTTCGATGTCGGCAGGAGTTATATTGAACGTCAGTGATGTGACCACAGTCGCAACGCGACACATGAGCACCGAGTTCCGCCGATCATGAAGCGTGCTCTGGTGGCGGGCAAGGTGAATCAGCCCGCAACACCTCATACTCTGCGTCACAGTTTTGCGACTCATCTTTTGGAAGATGGTTACGACATTCGCACAGTGCAGGAACTGCTGGGGACGCCGACTTTCTCACCATGTCTCAATCAGCCTGACAATAGCCGCGCAGAGCCATCTGACTATCGGTCAACGCGCCGACAAATGCTGCGGGGGGGATGTGGGCAGCGGGCTCTACCATTCAATTTCTTGCCTTCTCGCCTTCTCGCCTATTGACTCCCCCTGACGCGACCGCCGGTGACCTGTTTGTTGAAAGTTAATCGGAACCGAGCGGCAGGAGCCAGTTGCTGCTTTTGACAGGCGAAGGGGGCCAACTCAATCGGAACGGTTTGCAAACACTTGTTTGCAATCGGTTGCTGCGTCGCGTGGATTCCCGCTATAACTTGAGAGAGCCTTCGAACTAGTCCCGTCTTCTCTCAGCTCTGGAGCCCCCAGCATGCATTGCGTGAAGTTTTTCCTCGCGTTCTTTTATTTGGTTTCCCATGCTGGCTGGGGCTATGCTGCAGAACCGCAGCGTCCAAATTTTCTGATCATCTACGCCGACGACCTGGGTTATGGTGAAACCGGCATTCAGGGGTGCACAGACATCCCGACGCCCCACATCGATTCGATCGCGAAGAATGGGTTGCGTTGTACACAGGGATATGTGGCTGCGACCTACTGCAGTCCGTCACGGGCAGGTCTGATGACGGGTAAGTATCCAACGCGGTTCGGACATGAGTTCAATGCGATCGCACGTCAAGGCGGTTTATCGCTGAAAGAGATCACGATCGCCGACAGACTTAAGAAGCTTGGCTATGCCACGGCAGCCGTTGGCAAATGGCATCTTGGTGACCCACCGGAATATCATCCCCTGAAGCGAGGCTTCGATGAGTTCTACGGCACACTTGCGAACACACCGTTTTATCACCCAACAAATTTTATCGACTCCCGAGTTTCACCCGATGTCCAGGCGATCGACGACGAGGAGTTCTACACGACAGACAAGTATGCGGAACGCTCCGTCGACTGGCTGGAGCGAAATCACGAGAAACCATGGTTGCTTTACCTGCCATTCAATGCTCAGCACGCACCTTTGCAGGCACCTCAAAAGTACCTGGATCGATTCCCGTCCATTACGGACGAAAAGCGGAAGCTGTTTGCGGCGATGATGTCTGCAATGGATGACGCAGTTGGAACGGTCCTTGCAAAGATCAGATCGCTCAATCAGGAAGAAAACACGTTGGTCTTCTTTATTGCTGACAACGGTGGTCCAACGCAGTCAACAACATCGAATAATGGTGCTCTGCGCGGGTTTAAAATGACGACCTTCGAAGGCGGCACCCGAGTACCTTTCTTCGTTCAATGGAAAGGCACCCTTCCGGCAGGCAAAGACTATGACTTGCCAGTCATGAATCTGGATGTCTTGCCAACCTGTTTGGCAGCGGCCGGTTCAACAGTCGATTCTGCCGCTGGTCTGGATGGATTGGATCTGGTTCCTTATCTGTCGGGAAAGAATTCTGCTTCGCCGCATAAAACCATGTACTGGCGATTCGGCGAACAATGGGCTGTTCGGCACGGTGACTGGAAGCTTGTCGTATCGAAGGGCGGAAGTGGAAAGCCGGAACTGTATAATCTGGCGAAAGATATTAGCGAAACCACCGACCTCGCAACGGCTGATCCCGGGCGTGTCGCGGAAATGCAAACGCTCTACAACGCCTGGAGTGCCCAACAGGCCGAACCCACTGTTAAAGATTCCCCGGGTAAGAAGGCGGCAAAGAACTCATCAAAGAAAAAGGCAAAGCGATAGAAGTCCGCTCAAGCCGAATAAGACTGGTGCCGGGATCAGCAGAGGGAAATGCTACCAGCGAAGTCATCGTCGCAGGTTTTGGCAGATTCTGATGCCCAGGTGCGGGCAGCCAGCGAGCGAATTCGGGGCCGAATGCGGAGGTGCCTGTTTGGTTTTACAGTCTCGGTCGCACTGGCTTGCGAGCTCAGTTGATTGAAGACGAACCGAAGGACCTGCTGATCAAGAGCGGCGATCCAAAGTACATGCTGGTTGTGGAACTCAACGTGCGATATCACTGCCGTGAGACTCGCGCGAAGGACAAACGTTGCTTCGTTTGATCAACGGGACTCACATGAATGCTGCGATTGTGGTCAATCGGGTGATCAGAAAACTGTCTCAGAATTACTGGCCTCGCTTACCAACTGACCGAGTCATTGCTTCACAGGCAACGGAATGAAAAGGAATGAAAAGGAAACTCCACATGAGAGTCGTCAAATCGAGAAAAGAACTATCAGCAGATCAGCGTGAGGGACTCCTCGGCGCATTGAGAGCCCGGTTTGAGGAAAACATGAATCGCCATCAGGGTCTTCAGTGGGCAAGGGTTCAGGAAAGGCTCGACGCCAATCCCGAAAAGCTGTGGTCATTGAACGAGATGGAACGAACCGGTGGAGAACCGGATGTTGTTGGTCACGACAAGAAAGCGGGCGAGTACATTTTTTTTGATTGTTCGGCGGAAAGTCCCAAAGGCCGAACCAGTGTTTGCTACGACCGTGACGGACTGGAATCACGAAAGGAACACAAACCAGCAAATAATGCGATCGATATGGCAGCCGCGATGGGTATCGAGCTTCTGACGGAAGAACAATATCGAGAACTGCAGGCAGGTGGCGAGTTCGACACCAAGACGTCCAGTTGGTTGCAGACACCTGAGGAAATCAGACAACTCGGCGGAGCAATCTTTGGTGATCGCCGCTTCGGCCGTGTCTTCGTCTACCACAACGGTGCGCAGTCGTATTATGGCGTTCGAGGTTTCCGTGGTTCC
Source organism: Planctomycetota bacterium (assembly GCA_031424595.1). Classification (GTDB taxonomy): domain Bacteria; phylum Planctomycetota; class Planctomycetia; order Planctomycetales; family Planctomycetaceae; genus SXXK01. The sequence continues at coordinate 3,184 of JANPHT010000407.1, forward strand.
CTGCGGGTTTGAAATCCGGACCGTCAACCGATCGAACCGATCGATTACGTCGTGGCGTCGATGGTCCGTGTTTCAGGGGTAGACCGGATCAGCGAAGGACATTCCTGGCTGCTCAATGCGCCTGTGTGGCTACCTGATTCGATCGAATTTATAGAGACCTTTGCCGTTCACCGTTTCGAGCATGTAATACAGCTCGCCGGCTTCGTCTTCGCCGAATGCGAGCACCGGAAATCCGGTTGTCGCAATGCCCATGTTTTGAGTCACTTTGCCCTGTGGTTCGTCGTAGGTCAACGCCCAGATTCGGCCGCTGATGAAGTCGGCGTAGACGTACATGCCCTGCAGTTCAGGCAATCGAGAACCGCGGTACACAAATCCGCCGGTGATGGATTTTCCAAGTTGATGGTCATACTCCCAGATCGGAGCGATGGGAGCATCAACGGGCGTCACGCTCTTATTGTTGAACGGATAGGATGCCTCCCGAATGCTCCAGCCATAGTTCCCCCCGGCTTTGACGATGTTCACTTCTTCCCAAAAATCCTGACCCACGTCCGCGGCCCAAAGAGCGCCGGTCTTACGGTCGACTGACAAACGCCAGATGTTGCGGAATCCGTAAGCGTAGATCTCCGGCAAAGCCCCTTCCCGTTTCAGGAACGGATTATCGGTGGGAATCGCGTAGTGTTTTCCGTCCTGTTGATGGTTCACATCGATGCGAAGGATTGAACCCATCCACGTGCCCAGGTTCTGGCCGTGGCCCAGCGGATCGTTGCGGCCGCCGCCGTCACCCAGCGCGATGTAAAGACAGCCGTCGTGACCGAACGCGATCGAACCGCCATTGTGGTTTGAAAACGGCTGAGGAATCTTCATGACAATCTGCTCGCTGGCGGGGTCAGCCTTATTCGGATCCGCGTCGGAGACTTTGAAGCGAGAGACGATCGACATCCGTGGCTCTGTGGATGAACTGTAGTAGACGTAGAGCAGGCCATTGGTCTTGTAGTCCGGATGCATGGCGAATCCCAGCAGACCTTCTTCGTTGTCCTTTCGCCAATCCTGCACTCGGTCGCTGATATCCATGAACAGCATCGCCTGTTTGGTCCCAGGATCGTTTGGAAATACAAAAATCGTACCGCGTTGAGTGGCCACAAAGTTGCGGTGGCTGCCATCGCCTGCATGAGTCAGCACCATCGGTCGAAGAGTTGTAAGGCGTCCGTTCTCATCCGCGCCCTCGAAGCCTTCCCAGCTCATTTCGGGAAACGCGACAACGCCCTTCAGCGGCAGTTGGCCATCCAGCGGATCGGCAACGCTGCCATCCGATGCGAGCACTCGCAGTTTGATGTTTCGATAGGCCACGGGATCGTTATGATCCTGCAGGCAGATGTGCCCCTTCTTTGCCTTGCCGAACTGAGGAAACGCCGCAAATTTGCTCGCAGCGACTCGCTTGTTCCACTCGTCGTCGCCCTTATTAAAGTAGTAGTAGCTGACTCCGTTGATTGCGACTTCACACTGCCGAGGCGAGATGCGGAGGTAGAGGTGATTCCATTCGCCGGCCGGGCGAGTTGCATCATCGACGTCGGTGCCTTTAAAGCCGACCTGGTCTTCAAATTGAGTGGCCCACGCTGGTTTCATCGGTTTGTAAAGCTGATACAACCAGCCCGCTTTCTGAGGGTCATGGCCATCTGCATTGTCCTGAACCTGAACTTCCGGGCCGCTGTGCCAGGGCTTTGCTGCGTCTTCGGTCACATGAAACATGACTCCGCTGTTGCCGCCTTTGGAGATGCGGTATTCCAGAGTCAATTCGAAATTCTCGTATTGTTCATTTGTGACAATGTCGCCCGCGCCGTTGCTGAAACGTTCCATCGCCTTGTCTTTTACGATCCAGCCGTCGCTGATCCTGTCGGATTGATAGTTGCGCCATCCGTTGGTCGTTTTGCCGTCGAACAGCAACTTCCATCCACCACGTTTTTCGGCTTCGGTCAGACTGCTGCCCGAATCATCAGCCTGGCTTTGCATTACGGAAAACAATGTTTGCAGCAGGAACGCCAGGAGTACCGTCGTGCGAGTGGAAAGATTCATCGGCGAGGCTTTACGTTGCAGGTGGTTAGCGAATGTCAGATCGCGAGGAACAGCACAGCGAGGAACAACACAAAGTCTACCTGGTCGGCGGCAAATTGTCCCTTGTCTCGGCCATTCTTTGTGCGATCTCCATCGACATCCGGATTTAGGCCGGAGTGTTGTTGAACTTTGGCGGGTTCGTGAGACTTCGGACCACGTCTGAACGCGCAGTGCAGGGGATCACGCCTCCGTAGACTTCGAGTACGCTCGCACGATGATTCGATTTCCGGCTACTCGAAGGACTTCAATCGACGAACCGTGGTCGATGTAAGCTCCATCGCTGACCACATCCAGATACTTGTCACCAAATATCGCTTTTCCCGAAGGACGCAACGCGGAAGCCGTCATGCCAATCGTTCCCACTTCAACAGGACTGAAAGTTGTTGTCGTGCTGGACAGCAGCGACGGATTGAGCATGAGTCCATCGCTTTCCGCAATCGCATAACCCGGCGGCGTCAGAATCAATCGATTCAGGAAAGGAATCGAGGGCAGGAAACGATTCAGCACAACTGCTACAGCAATCACAGTCACCATGGCTCCTGCCAGTGAACCCAGACTGCCCATCGACTCTTCGAAACTCTCGGTCACTGTCATTCCTGAAAATGTGTGACTGGCAAGAACCAAAGACGCGAAAGTTAACAGGATGCCGGAGACGCCAAAAACTCCAAAACCAGGGATGACAAAAATCTCAAGTGCCAACAGTCCCATCCCCAGAATGAACAGCACCAGTTCCAGAGTTCCCGCTGTTCCACCGAGGAAACGGCTCCAGAAAAACAAAGAGAAGAAGACCGCTGAAAGTATTGCAAAGAAGCCACTGGGAATATGCAATTCGATGTAAATGCAGATGATCCCGAGAGTCATCAACATGAATCCGCCGAAGCCGGAATTCAGAATGACAAGCAGCGTATCAACCCAGGTACTGGCAACGGGCGTCAAATCTGTCTTCTCTGAGATTCCTAATCGAGATCGCAGTTCATCGACGTCGCGGCATGGTGCGTCTGCCAGTCCCAGTTCATGAGCCCGCTCCCCTGAAACGGTCAGCAGAATTCCCGCACGGGACTCGGGAACCATAGGTCCCTTCACCCAATCTTCGTTAGCAGCCTGCAGATCGGCTTCCGACATATACGTGACACGTCCATCCGATTTTCTGGTCACTTGAAACACTTCAAGGTCCTTATCGATCATCGCCTGCAGCAACGCCGCCGGCCGATTTTTGCGTTTCGCCAGTGTGGCAGCAAACTGCAGGAAAGGACTTACGATTTTCTCCGGCGCTCGTTCAAACTGGCCTCCGGGCTCCGTCAGTGCAATCACTCCGATGTCGCCGATCTGGGCTTCAGCATGCATCAGGATTTTGTCGCAGCCGAAGGCAATTAAGGCTCCGCCGCTCCACGCTCCTTTGGGGATCCAGGCGACCGTGGTGATCTTTGCAGGATCGAGTTCTGAAATTGCCAGAGCCACATGCTCGGCAATGTCTTTATCGCCACCTGGGGAGTCAATATGGAAGATGATTGTGTTCGCTCCAGCCGCCGCAGCATTTCGCATTTCGCGTTCGACAAATTCGCCCAGTACTCCATCGATAACACCGTGGACAGCAATGACTCGCGCGGTGACATTTTTGCTTTTTGAACCCGCTTCTCGCATCGCTTCCAATGGCAGGTTGAAGGCTGCAACAACTTCGGCGCGAGACTTCGCTGTCCTGGCAACAAGGAATCCGGCCTTCTCTGAATCGCTCGCATGAAACAGCCCGGGGGCTCCCGGGTCTTTGACTGTTTCTGTTTTCGAGATGACGGCGTTTTGATTTTGCAGCTGGGCCAGTTCTTCGGGCGTCACAAACTTTTGCTGAGTAGTGCCGTTTGCATCTTCGAGAGTCACCCACAGCAAAGTTGAGGCGGGGTCCATCATGGCGATGGCAATTCCCCGGGAGAGACGAACATTACGGCGACGATCGATAATACTGAGGACAAAATTCTGATCTTCCCGGGGCATGGCTTTGCCACGTCCGATGTCACCAAGATTCGCATCCGGATGCATGACGATGTCGTGACAGGCAAGAGGCAGAATTGCTCGAGTTCCATCGACCGTTTTTGGCAGCCATGCCACGGTTCGAACCCGACCGATCTGAGCCGATGTCAAAAAGCGTGCGACATCCGTCACGTGCCCCAGTCCGCTTGATCCGGGTTCAATCTCCAGCACCAGGACGGCATCTCGGTCTTCCCGCGTCGCCTGAGCCTGCGCCTCAAGGGCCACGTTGGTGAGTTCACTGACCATGCGGTCATCCAGAGGGCTGGTGACAGTGAGGAACTTTCCAAGCGGCTTTTTTGCAACCGCTGGCTGGTTTGCGTCCTGTGCCGCCGACCATGAACTCAGCAGACTCACACCTGCCAGCAGCATTGCGGCCAGAGGAATGCGTCTCATTGTTGGACTCCGAAAGTGATGGACTGATGCTGAGCCGGGTGAATACCAGCAGAATTGTAGCACGGAACCGTTGCCTGGACCAAAACGTGGATTCATTCGCTGATCCGCTCGGAAACCTGGCTTTGCTTTTGACAAAAACGCAGCTAAACCGCTAACGGATGAGACGGAACGCCAAATGCCGCTGAAAATGGAGAAAATTCGCTTCCATCGGAGGAATTTCATGATTCTGACCGAGCGCAAACGACGGATGATCCTGCTATCTTTTCGGTCACCTGTGTGGAAAAACAAATTTGGGGAAAACAGGTGCAAACTTCAGGCAAGGTCACAATCCATGACACTCTCGCGCCGTCAACTGCTTACGACTGCTTCAGCAGCAATCTGCTATGCATCAAACGTTCAAGGTTCTTTCGCAGCAAACCTGCTTGCCGCCGATCCTCCGAAACGCAGTGGTGCGCCGTTATTAAAGTTAAGCCTTGCCGGGTATTCCTTTAACCGGCAGTTCGCGAAGCGCGGGACGCCTGAAGAAATTGCCAAGGCAGAAATGACAGTAGAAAAGTTCATAGACTTCTGTGCCGCTCAGGGCCTGGGTGCCACAGAACTGACGGGATACTATTTTCCCAAGGACATCACCACCGAGTACCTTCTTAGTCTTCGCGCGCAGACTCATCGACTGGGACTCAGCATTTCCGGAACAGCCATTGGCAATGACTTCTGCCTGCCAGAAGGGGAGGCTCGCCAGAAGCAACTAGCCGAGTGTCGCGAATGGATTGATTATGCGGCAATCATGGGAGCACCTGCCATTCGTATTTTTGCAGGCAAGGTTCCGAAGGGGGATACTGAAGATGCGTCGATCGAACGCTGTGCGGCTGGCATCAATGAGTCGCTCAAATATGCGGCCACAAGAGGCGTTTTCCTCGCTCTGGAAAACCATGGCGGGATCACTGCGACGCCGGAGCAAATGATGAAGATCATCGCCCGAATTGAGACATCGCCATGGTTCGGAGTGAACTTCGATAGTGGCAATTTTCAGACGGAAGATCCCTACGCCGATTTGGCGAAGATCGCACCTTTTGCCGTCAATGCTCAGATTAAGGCCTCGATTTCCCCAGGTGGAAAGAAGCAGCCGGCGGACTTCGCAAGGATCGTCGAGATTCTCAAAAACGCCGGGTATCGCGGCTTTGTCGCTTTGGAGTACGAGGAGCAGGAATCTCCGTATGAAGCGATTCCAAAAATCCTTGATCAACTGCGACCCCTTTGCTCGTAGAGTGGACCGAGACATTCCCAGCTCAGGCTGATTTGCAATGAACACCGCACTGCATTACCTGCGGCAATCAGGTTGCCTGACGGAGAGATAACCGCCGATACCGGAGATGACAGAAACAGCAGACGCGGCATCACACGAGTTCTGAAATCGGCTGACCGTCCTCAACAAGTCGATTGGGTCGCCCGGCTGGATTAATCCAGTGCGAATTGGGATCGATACCGAGATGAGTGAAGACAGTCGCGGCGAGATCACCCGGGCCAAGCGGTCGCTCATGGATCGAACCGCCGCGGCGGTCTGTCGCACCAATCACCTGACCGCCTTTGACTCCACCTCCGGCCATCAGAAACGACATTACACCGGGCCAATGGTCGCGACCGCCTGTTTTTGTCATCACAGGACTGCGGCCAAATTCTCCGATCACGATGACCAAAGTCGTCTCCAGCAGCCCTCGTTGATCAAGATCGTCGATCAAGGCGGTCACACCGCGATCCAAAATCGGAAGCATAGGAGTGAGGCCCTTCACAATGCCTCCCCATTTCACCTCATCGCCATGGTGGTCCCAATGCCCCCAGGCATCACTCATCGTGATGAAAGTGACACCTGCTTCAACAAGCCGACGCGCCAGGAGTGCTTTTTCACCCAGGGAGTCTCGACCATAACGGTTGCGAACGTCGTCTGATTCCTGACTCAGGTCAAACGCCTTTTGGGCCGCACCTCCGAGAACAAGATCGTAAGCTTCCTGAGTGTAGCGGTCCTGCTGTTGAAACCCCGTGGAAGAATCCATTTGTCGATGCAAAGAATCGAGTGCGCGTCGCAATTGATCTCGGTTCTCTAAACGAGGCACTTCGACACCTTTGGGCATCGAGAACCTGCCGTCCACTCGCATGCCGTCCAGAGGCTCATACGGCTGCCCAAGATCTCCCGCACCGTAGACGTCCGCGACCATACTATTGGCCAGAGCGACAAACGGCGGCATTCCCTCACGATTCGCGCCACAAAATTTGGCGGCCACTGAACCCATGGAAGGGTAGCCTCCTCCCTGCCGACCAATTTCGGTTCGTTGAGCTTTTGGATTGGCCGCCTGAAACGTGATGGGAGTATGATTGCTGGCACCGGCATCCATCGATCGGATGATGGCAAACTTTTCCATCATCGCCGCCTGAAGGGGCAAGTGTTCACAGATCTCAATCCCCGCGACGCTGGTGGGAATCGGTTTGAAGGGGCCACGAATTTCCGGCGGCATTTCGGGCTTCATATCCCACATGTCAAGTTGGCTGGGACCGCCCGAGAGCCAAATCTGGATGACGGAAGTTGCGCGGCGGCCGGATCCGACAGCAGAGCCCATTGAACGAGACTGAACCAGATTCGGCAACGACAGCCCGGCGAGTCCAGCCTGCAGCATCCATTTACGGCGTCCCACCTGAACCAGCGGACTGGAACTCGGCCCGAAAAACTGGCCTAACCCCGCCACGCGATGCTGTGGAGCGTGGGTATTACTGTGTTCAGGCGATGAGCCCTTGAGTCGCAAGGAATTTGGCATCAGAACCTCCAGACCTCGGTAATTTGGATCTCGCCACTCTCTTTGTTAACAAGACTTACGGCCAACATCAACCGCGAAATTCATTTCGACGGGACTCTCAGGACATTCGTTCATCTTAAAATAGTGAATTTTCCCGCAAAAGCAGCAGATCGGGCGTACTTCGGGGCTGTCAGCCGTACGCTATCCTGAACAGATCGCACAGCCGTCCGTCTGGATTCCGTGTTGTCCTTTGAAGATGGACTGCGGCAATGAATCTGCGGACAAACGCTGACCGAGTCTGCCAAAAGATCAGATGGATTCCTCACATCCGTTGTTGCTGTGAGGATGAAAGATTCAAATGTCGATCGCCTCAACGGGCTGAATATCGTGCAGTGCCTACTGAGATAAATCCGTGCCTACTGAGATAAAACTGTGTCCAGACGCTTAAATGGCAGCTCGCTGCTTCATCGATCTCACCTCGCGATTTGCTGCGGGCTGGCTTTGTTCTTTCTGTTCGGGGACACGGTTCTGTCTCAGGAGAATTCCGGCAGCAGCATGTTGAAGGTTGAAAACCTGACGCTGGGCTTCAGCGGTGCAGGACGAGTCGGGACATGGTTGCCGGTCGAACTCCGTGCTCAAGGGGTTTCCCCGGATGCAGAGGTGACTCTCCGAATGACGGCCAGCGATCCTCGCGGCGACCAATGTGAAAGTATTGTGGCGTCTGCGAAGGCGGATTCGGGTGGATCGGTCACCTTGAATGGCGTCTTTATGGCGGGACGAATCGATAGTCCGATCCGACTCCAACTCATCCACACATCTGACGCAGTCCTGTGGCAGCACTCCGTCTCCTGCCGCCCGGGGAAATCTGGCAAGCCATCGACCAACCCGACACCGGCCGCTCAAGAGTTGAATTCCTCAGAATTGATGAGCCAGATGACGTTACTTCGACATCAATCACAAACGGTGTTGACAATCGGATCGCCTGTCGGGCTACCGGAACTGGAAGAAAGACTCACCGGGGCAAGCGGGACTCGTGGAGAGTTGACCCTGCTGATTCTTGACTCCCTGCAGAGCCTGCCAACGACTCGACGTGGGCTGGATTCCATCGATACGGTTGTTTTAGTGTCGGATTACGGTCTCTCCGAACAGCAGACAGAAGCACTTCAGGACTGGGTCGTCACAGGCGGGCATCTGCTTGTGAGCTGCGGCGAGAATCTGACAGGGCTGTTGGCATCTCCGGTTGGCCGCTGGTTACAGCCGAGATTCGGAATTCAGGATGGATTGCTCAGCAGCCAGGACCTTACCGCTCTGCAGAACTATGTTGCCGGCGCGAGTCAGCTGCAGACGAATCGCCAGAATGTTTCGATCGTGCAGATGAATTCCGACCAGACCCGTACCGTCGTCAATTCCATCAATGGTCCTCTGATTTCGCGACTCAGCATGGGTGCTGGACTAGTCACTGTCGTAGCCGTTGATCTGAATCAGCGACCCTTGAACCGGTGGCTGTCGCTGTCTCAATTCTATGAAATGCTGTTGTTTGATCGGCTGCTTGAAAGCGGGACTGAGCAGTCTCGACGCGGCGGGCGTATTTCAAGCAGCGGCGTGACGGACCTCGCCACTCAACTTGCGAATGTATCCGATGCGATCCCAGCGGCTGAACGATGGTCGAGCTGGCATGCGATGGTCATGATGCTGGTTTATCTGATAATAATCGGACCCATGGATTATTTCTTTGTTGTCCGATTGCTCCGCCGCCCAAAACTGACATGGATCACTTTTCCATCACTGGTTGCCATTGCGTGCGGATTAACAGTGTGGTGGTCGACAAGTCATCGAGCGGCCGCGACAGTCAGAACAGTTCATCTGCTTGACGTCGGACACAACGGCATTGATCAGACCCTTCATGCAAGAACCTGGAGCAGCTTATCAACGACGGACTCGCGATTCGGTAGTGTGTCGATGACATCGAGCCCCTTGATCGTGGGAAAAGCTGTTAAGCAAACCGAAGAAACTGTGAACTGGCACGGACGCGCTGAAGATGTCTACGGCGGAATGTATCGACCTGGCGGTGCCGGTCTGGGGCAACAATTGAGTCGCCGCACAGAAACTGGTCCGCCACGGTTTGATTCCGTCCCGCTGGTTGTAGATGGATCTCAAGCCTTTCTTGCCGAGAGTTTTTCGCACGCAGAGAGCTCCAGCATCTTTGAATCTCAGCTGACCATGCCGGCCAGCGGACTTCTGGAAGGCAGCTTTGTTCACCATCTGCCAGTTGCAATTCAGGACTGGGTCATCGTCTTTGGCAATCGCGTGTACATGCCATCTCAGAAGGCTGAGGAAGGATTTCGGCAAATTGAGCCCGGCAAACCATGGTCGCGCAACAGGGGAAACGTGCGAGTTGCAGAGATTCGCGATTTCCTGCGAGGCGTGCGAGTCGTCAGTCGTGAACGAAAGAAGGGCGACACAAAATCTAACCCAACGACTCAGATCCAATCACTCTATAACAGCACCGGAACAAACCCACTCGACATTCTGTTGATGGTATCGCTCTATAATATGGCGGGTGGCGAGGTGTACGTTAAGCTTCAGAATAATTACCTTCGACATGACGAAGTCAGCGATGCGATTCAACTCAATACGGCCTTGCTGATGGGCCTGGCTGATCTGCCGTTGACGCAATTAAACCTTGATGGCACAGTGGTTGAACCAACAAAGACTCAAACCGTTGTTCGTTTCCTCCTGCCAGTGGATCGAACTGGCAACGCCGGGGCCCTCAACGAAGCTGACCCCAAAGCTGACAAACCGTAAGTGCCGGGCTTCGCCGCAATCAGGGACGATTCCTTTCAATACTGTGGCGAGGACTTGTTTCTCTCCACCAAACTGGTCGCATTCTTTGGAAGGATGACGATCACTCCTATGCGTACGTCATCAAAATGCTGAAAGAGTTATTTGGCTAATGAAGAACGACTGGGAGAATCCTTATCAAACGCCGGAAGTCCTGCCTGAACCTGAACGAGAATATCTCGCAACAAGAGTTTGTTTCTGGCCAAAGATCTGGATCAGCGTGCAGCTGCTGGTTGTCGTTGTGGGGATCGGACTTTCTGTTGCGACGATCTTTTCCATCATAGGAAGTGGTCTTGTGCTCAGCCTGGCAGGGATCGTCATGGCTATTTGTGCCTATCGCCTGCGTTTGCGGTGGGGCATCGTCCTGGGAGCATCCGCGCCCCTATTCAGCGTCTTTATTTTTGCCCTGATCAATATCATGGAATGGTCACCTCGCGATGCAGAACTCCCCGTTCCCATGATGGCGTCAGTTTACCTGGTTGGCGCATTGATATTGTCTTTTGGTTCCATGATCGAAATCTGGTCGAGAGAAAAATCAGAGGCTGCGAAAACGATGGAGAGCTTAACTTAGCATTAGTGGCCGTAGACACCGCGGACGGTGAAGTTATTTTGACTGAAACAACGGGCTGGTGACAATCAGCGTCACCATTGTTCCAAGTCCATCGTCCTGCTGGCGAAGGTCGGCTGTGATCTGGTCAACGCTGGAGCGGTCGCCAAATGTCAGAGGTCTGCCGAGTGCATACGTTGTCATCTTATGAACCATCGCACGTGTGAACTGGTCTTGTCGGTTTTCCAACAAAAACCGTTTCAGATCATCGATGCCATCAAGCTTCTGTCCGTTGAACAAAAGACTGGCGGCATCAACCGGTTGTCCGTGGACTTGTGTTCGCCAGCTGCCGACTGCGTCAAAGTTTTCGAACGCGATTCCCCAGGGGTCAATCTTTGCGTGACATGACAGGCAGGCCGCGTGGTTTCGATGGTTTTCGATCCGCTGTTTGAGAGTCAGCTTTGCAATCTCCGGGTCGGCGAGGTCGATCTCGGGAACTGCAGGTGGTGGTGGTGGCGGCGGATCGTTCAGGAGACTCCTGAGCATCCAGATGCCGCGTTTGAGCGGATGTGAATCTTTGCCATCGGAATTCATCGCCAGCAGCCCCGCCTGAGTCAGCAAGCCGCCTCGCTTTTGCTGCGGCTCAAGCTGGACACGGCGGAAATGGTTTCCGTACACGTCAGTCATATCATAGTGTTTGGCAAGTCGTTCATTCACCATCGAGTAATCCGCGTGGAGAAAATCCAGCACGCTGTGATTGTTCTGCAGAACTTCATGAAAGAAGGCAACCGGTTCCTCCTGCATTGCCTCTTTCAACGACGGATCGAACTGCGGATAGACCTTGCGATCGACTTTCAGAAAATCCAGCAACTGCATGCCGAGCCACTGACGCACAAACTGCTGCGAGAATCGCCGGGACCGTGCATCGGCCAGCATTCGTTTGACCTGGCTGATCAGGACGTCACGGTTGCGGATCTGTCCGCTTGCCGCCAGATCCAGCAGTTCTGCGTCAGGTGTGCTGCACCAGAGGAATATCGAAAGGCGAGTCGCCAGTTCGTCCTGGCTCAGACTTTCTGTCGGCGACTGTTGCGAATCGGCCTGCACGAGATAGAGAAACTTCGGCGAGGCCAGCACAGTGGCGAGGACTTCCATCATCGCCTGCTGAAAATCTTCGCATTCAGGGCGAATCTTCGTGAACAGAGCCTGCTTTTGATCGACCTCAGCATCAGTCACAGGCCGTCGCCAGGCACGTGACATGAAGCGAAACAGCACCTCTTTTGCATAGACCGATTCGTCCATACGGTTCTTGCTGTCAAAGAAAACCTGGGTATGCGACGCCGGTGGCCATTCGTCGTAAACCGGTGCAGTGACCTCCACAAAGTCAATCTGAATGTCGTCCTGTGAGGTCGAACTGTTCACAAGCCGAATGAATTCTGAAGGGCTCGGCAAGTCTCCCATCTTCCAAACCCCGCGCACCGAATTCCGTGGGTGAACTTCCGTCAGCGGAATGTCCCATTGATAGAATTCCGGTTGCCCGGGAGTCGCATCGATAACGAGGTCCTGGTTGCTGATTCGGACGGAAGCCTGTGAGTCGTTGCTGGCCTGCCAGCCAAATTCCAGTTGCAGACTGGGTGTGCGATTGTCGTTGACAGCCGTTCCGGATGCGCGGACACGAACCCGCAGCGTTCCTTGTTCCGGAATGGTGTCTCCCAGTTCGACAATCAGCTTCTGTCCCGGCGGGATGATGGCCACGAGATCAAACGTCCCTGGCACATCAGGATGTATCTGCATCGGTGGCGACGCGTATTTGGCTTCACCATAATCCCAGGATACTCCTGCGGTCCGCCCTGTGCTGAGGTTTTTGTAGTGAACACCGTTTCGACGCTCCTGAAACTCGGCCGCCTGCCGTTCAAGTTCCCGTGTCATCTTTTCAGGATCGTCTTTGTACTGCTGCCGGATTTTTTCCAGCTCGCTTTCCTGCTTTTCCCACATGTTGGCCGAGGCGGCTTGCATCGAAACTCCCCAATGAATCAGCGATGGCCGTTCGCCGTGCACTGTTGCCTTCTTCAGTGCACTCAGACCCAGGTCGCGGTAGGTGGCGAACTGGATGGCCGACATGTGCAGCAATTCGGAGCTGTTCTGAAATCCGTCCTCCGATGTGGACTCCGGCGGCAGGTCTCTGGCAAAGTCATACGGAAGTCCGAGCAGATCCTGCAGCGCGTAGTTGTACTCGTACCGAGTCATGCGCCGGAATGAAGAGTGCCCCTGCTGAGCACGACGCACCGTGGAGGCCATCTGGGTTTCCGACGACAGCCATTCAATCAACCTGCTGCGTTCTTCGTTTGTCAGGTTAGCTTCGTCCGGCGGCGGCATTTCCCCGTTGCTCAGAACGGCAACAATTTCGAGCCACCAATTCACATCGTTTCCATGCAGAAGATCCGGATCCAGCGTGTCGATGCGAACGTTGCCCTCCTGAGTCTCTGGTCCGTGGCATTGAACGCAGGACTTTTCCAGGACTGGCAGGATATCTTTGCGAAACGCCGCAAGATTCGGCTTTGGATCTTCCGTGCCAAATGAACGGTGTTGCTGCTTTCGATAATTCGACCGAAGCGCCCCCGCTGCCTTGAGTTCTGCGAACGTCAGAAGCATCGAATCACGGTCGGATTCCTCGGCGGTATCGCTGACCGGGATGATAGCCGGGCGAGTACTGTCCTGGCCGATCGCCACTCCGCCGATTGCGCACAGCAACGCGGCGAACCAGAGGATGCGTGGGCCTTCTCGACTTTCAATCATTCAAACAGATCTTCCGAAAGATGGGCGACACCGTAACTCCACCGTCATCATATCGGTTAGTAAGTCCGAGCGAAGCGCATTTCCGGCACTGTTGCTACAAATCCTCCACGCAAGCCAAATCTGCATCACTACGTTTTCAACACTCAAACGAACTTCAACCCCGCCCCCCGTAAAACGCTCACTTGCGCAAAATGAGCGATACCTGAGCCACCAGTTTGAGAACCTGTTCACCCAGGTCAGACTTCGCATACAGATGCTGTACCGTTCTGAAAATCGGAATGATCTCGTCCCGACATTCCAGATTCAGCGGAACCTGATCAATCGACTCGGTCTCCAGCCGGCTCTGCATTGAGTACCCTTGACGCAGCGATTCACTCCTCGAAGAGGACACCAGGATTTCCGTTTTGTTTGGCGTATGTAGCCGTTACGGATCAGCCTCGCTACCATGCGACTCCCGCCGGTCGGAGTGGCGACAGAGCCGAGGTCGCTATTCACGCCGTTCTCACGCCCATGACGACTCGATTCTTCAGGAGACATCGGAATGCTTGCTGGTTCAGCCCTGCATTGGACAAACGTAGTCACGCTCATCAGTTTGTTCTTTTGTTATTTCTGCCTTTTGCCTTCTGTTTCTGCGGAGTTCCTCGCCGGGGCGGCCATGATTGATGTCACCCCCGACAAGCTGCCAGTTTTCGTCAATGGCGGCATGACAAGTCGCAGTCTTGATAAAGTAAAGACTCCAGTCCATGCGCGGGCGATTGCGATGAGCGACGGCAAAGAGCAACTGGTTATCGTTGTCGTCGATAGTTGCATGATGGGTCGAGTCCTGCTGGACGACGTCAAAGCTCTGACAAAGCTGCGAACAGGAATTCCGACAGATCGGATTCTGATCTCTGCAACTCACACGCATTCCGCACCTTCCTGCATGGGGGCATTGGGAACGGATGCAGACCCCAACTATGTGCCGTTTCTTCGCGACAAATTGGCCGAAGTCATTGCTGCGGCTCAGGCAGGTTTGCAGCCAGCTCGGATTGGTTTCGCAAAGGCTCAGGCTCCTGAATTCACGGCACTCCGTCAATGGATTCGTCGCCCGGATCGAATCGACACGGACCCATTCGGGAATAAGACCGTGCGAGCCAACATGCATGCAGGAGCCAACTGGGATGATGCGGTGGGGGAAGCGGGACCCGAAGATCCGGAGTTATCTCTGATTTCCGTTCAGACTCGCGACGGAAAACCACTGGCGGTACTGGCCAATTTTTCCATGCACTATTTCAGTGACGTGGATATCAGCGCGGATTACTTTGGATTGTTCGCTGAAGGTCTGAAGCAGAGAATTGCTCCGGATGGAAGTTTCGTTGGAATCATGTCGCATGGTTGCAGCGGCGACATCTGGCGTCGCGACTACACGAAGCCGGAAATCTGGGATCCAGCTCTTACCATTGATGCTTATACAAACGGACTGCTCGAAATCGCAACGAACGCGTTGAAGGGAATTCAGTATCGTGATGATGTGGCCATTGCGATGGCTGAAAAACGCATGACTCTGAAGTATCGAGTTCCCAACAAACAGTTGCTGGAATGGTCGCAGCGGATCGTTAAGGATATGGGCGATCGCCTGCCAACCACAACGGAGGAAGTTTATGCGCGTGAGCAAATCCTGTTACACGAAGCGCAGCAGACGGAAATCGTTGTGCAGGCTTTGCGAGTGGGTGACATTGGCATTGCCACGACTCCTAATGAAACCTACGCGATCACAGGACTGAAGATCAAAGCTGCCAGCCCGCTGCCGCACAATATGGTGATCGAACTGGCAAACGGTGGCGATGGCTACATTCCTCCGTCGGAAATGCATCCGTTTGGCGGATACAATACCTGGGCCGCTCGCTCCGCCGGGCTTGAAGTTCTGGCGGAACCCAGGATCACTCAAGCGGCGATTGCACTGCTGGAACAAGTCAGTGGCAAATCACGCAGGACGCACGACCTTCCGCTTGGTGTCGCTGCAGAAACTATTAAATCGATGAAACCCGCCGCGTGGTGGCGACTGAATGAGTTCACCGGTCCCATCGCCGCAGATGCCAGCGGAAATCATCGCCATGCGACTTATGAAGCTGCCGTCACTTACTATCTGGAAGGTCCTCAGTCGGCTGCATTCTGCGGTCCGGATGCAACCAATCGAGCGCCTCATTTCGTGAGTGGGCGATTGAGATCATTGGGAAGCGGGCTGTCAGCCAGGTACAGCATTTCGTTGTGGGTGTGGAACGGGATGCCCAACGACGGACGTGAAGTCAGCGGCTGGTTCTATTCCCGTGATCATGACCACGGACTCAGTGCGTTTGGTGAGCATCTTGGCGTCGGCGGGACAAGTCGCCATACAGGAAAGCTGATCTTCCAGCAGGGACAAATGACCGACAAAGTTCTGGTCGGAAAAACCGAGATCCCTCGTTGGGTCTGGAGTCACGTGGTTCTTGTTCGTGATGGCGAAAAGCTTCAGGTGTACCTCAACGGTCGGCTGGAGATCGACGGAACAGCGGCGGCAGTCACAATTAACGAGCTCCTGTTCGGCGGCCGGAGCGATAACGAGGCCAATTGGGAAGGGCGACTGGATGAGATCGCCATCTTCGATCGTGCGTTGACTGCTCAGGAAGCTGCCAGGCTGATGGCCGATTAAGAATTTGAGCAACGCAACTCAACGATCAACAATTGGCGGGGATTACTCGGCTGCGGGGTTTGCCTTCGCAACGGTTGTTCGACCAAACGCGCGCCAAACGAAGAACCAGACAATGCCCATCATGAGGGTCGCAATCAGCACGGCCAGCCAGGCCTGGCGACTGGCGCGTTCTGCCATTGCCTGCACCGGCAGCAAAGCTGCGTCGCGCCGTTCCTGAACGATGACCAGCCAGCCTGTGCCGCGAACCGGAGCAATCGCTGCCATCCATTTGCCAACGTACGCCGCGGCGGCAGGGTCATCAAGTTGCCCAACGGGATCAATGTACACCGGCAATTTGACTTCGTTCCGCTCGTTCGTGCCGGACTTCAGACTCTCTCGAATCTTTTGAACAGTGTTGTCATCCATTTTCAGGTTCTGAAACAATTCTTCATCGCGTGACGATTCTTCGGCAGACTGTACGAATTCCTCCGTGAGGTACGGATGATCGAGCAGTCGCAGTTTTTCAGACTCACGAAATTCGGCGAGCGCAATAATGCGACGAACACTTTCACCTTTTGCGTCCTGGATGCGCTGCCCAAGAAACGACTGCAAATCTCCCAGATTCGCTGTTCTGGCAAACACACCGATCACGGTTCCAAGCTTGTCCCGAACCGGAACGCTCATTGCAACAGTCTGTCGATCGGTTGTTGTGCTCTTGTAAGCAACACTCACATGAGGCGAACTGATGGGATTAACATCAGAAGGTACTGACTCACGATTGAAGTCGGCCCCTCGTCCATGAAAATAGTCCCGATAGCTGAAAATGTCTCCATGAGTTCTGTAGCTGAATTCACGTCGCCAAACCTGCACTCCCCGAGCGTCAGTCAGGAACCAACTGGTGTCCGACTCACGTTGTCGTCGCTTGTTGAGAGCTTCTGTTCGTTCCCAGGCTGTGTCGAGAAGCTGGATCCATCTTGGCCGCGAGGCAAAGGCCACTTCTGCGAAGGACGACATCTCCGTCAGAACCTCATCAGAATCTCGCTGCATTGTGACTTCGAGCAATTCTGCGAGTTCTTCGTTGGCAAGAACCGTCTCCAGTTCTTCAAGACGATCGTTCAGTTCGTCTTCCAGGGCAGCGGCCTGAAGGCGAGCCGACAAGGCATCACTCTCCAATGCGCGGTCGGTGATCTCCTGTTCGGTGACGTTCAGATTCTTGGTTAAGGCATTGACAAAAATTGGTACCATCGCAGCCATGAGCAGAATCGGGGCCACAACACCCAGCATCAGCAGCGGTCGACGGGTTCGCTGACGGTCGCGGGCATCCATCTCATCCCGCACGGCCTGAGCGTTCGGGTAACGATCGCCCGGCGAAACAGCAAGACAACGCTCGATAATCTCCGCCAGCCGGTTGTCAACGCCTTTGACACTGCGATGTCCGTACGGCAATCCGGTCTTTCGGATGATTGATTGGTAGACTTTCAGTCGCTCTTCAAGATTCTCGGCAGCTTCAAGCTGTCTCTGACTCACCTCCGTCCGATGCGGCGGGCTTCCAGTCAGCATATGGTACAACAAAGCGCCGATGGCGTAGACGTCCCAGCGTGCGTCCGGCTGAGCGTCCAGATCGGCCTGTTCAGGGGCCATGTAATACAGAGTGCCGAGTGCCGGGCTTTGCTCGTGCGACATGCGTGACTGGCCAAAGTCGCACAGTCTGGCGTGAAGCTGATTGTCCAGGAGCACATTGTCCGGCTTCAGATCACAATGCAGGACGCCCGCCCCGTGGGCGTCGATCAGCGCGCTGCAGATTTCGCGAATGATGCGAATCGATTCATCCACCGAGATCGCTCCGCGGGTCAGAAAATTGCCCAGCGAACCGTTTTCAACATACTCCATGACGAAATAGGGAGGCTCGGCATTCCAGCCAACATCCAACAGTCGGACAATGTTACGCGACGTATAAACCGCTGCCAGCTTTTCAACCTCTCGGCTGAGCATCGACCAATTCAAACCGCGTCTATGCGGATAGAATTTGATCGCCACCATACGTCCGGTACGATCTTCACGAGCCAGCCAGACGGTTCCGTAGGCCCCTGTCCCGAGCCGTCGTACGATCGAATAACCTTCGATCTCAGAAGGCGGCTTATTCCCCTGGAGACTCAGTCGACGCGACCGTTCTCTGTCATCTTCGCTCTGAATTTCCGTGTCGTTCAAACCTGCCACGCTTGCACTCAGATGCTGTAGGGTTGGATTTCTGGATTTGCAGAAAGTTTCAGGCCGAGGTTTTCAGAATGACACGCCTTGCTACTGATAAATGCTGGCCCATTGATTGCAATAGTTGCAGCGAATTCTTCCGTCGGCAGACAGTTCTGCAGTGCTGTCGACAATGGCTCCGCAGCTCTTACATTTGTAGGCCGGGGTTCCCTCGGCCTGATTTGCGACGATCTCAAGGGCCCGCCGTTTCTTTTCCGAATGCGCAGCCTCTTTTTCGGCCTGATCCAGTGCCTGGTCCACGACCTTTGAGACTCGACCGAAATTGCGAAAGACATTGAAGAATACGAATCCGGATGTTCCCATGATCATCAGGAACACCATCGCAATAAAGAGGCCAACGACAACAATCATGAGGCTCATAACAACGACTTCCGCACTCGCTCTCACAGGTAAGACGGCCGTGTGACCACGTCTGCCACGGCCCTGGCGAAGCCGATTATACGCGGTGACCGCAGAGAAGTCATCGCTGTTCATGGGACCGGGAATCGCTGATATTCTCGTGCAAAGAATGCAAAGGACAATGGATCTTCCGGCCGTTCAACTGGCCCGGAGGAAAGTCTCCCGGGAATTGTTGTGTCGGACGAACTGCGGACGTTGCTGGTTTTTGTTACACTCGGCCATCAACGGTCCCTGACTTACAGACGTGGCCTGACTGACCCTGGCCGTGTCGGCCCCAGCTTGACTCTTCAAAAGGATCTCATGATGTCTCGACTCATCATCCGCGTTACTGTCCTGATGTCCCTTGTGGTTCCGCTGCAGACGGCATCGGCCGCACCTCCGGCCATCGAGAAGTTTCTCGTGGAAGGGCGACTTGCGGCCGGGGCTGCTGCGATGAACGCTGCTTTGGAAAAAGACCGGCAGAATGCGGAGGCAGGTTTTAGTCTGGGAGTGACTCAGTTTCTGCAGGCCGTCGAAAACCTGGGCCGTGATCAGTATCGATATGGTCTACTGGGAGGACGTCGTCAGGCCATGCCGTTTATGCGACTTCCAGTGCCGGAAAATGATGCGCCTGAACTGCTTAGTTATCCGAAAGCCCGGGCCATGATTCAGGGGTACATGGATGGCCTGAAAATCGCCGAATCCACACTGGCTGCCGTGAAACCTGCGGACGTCAAACTGACCCTCAGGATTGGTCAAATCCGACTCGACCTGGATGGCGACGGCGTGGCGACGGATGAAGAATCGCTATGGAGAGTCTTCGAGTCTGTCAGCGGAAATGGGCGACCCAGCGATGCGGGTCCGGAAGTGAATCAACTCGTCGTGGCCTTTGACGACGCTGATGTACTTTGGTTGCGGGGTTATTGCCATGTCATGTCAGCTCTGGGTGAGATTGTCCTGGCTTACGACTGGAAAGATCAGTTTGAGCGAACGGCCCATCTGTTTTATCCCAACGTGGAATCACCGTACTCGTTTCTGCAGAAGGAAGGAGCCGGGCCATTTAATGGCTTTAACACTCAGAACATTCTGGATGTGATCGCATTGATTCATACGATCAACTACGAGTGTGCAGAGCCAGAACGCATGAAGTCCGCACTGACCCACATTGAGGCTGTGATCTCGCTCAGTCGAGAATCCTGGAAGCTGATTAATGCGGAAACGGACGATGATCACGAGTGGCTCCCGAATACAAAACAGACGGCCGCTCTTGGTGGAATGCGAGTGTCACGACAAATGCAGTCCGGCTGGCAGTTGTTTCTTGATGAGGCAGATGAAATTGTTCAGGGAAAGAAGTTGCTGCCGTTCTGGCGTGGTATCGAGGGCGGTGCGATTATTTTTGATGGAAACGTCCCGTCCAATCCCGACGTCGGCATCAATTTTCGCAGGATATTCACCGAACCGACTCGACTGGATTTGGTTCTCTGGCTTCAGGGGACTGGCTTGACGCCCTATCTTGAGAAAGGTGAAAAGACAGATCCGGATTCCTGGCGTCAGATGATGAACGCATTCGAAGGCAACTTCTTTATGTTCATGGTTTGGTTTAACTGAAGTGGTTGATGCGGTCAGAGCGCCGCTCTGACTCGAAGGGCTTGTCCTGCTCCGCCAGAACGCCACCTTCGAAACGGAATCAGCCACGGGAGTCGCATGTGATCATTGATGCTCACCAGCATTTCTGGAAACTCGATTTGCCATTTGAATATGGCTGGTTGCACGAGCCGCAGCATGCACCCCTTTGTCGCGATTTTTTGCCGCAGGATCTGAAGCCGCATCTTCAACAGACGGGGGTTCAGAAAACGGTATTTGTCCAGACTCAGCACAACCTGGAAGAGAATCGTTGGGTGCTGAAATTGGCCGAGGAGTATGACTTTATCGCTGGCGTTGTCGGCTGGGTGGATCTGGCATCCGAAGCCTGCGAGACTCAGTTAACTGAGTTCGCAGGCCATCCGAAGTTTGTCGGAATCCGTCACATTACTCAGGCGGAACCGGATGATAACTTTATTGTGCGGCCGGACATCCTCAGAGGTTTGCGCGTGCTGGAAAAACATCGCGTTCCGTTTGACCTGCTGTTCTTGACTCAACATCTGAAGCATGCCGTGACGCTGGCAGAAATGTTGCCGGACTTGCCTCTGGTCATCGACCATCTGTCGAAGCCCAAAATCAAAGATCAGATTACCACGGGCTGGCAAGACGACATCCGGAACGCAGCCCGGTTTCCCAACGTGTATTGCAAATTAAGCGGGATGGTGACGGAAGCCGATTGGAAGAACTGGAAGCCAGCCGATTTGAAGCCTTATGTCGAAACTGCACTGGAGGCCTTCGGTCCCGAACGATGCATGTTCGGTTCTGATTGGCCTGTCTGCGAATTGGCAGCGCCTTACGAGAGTGTTGTTTCGGCACTGGACGACGTACTGGGACCAATCTCGGATTCCGAACGGACGCTGATTTTTGGCGAAACCGCTCAGCGTTTCTATCACTTGCCTGGTTGCTCATTGATATCCAGATGAAACTTCAATGCCAACTGGTCTCCTTCGCGATCAAGACTCAGCCCTGCCCCCTTGAAGCAGCGCACGATTTCCAACAACAAATCGATTGCCGCTTCGGCCTCGTCACGCGAATGGCCGTCCTGCAGCATGTTCTGTGATATTAACTGTTCGCGATTATCATTCAGGATGTCATTCAGCACGGGTGCATTCAACACCAGGGAAGTGTTCAGGTCAGTGTCCTCATTGTTGGCCGGAGCTTCTGCCAGTTGCTTCGCCAATGCGGCCGTGCTGGCCAGCACAAATCGATCTCCGGCGAATCCCACAGACGGCGAGAAATTAAAGATGATTGGGGCTGACGTCGAATCCTTGTCATTCTTTTCAGGCAGATAGCGCGAAGTGATAAGGTCCACATCGCCCACTTTCTGCATATCCATTTCAAGCTGCGGATTCCCCTGCTGAGCGCCGACGATGTTGAAGAATCCAATCGCGCTCTGGAACGTGCGGCGAAGTTCTGATCGCATCGTTTCCGGATCGCGGAGTCTTGTTACCAGCGCGAAGGCTGGCAACTTGATCGTCGGAACGGGTTTGGCATCCGCGAATGACTGGCGAGTCACCACGATTCCAATCTGTGGCTCAAAAGAGCCAAGGATCTCTTCGCCGAAATCTCGACCGGCGAAAACTGTCGACAAATTGCTGTCCGCTTCGGCCAGTTTATCATTCATCTGTTCGTCAAACAGATCTCCGGCACGAAGCCACATGTCCGAGATATTGCGATAAGTCGCCAGCGTCAGAACAGTCTCAGAGACTACCGGCAACGCCGGGGCCGAACCGGAATTATCCGGTCCAAAAAAATAAGCCCGGTGCTCCGGAATCCAGTCGGCCTGCCACGGCAAAGCGACGCTGACCTGGAGTCCCGAGTTTTCAATATTCAAACCGGCCGTGACATACGGTGCGTGTTGAAGAGTGCTCTGGATTCCGCCGAGCAGTAGTTCGGCTAATGGGTTATCGGCCTTGCCTTCGAAAACCTTTTTGGCACCTCCGGCGTCGCGAACGGCCTGCAAATCTCCGAAAGCCCAGGCCTGCGAATCTTCAGCACGCGTGGATCGAGCGGCCTGAAAGTTCTTGTTGGCGGAAAGAGTACCTGTCGCTTCCGCTTCTGGCTTTGCATCCAGGAGTCGATCCAGAATGCCTTTTCCGAGTTCACCGTTGTTTGTCACAATCAGCCAATCCCGCACAACCGCCGCACCACTTTTGTTGTCGGTCTTGTAGATTGAGATGTCGCGATAATTATCCGGCGTGGATCCGTCGCCACGCAATCGAGTCATCTCAAGGATTTTGGCGCGAAAATTCTCCATGGTCGTTTTGTCTTTGCCGCGGACAAGCAGCACCGCACCGTTGGTGGCAGAATCAAATCCCCCATAGATCCCGCCAGCAGTCAGGGCTTCCAGTGCCGGCCGCCAGTCGGAGCCAATTTGAAGTTCCACGAACTTTCGACCGGTCAGGAAGCCTCGATACGCCTCCGACATCGTCGCCTTCTGGAAGACGTCCATGGCCTGAATGTGTTGATTCAGCGGATGATCCAGCACGGTATCAATCAGCCTGCCTGGTTGCGTGAACTCGAAATAGCCAACCGTCGTTTCGGGAAGCAGACGGCTTCCATCAACCTCGTCGGCCAACATCGCATTTGTGGGGACGACGCAGATGGCTGCCGTAACCAGCAGTTTTATGGACAGTGTTGACGGCGACATCAGTAATCTCACAGTTTTCAATGTGGTGATTCGTTTGTTTGTTTTTGGTACAGGCGCAGGCAGAGTATCGGAAACGCGAGATTTCCAGCAGTCAACGGTATGAGTTCGTCCCCCACGGGCGATTCCAGGGGAGATTATCAAGGATTCTGAATGCGAGACTCAAAACCGGATCATGGCATTGCCTCAGGAGTTGAACAACCGGATTATGCCAATTCCATTCCGCTTCGCCGTTCCAGAAATGCAGCGAGAAGGCTCTCCACAGCCAGGCAACTGAGCCCAGCGACAAGCAGCCATCGCCAGAATTTCTGCTGAGATTCCAGTTCGCTCGCATTAAGCTGGGCTGCTGCATTCGCATCAGTTTCCTGCGTTGTGTTTATTTTCACTTTTGCAATATCCGAGGACATTCCGAGTGCCTGAAGCTGTCCGGCAGGTAATGGTTCCGTACGGCTTTCTGAAGCGGCAACGGTGACAAGCAAACTGATGGACTTCGGTCCGTCGCTGGAAGGCCATGAAAGAATCCACCGTCCCGGCGTCTCAAGAATCACAGTTTGATTGGCGGCTGTGTTCGGCTCCTGCTGCTCACTCTTTGCTGAATCCATGGCAATGGCCGGTTTCGTTTCCGGAGTCCGCTCCGGAGTTCGCACCGTCCCGTCGGGAGTTGTCAGAGACCAATCGGCTTGTCCGGAGATTTCGCGAGGATCGATACGCTGCCCCACTTCCAGAAGTTGATGTCCCGACTGACGTGGATTTGCTAACTGGACCAGTCGATGAATCATCGGCGGAAATCGCGTCGAAAGTGCCCATTGGCTGTCGTCCGGATGCCATCCTGCCGTCAGGATAATAATCTTTCCACCGGAAGGTGTGGTGGATTCCAGAATCGCCGGAGCCCCCGAATCAAATCGTGCGATCACGCGCGGGGCGGATGATCCCTGTGATTCGTCAATTGTCAGTTTGCGATAGTGCCAGAATCGAATCGAAGAAAAATCTGCAAATCGAGCATCTGCAAATGGCGACAAAAGCCCGCCTGTAAAATCGATCTGACCCAGCATTGCGTAGTCTTTGACCGTAGCTTCTTCGACTCCTGTGTTCACCGGTAACAGCGGTTTTAAGGCTGTGGCCATCTCCGTGGACTTCAAGGCGATAAGCACAGCGCCGCCGCGATCCACGAATTCGTTCAGCGAACGCACCAGTCCTTCTGGTATCGTTTCCGTGACGATGACCAATCGAATTCTTTCAGGCACCGGCAGTGCGACCCCGTCGCTTCCCAGAAGGTCGAGTAATTCGATGGGGTCGGTGTCGTTGCCGTCCAGAGCTCGTTGCAGATAATACCTCATCGAATCGGCGTTGTTGGCATCACTGGAACCAGCGTGAGCAATCCGGACGACACCTCGTTCGTCAATCGGCAGGTCAACAACGTTATCAAACGCATGCGGCTCATTCAGGATTTCAACGCCCGTAACGGCAGGCTGATCGTCGGCGACCTCCGGCATTGTGAACGTCCGGCGCTGGCCTCCACCCACATCGACCGTCAGTGGCGTGCCGACGGGTTTGCCAGTGGCGTCAAAGCTTGAAAGAGAATATTTCGTCACCGTCGCGTCTCCGGAATTGGTCACTCGCACGCGGATTTTCCCCGAGCGTTCCTCTTCCACCAGACTCAGCCCGGCATTCCCTGCCTGAGTTGGCTGAACAACTCGCAGATCCAGTTTGACAGAGTCAGGCCACGTCCCGGAGCGTAAGGCATCCAGATCGCTGCCTTCCTGGAAGTCGGTGATCAGGACGACTTTTCTTTCACCATCCGGCCCTGCTGCTCCTTGCTCGCGCGCCACTTCATCGGCGGCTCCCAGCATTGCTTTGGCGGTTTGCGTCGACATCCAGTCAGGGTCGTACGCTGCTATCGTTCGTTGAATCAGTGCAGCGCGGCTATCGGCTTCGGTTTGTTTCCATTCGGCGGCTGTGATCAGGGTCCGCGTCGAATCAGAGAATACGGCCAGACTCAGCGTGTCTTCTGCATCGAGTTCTTCGGCAACCTTCTGAATTTCTCCGAGGACCGCTTCGCGCAGGCCGTCGCGACGCATGCTGGCACTGGCATCAACCAGCACGGCAATGCGATCGGCACTTCCCGATTCCGCTGCCGTGGTCACGGTGATTCGCTGAAACGGACGAGCAAAGGCGAGCGCAATCAATGCCACCGCAAGGATCCGAAGCAACATCAGCGGCCAGTGCTCGACAGTCGCTCTCTTTGTCGTCTTCGGCAACGTTGGCGTCAAAAAACGGACGATGCTGAACGGCATTCGGACTGCTGGCGTTCTGCGAAACATGTGCAGAATAATCGGCACACCGGCAATCAGACCGCCAGCCACAGCAAATACGGGTGCAAGAAGTTCAAACATCCTGAGCTTTCACCGTTATCGTCAAATCGGGACGTCCTGAAACGCGTTGCGGCTCACGTGAGTTATTCATTTGCATCATCTGCTCCGCTGTCTTCGAGCCTGCAAAAACTCAGCCAGCGCGAGTTCCAGAGGTTCGTTGGTGATCAGTTGACGATACGCAGCTCCCACGGCTGAACATTCGGACTCGATGGCCAGATTGTGAGCATCGAGACGCTGCAGATATTCATTTCGGACCACATCCGGATCACTGTAGAGTTTCTGACCGCTTTCAAGATCCTCGAATAAGCGTGGCCCGTCGAACGTGAGAGTTTTCTCCGCCGGATCCAGAATCTGAAAGACGACGAGATCGTGCAGGCATCCTCGCAACAGCCTCAGGCCGTCGCCGATCTGCTGGACCGGTGCCAGCATGTCAGAAATCAAAATCACAAGACCCTGTTTTCTCAGTCGCTGAGCAACGTCTTCCAGAGCGACGCCCGGTTGAGTGTTGTTTCCTGAAGCAGGCTCCTCCAGCGTGACAAACAGCCGCCGAAGTTGGCCGGGACGATATCGAGCCGGCACAATGGAGCGAACGTGCTCATCAAATGTCGTCAGCCCCACGGCATCACCCTGACGATTCAGCAGCCACGACAAGGACGCCGCGACCGTGCGAGCGTAATCATGCTTCGTGTATTCGCCCGACCCAAACGACATGGACCGACTGATATCAAACACGATATAACATCGCAGATTCGTCTCGTCTTCAAACAGGCGGATGTAACTGCGGTCTGTGCGAGCATACAACTTCCAATCCAGAAACCTTGGATCATCCCCCTGAGCGTACGGCCGGTACTCCGAGAACTCCACGGAGAAGCCATGACGAGGACTCTTATTTAATCCCGTTCGGAATCCATCCACCACCATTTTCGCCCGCATTTCCAGCGAGCGAATACTCATGACGACGTTGGGATTCATGAAATCCGTGGACATGGGAGTACAGTCGAGAGTGTTTGATGCGTGGTGTTGAGAACTCTGTTCGGCCCAGCTTGACTACGAAACAGCCTGACTACGAAACAGCCTCATTCTTGGGATGCTCAACAACTTCCAGCAGTCGTTCCACCAGCGAATCCACCGTCACTCCCTGAGCTTCCGCTCGGTAATTAGCGAGGATGCGATGACGGAGCACCGGCTTGGCCAAAGCCTGGATGTCTTTGCTGGAAACATACGATCGGCCATCCAGAAGGGCCTGAGCTTTTCCGCCCAGCACAAGATACTGACCCGCTCGCAAACCAGCGCCCCACGAGACCAATTCATTGATGAAGTCGGGCGCTCCTTTCTGGCCAGGGCGGGAGGCTGCTGCAAGGCGAACGGCATAACGAACAACATCATCCGCAACAGGAACTCGCTGCACGACCTGATGAAAATCGCGAACGGTATCACCCGAAAACAACGACTTGAGAGGCTGGAAATTTCGTGATGTGGTCTGCTGCACGACGGCGACTTCTTCGTCTTCCGGCAGGTAATCGATCATGACGTTGAACATGAATCGATCCAGCTGAGCCTCCGGAAGCGGATATGTCCCTTCCATTTCGATCGGGTTCTGAGTCGCCAGGACAAAGAACGGCTCGTCCAGCGGATAACGTCGTCCAGCCGCAGTGACCTGGTGTTCCTGCATGGCTTCCAGCAGAGCAGATTGTGTCTTGGGCGGAGTTCGATTGATTTCGTCCGCTAACAGAACGTTGGAAAAGATTGGCCCGGGAATGAATCGCATGGAACGCCCGCCCGCACCATCTTCTTCCAGCACTTCGGTGCCAGTAATGTCGGCCGGCATCAGGTCGGGCGTAAACTGAATGCGGTTAAACTTCAGATCGAACAACTGAGCGATGGATTTTACCAGCAGTGTCTTGGCCAGCCCGGGAGCTCCCGTGATCAGACAGTTGCCGCCCGCCAGCAGTGAAATCAACAACTGACGAACGACGTCCTTCTGCCCCACGATGACTCGCGAAAGTTCGTTGTCGATTTGCTTCCGCAGTTGCTTCAATTGCAGAATCAACTCTCGCTCTCGCTCCGGTGTCAGTTCGCTTGTGTTGGTCATTGACCTGCTTTCTGTGGTGTTCGATGAATGGGGGATCTGAGCTGCTGTCGCCGAGGATCAAGTGAGCGACGGATTGCTTAAGGAGCAGACTCTTCATGAAGATGATGATAAAGAGTACGACGCCTTTTTTACGGCGACCATGTTTCCGTGAGTGCTCACCGAGCGGCTGTCTTGTTCAATGGGTCATCGCATAGAAGACCACATTGATGCCCAGCGGATAGGCTTTTTTCTCGGAGAACTCTTTAAAGTACCACGGATCTTCTCCTTCGCGTTCCCAGCCGTCACCCAGATCTGTGTTGTGACCGATAAACGCCATCATCCGGCCGTTGTCGTCAAACAATCCTCGGTAATGTACTTCTTCCGTTCCGTATCCCTGCGCTGAATAGATTTCCCCGTTGGCCATTTGCTGAGCGAATCCAATCGCCGGGATTTGAGGTCTTTCTTTCAGGTCGTAAACGCAGTGAAAAATCGGATGTTCTAGAGGCAGATCAACGTATTCTTTCCCTGGAAACACCTTCTTCATTTGATCCCAGAATCCATCCCATTCGTCCTGACCCCAGAAGTCATCGACCATCAGGAATCCTCCATTCAGAAGGTATGTTCGCAAGGCCATGACTTCATCGTCCTCAAGAGTGATGTAGCCTGGCTCAATGATGTAGATAAACGGGTAGTCGAAAAGCCGAGGATCGGTCAGTTCCAGGATCACGCCATCAGGATCCGTATGCAAGGAAGTCAGTTGCTGCAGGCGATAGGAAAAATTCAGATCGGCATCGGGGTAGTCAGTATCCCAGGCCCAGCGACCGTTCGAACGGTATCGGATGCGAACAAACGTAAAGACATCGTTTTTGAATTTTTCGTCGAGCTTCCAATCGGGAACTCCGTTGCGTTCCACTCGACCATCCGCACCCCGCATGTTGCGATAGCGGCCACCGCCACCGAACTGACCTCGATACTGCCCTCGCTGAGCCATCGCGCCGGCGGCGAAACACAAAGTCAGCAGGGTGACAGGTACAATCCAACAGCGTCGATTCATTCGAATCAGCCTTCGACGTCAGTGCTTCGAAATCGATTGTGTTTGCAGGTCGCAGGTTTTCGCAGATTCCTGACCTAATTGCCACCGTCAATGCAACACCACCGTCAGGATCAATGTCGCGCTTCAGCAGCACATCCGGCAGATTCGCCACGTGGCGGCGATCTCCTCAGCGTACGAGGCCAAACAACAACACAAAGGCACTCAACACTTCAGTGGCACTTAGGTGGAAAACGCTGCGTTTTTGAGAAAATGGCGATGTCCACTCAGGGAACTCAGTGGAAAACCTCGTTCTGCGGAACAGATCTACGGCCAAGGATTTCCGAAAACTTCGCGAAAAACGGAACTCCCAAGTGAACAAATAAACATAATCGTTTGCCAACGATCTCATTTCATTGGTATTCTTAACGATTCGTTAATGCGGATTTTCCATCCGCTTCGCAGTTCACTGCACTCTTTTCTGTTTGATGTCCTTTCTGTGTTCTCCTTTCAAAGGCGTGTTCCATGAGACTGACAAATCGTAGCCGCAAGGCTTTTACCCTGATCGAATTGCTGGTTGTTATCGCAATCATTGCAATTCTTATTGCTCTGCTGCTGCCAGCAGTTCAGCAAGCTCGCGAAGCGGCTCGCCGCACCCAGTGCAAGAATAACCTGAAGCAATTCGGGCTGGCGTTGCACAACTATGCCGACGTGTATGGTCGATTCCCTTCATTCTCCGGCGGTAGCGGTGCCCCACTAGGTGGTACCCACATGCGAACTCGCTTGAGCGGCGTTGTGGCGTTGTTGCCCTACTTTGAAAATGCAAATCTAGGCACATCGATTGGCGCAATTACCACTTCAATCCCGCCGTGGACTAATGACCCGGTTTGGACGACGCCGCTTTCTATGATTCAATGCCCAAGTGACCCGGGGACCAGTCCTCCCGTGGGCGCTTTGCGAGGGAAGCGAAACTATGTCTTCTGCGGTGGCGACGGTGCGACTGGCAATGGCGGTGGTAATACGTCTGCAGTGCCACTCGTGATCCCAACACGCGGGATGTTTGCAGCGCTTCAATGCTATGGCTTCCGAGATAATACGGACGGCACAAGCAACACGATTGCCATGGCTGAAGCTGCCGCACCAGTCAGCGTCAATGGATTTGGAAACGCTGCTAACAACGCAAGTATCACCAACCCTGCGGCGTGCCGTGCACTTTGGAATTCCACTACGAAGCTGTATCCCGGTGGTGGCTTCAACGGCGACACGACCCGCGGCTATCGTTGGGGTGACGGGGCTGCCTACTTTTCCGCATTTTCCACAGCAACGCCTCCGAATACTGCTGGTTGCTTCACAACCGCCAACGTCAACCATTGGGCTGATGGGATCTTCAATGCCAGCAGCTATCACACAGGTGGTGCTCAGGTGCTGTTGATGGACGGATCTTGCCGCTTCATCAGTGAAAACATCGATTCCGGCAATCAGGCCGCCACAATTCCAGCGGCAAACTCCAGCAGCGTCAGCCCCTACGGCATCTGGGGTGCACTGGGCACTCGAGCTGGTGGCGAAGTTCCTGGTGAGTTCTAATCGCTCGCCTTGATCTGTTACAATGACACAGCCCGATTGAAGGAATTCAAACGGGCTGTTCTTTTGTGCTCTTCGAAAAATTTGGGCGTCAGCCCTGTCTGATTTGAAATTGATTCAGGAGTCTTCAGTGATGTTGTGCCTGCCCCGATCGTTGCCCGTTGCTTTTTTATGCCTGACCTTGGTGGGTTGTGGTGGAGGTGGCGACGATGCTTCCAAGAAAGCTCGTCCCAAAACAGCCAACGCGGCTGGTATTATTACTTACAACGGTAAGCCTCTGGAGTTTGCTTCGATCCTGCTGGAACCACAAGCGACTGGTGGCGTGGCGGCCATGGGTCAAAGTGACTCAGACGGCAAGTTCAGCCTGGATGCGTTTCCGCCCGATGCCGGTGCAGTTCCTGGAACGTACCGAGTCAGCGTCAAGAAAACAGAACCGGCGAAGGAGCAAGTTTTCGATCCCTCAAGTCATGATGCTCCGATGGCTCCTCAATCGACAGGTCCAAAGTCGCTGATACCCCCCGCGTACGGTGAATTCAGCACTTCCGGACTCACGCTGGAAGTGCCCGAAACAGGGACCGACAGTCTGAAGCTGGACCTGAAATAACTGTTCAGATCACTCAGAGTCTGGCAACTGCAGTTGGAAAACTCGGATCGTGTTCGAACTCTCGAACACGAGCTTAAGCCTATGTTCATTCACCGATTTCGCTGAGGCATCCGTAATCTCGGAATAGCTGTCGTGAATCACGAGAAGGTGAATTTTCGTCTTTGCAAGTTGCGACAGGACCTGGTCGGAAAGACCTTCATTGTTGATTCGGTCCTGAAGCTTGAGGAACTCGGCGGGGAAAAATCCTGAATACCCGTTGACCATCGATTTGCCGTGCAGAGTTCCCAAATACATCCAGCGAGCAGTGAAATCAAAGTCCTGGGCTTTCGACGAGGGGGAAAGTGGCAGACAAAGAATCCCGCAGCCAGCAGGACAATGTTCGCTGACAAATTTGGTCCAGTCCTGATGAAGATTCAGATCGGGCACGCCCGCAGCGATTACTTTTGGGGCAGGAACCTCGACGAGTGCCACGGCAGCGAGTGATCCCAGAATCCACGCTATTGATTGAGGGCGTCCAACCCTAACCCGAAGATAAAAGCGAAGTTCCGACAATCCCAGGATTCCGAGCAGGATCATCGCCATCTGAGTCAGATACGCAAAACGAAAGACATTGCGAACCTGACGCAGCCCAGGCATCCACTCGGCAAGAATCCCCCAAGGTTGAAGCTCACCCAGTTTCAGATTCGGCCCCATGGCCAGCAATGCCGACAGGATCATTGTCAGCATCAGAAACATGGCCCACCGCCGACGTTTTCGGCGTTGATATCCCAGCACGGCTCCCAATCCCGCCAGCAGGACTTTGAGCCAACCGGGTGACAATCCGAGGCGAACTCCGGAGCCCGACAATAGCAGGGCATCACGAGGAGTGTTCAGGAAGTCGATGGCTCGGGCGGACGATTGTTCGACAAGTTCCGGAGACCTTTCGAACGCATGAGCCTGCAGATGCTGACGCATTGGCACAATGATGATTCCACACAGGGTCCCGGCGATCATTATGGCGAGGCAAGCCGTAGCCCAGAAATTCGACGTACGAATTCTGCTCCACAGCAGCCACGCTGTGCCCGACAAAACAATGGTCAGAAATAAGGCATGATGAATCGATGAGTAAACGCTGACGGTGTAAGCCAGCGCCAGCTCTATCGCATTTCGCTTTAAGGGTGTTTGTCCGTGACGGCGTGCCGCATCCCAGACCCAAAGCATCGGCCAGATCGGGATCAACTGCAGCACATCGATTTGACGAACGCTTAACGGCAGCCAGATCATCATCCCGCCACCGATCAGAGCAAGGCTCCGGGGACTCCCTGTTCGGCGCAGCAGTCGATAGGCAAATACGCCGTTCAGAAATAACGACAGCAGCAGATAGGTGTTGTAACCCAGAGCCGGTGATCCAGCGAGCCAAATCAACGGGGCGACAAGCATCGTGGCTGGCTGCGGTTCAGAAAACGCGAAAGCGCCGCGAGTTGGAAAGAAGATCGGGGCGTCCCAGTATCCTGTCAGGCCGTGAGTCATGCGATCCGCGTTCCACCAGATCGTCCACGCGTTGAACAACGGCACCGTCGTCTGCAGACTTTGCTGGGCCGGAAGGCAACTCAACGGATGGCGCAGGACGGGCACAATGGTCCACGCGGACAAAGCAAAAAGGAGTATCCCCGGAAGTGCGAACCGGATGACAGCACGACTCGCAGATTTCAGTCTTGCGACTGTGTTATTTGTCCTGTATTTCAAAATGCGATCACATGGTGTGTGAAGTGAAAGGAAGATCTGCTCGAATGCGAGCAACAGAATCAAATCGACCAGACCACGTTGACCGGAACGGGAAACGTCCGGTTACCGTTGTGCCCCTGGAGGCGAGGTTGCAGCGATTGATGGATTCGGATCGTTCTCTCGGGATTTTGCGTTCGACTGCGGAGCATCCGGAATCTCATCGGCTGAGTCTTCGGCGGGGGGAACAGCGTTCTGATGCCCCACAATCATTCCGTCCATTGTCATCAGGTCATCCACCTGCAGCAATTCGGCCAGATCAATTGTTGCCATCCAGGACTCCGTCAGAGTCTGCAGATAACTGGTCACGACCTGGGCCAAAGTCTGTTGAGCGACAACGACCTGTGCAAAGTCGATAGATTCTCCGTCGATCAGAAATCGATCGTAGACCCCTCGATAAACTCGCACCTGATCGGGCAGCAGATCGGTTCGATAACTCTCGGCGATTGTGCGACTGGTTGTCTGGCGATTGTACGTTTCTGCCAACTGTGACATGAGAGTGTTGTTCGTGTCGGAAAGATCCTGACGAGCTCGCACAAGTCCAGCGTGCGCGGTCGTGATGTTTCCCTGGTTACGATTGAACACAGGGACGGGAGCTGAGAGCTGAACGTTGGTGGAATAGTCTGACAGCGGAGTCGTATCATCGTGCTGGAACGCGGCATAAAGTGTCACGTTCGGAATCGGGACGACTTCCTGAAGTCGCAGATTGCAATTGCTGCTCGCGATTCGAGCGTTCGCTGCGATGAGGTCGGAATGACGCTGAAGCATGGTGACCAGAGTCTCGTAAGTGACTTCGGGTGCGGCCATTTCCACGGACCCCGCAACGTACTGGCGAGTCATGTGTGGCATGCCGACGGCGGCGGCCAGTTGTCGCCACGAGGCCTCCAGAGTGTTGGCGGACTGCGTGACCGTGTTTCGAGCCTGCACAGCAATCACACGCAGCTGCAGTGGTTCATAGGGTGCCGATTCGCCACCGGTGACAAGGTCGATCTGAGCCTTGTAGACCTCGTCACTCAGCCTGGCGATCGCCCGATTAAACTTCAATTGTTCCTGGGCAATCAGCACCTTAAAGTAGTTGCGTCGTACATCGCTGGCCAGCTTGATGCGAGCCTTTCGCAGATCGGCTTCGGCAGCTCGCATTTCATTCAGTGCGACGTTCTGCGCCAGCGTCAGCTTTCCTGCGGTGACAAATTCCTGAGTGAAGAACACCCCGTTGTAGCCGGCTGTTCGGGCCGTTCCGATCGTGTCACCCTCATAGCCGAGCGTCGGGTTCGGATAGAGTCCGGACTGAATCGCTTTGCCACGAGACTGCTCCACACTGGCAGCCGCCTGTCGAATGACAGGGCTATTATCGACAGCCATCTGCTGCATCGTTGCCAACGTCAGCGCTGCAGAGGCAGCATCCGGGCTTTCGTGAACTACTGCCGGTATTACATCGGGAAACAATGAATCGGCCAGCGAACGTCGCTGTTCAGCAGTCTGTGTGGAATCCATGGGAGGCAGGACCAGAGGAGCAGCGTCGGCCCCTGGCAATTCCTCCGGAATCTTAAAACGACGATTGGCTGCAGGAGGTGTCTTTGTGTCCGACACCGTCCTGACAGCATCGATTTTTTCCGGAATCGGCGTTGCGTCCGCGAACGTTGCTCCGCGGGACGCGAACCACGATGTGTAGCGGTTGACGGACTGGCAACCTGCCGAGGAAGCCAGAATCGCGGCGCTGCAAAACAGCGGCGCGGCAGCGCGGATCTTCATTGCGGACTCCATTCCAACCAAACAGCGATGGTCTCGTTCCATGAGACCTGCCGATTTGATCGTCGAATCCCGGTGTGCATCTGAAACCTGGTGTACTGCCTTTCCGGACTGTGGCTGTCACACTGCTACGACGATTGTCAGAGCCGGATCAATCGGAACAGCATCTTCGCACCGCGAGGATTCTTCAGAGCAATCGTTACAGTTTATTGCCGCAGCTATTCGTCGGCACTGGCGGAAAACGCGGCTAGGCAAAGATCTCGGTCACTGGACGACCCTTGGCGATTGGCAGCGGACGGTTCAGGTTGTCGTGGACCTCGAAGCTGGGATCGATTCCCAAAGCGTAGTACATCGTTGCCGCCAGATCACCAGTCGTCACAGGATCACGGTCGGGCACAGCACCATATTTGTCAGATGCACCGTAGACCGCACCACCCTGAATGCCTCCTCCGGCTAAGAGCACCGTATAGCACTTGGGCCAGTGATCCCGACTGATGTTGGCGTTGATCTTTGGCGTTCGACCGAACTCACCCATCCAGATGACCAGGGTTTCATCCAGCAAACCACGATCACTCAGATCATTGAGCAGCACTGGCAGCGTATGATCGGTCAACGGGAAATGCCATTCGGGAAGGATTTCGTACATTCGTGTATTGTCGAATCCGTGAGTGTCCCATCCGCCATCCGTTTTACTGCGACCGCCGATGCTTTGAGCAAAATAAACGGTGGTGAATTTCACTCCGGATTCCACAAGCCGACGAGCCAGCAGGCAGCCTTGTCCGTATGTTGATCGCCCGTAGGCATCTCGCAGGACATTGGGTTCTTTAGACAAGTCGAACGCATCCCGGACCTTTTCCGAATTCAGCATGTTCAACGCACGTTCGTAGTAGGCGTCCAGACCGCGAGCGGCTGCCGACTGATCAAGAGCTTTGGCCTGCTGGTTGATCAACTCCTGAAGCTGTCGGCGATCACTCAATCGCCCGAGCGAGATATCCGACGGAAGACTGAGTTGGGAAAGTCTGAAGTCAGGATCGTTCGGATCGTTACGAAAGAACAACGGGTCATGTTGTTTCCCGAGAAAACTGGCCCGTTGTCCGGGCGTCGTTGAGCCATCGGAAATCTGATAGGGATACGAAACGAACGTAGGCATCCCGTTCGTGTTGGGGGCCACCTTATCAACGACCGATCCGTAACCCGGAAACAGATCCAGCGAGTCACGAAGTCGTTGGTCGTCAATGGGGGGCTCAAAGCCGGTTAGGGCTGTGTAGCCAGCAGAGTTGTGGTTGTTCATCGTATGATGCACCGTACGAATCTGCGCGACGCGATGCATCACTTTGGCTGTTTCCGGCAGGTGCTCGCAAACAGACATTCCAGGCACGGAAGTTGGAATCGTTTTGTACAGAGACCGATAGCCGTCCGGAGCATCGGGCTTCATGTCGAACGTATCAATGTGGCTTGGTCCGCCCCACTGGAAAAGGAAAATGACCGACTTGGCCTTCCCTTTGCGAATGCCGGGCGATTGCTGATCTTCGGCTCGCAACAGCGACGGAAGATTCAGTCCCAACAAACCCGCGCCGCCGATTCGGATAAGGTCACGACGATGAAGTTGTGATGCAGAACTGACCAAAGGATTGTTCCACATAATCAAAAGCCCTTGAGAAACTTCTGAAGTTCGGGATCATCATCATCATCATCATCATGGGTTTCGATTTCTGCAACTTCCACAATCGCTGGCTCGACTTCCTCGGCAACATCAACGAAGTCCCACTCTGTATCATCCGCAACCACGGCAGATTCTGCGTTCTCAACATCCTCGACGTTTTCCAACAGATCGAGTTCGTCAAAGACTTCCAGCACTTCATCGTCCTCCTCGATTTCTTTCACCCCGGGATCCGAAACCTCGGCCGTGGTTTTCGACGAGTCGCCGGCTGAATCCGAGAACGTGAAAACGGGGCGCCCAGTCGGTTTTGCCGGAACGACTTCGTTGGCGATCTCGACGGATTCTGCCGCTTCGGTGTCGACAAGCAGGTCAGACTCGTCGACCAGCAATTCCTCGCCGATCTCTTCAACGATAGGCTCTGCTTCGACTTCCTCTACCACTTCAACTTCCTCTACCGCTTCGACCTCCTCTACCGCTTCGACCTCCTCTACTACTTCGACTTCCTCGACCACTTCAACGGGCTCAGTGTCGTCGTTATCGAAGAAGGACAAGTTTTCGGGCGGGGCATCCGCTTCCAGACTTGAATGGGTGTCGAATGCGGATTCATAGATTGGGTCGTCACCAGCCGGGGCTCTTTTCGCAATTTCCGCCGCGTCCATGGCTGCGATCTTTCTGCCAAGATCCACAATTTCCGCAAGACTATCGAGTGTCTCTGGCAGCGGAGCATTTCGGCGCGGTCTGTCGGAGTTCGGCTTTACCTCACCCCTTGTTAAATCTGAAGTCACGAACTGCGATTCCGCGATTGCCTCAGCGAGTTTGTCAGACTGGCTTTGCGAAGTTGAACCGTGTGTGTCTTGTTTCTGCAATAGCGACTCTGCGCCGCTGATCATCGTCGATGAATCCGTGAATCTATCGGGAGAACCGGA
This sequence comes from Planctomycetota bacterium, assembly GCA_031424595.1. GTDB lineage: Bacteria > Planctomycetota > Planctomycetia > Planctomycetales > Planctomycetaceae > SXXK01. Next base: position 40,007 of record JANPHT010000407.1, read on the forward strand.
TCGAGTTTTCTCACTGCTGCCGGTTTTCATCGCGTCTTGTGCAGCGGCGTCTTCGCGAATATGAACCACGAAATGGACGGGGCCGATGGACAACGTCGTTCCCGTCATCAAATCCTGTCTTAGGCCTGCTTTCAGTCGTTGACCATTAACATATGTCCCGTTGCTGCTGTCCAGATCGGTGACAGAAACGCCATCCCGTCCGACACGAAGGAAACAATGGCGTCGGCTGATCTGCGGAGCCGAGAGGCGTAGATTACAGTCCGCTCCGCGGCCTATCACGATATCGTGCCGCACTGTCACCCGGCGGACATTGGTGGGTTGGTCCTGCAGTTCAAGGACGACCTTCATGGGATAGATCCGGTTTTGGACGGTGACTTCAGGAATTGAGTGACGTGGATCGACGAAAGTGTCGTAGATCTTAAAACATCGTTAGCATTTTCAGCGGATTGTGGATGTACAACAAGATACCGCTCTTTTGAAGGAATTGCTCAGACTTTGACTCTTTTTTGACCTGGAATGACGAGCCTGGTGAATCCCATGGGGGCTCAGGCATGCGGTTAGTCCTTCTCTTTAATGTCCTTGTCGGTCGCCAGCTGCCCAGCCACGGCTTCCCGTCGGCTGCTGACCACCACGATCGCCTTTCCCTTGCCGCTCAACGGCTGACTTTGACGAGACACTTATTGACCGCTCGATGCTAACGCTTGATTCAAACACACGATGGACGCCAAACTGTCGTCCAAAGTCAATCTCAAATTGTTGCGTGGTGCTACTGTCACTCCAATCTCAAAGACAAAACTTACTCATGAAGAATGCTCGAAAGATAAGTGCCGTCGTTTTTGATCTCGACGGCCTCATGCTGAACACAGAAGACGTCTTTGAACTGGCCGGCGTCGAACTCATGGCTCGGCGAGGTCTGGTTATGACCGACGAATTGCGTCATCGCATGATGGGTCGCAGGCCGGTGGAGGCGTTTACGGTACTCAAGTCTCTGACTGGCATTTCAGACAAACTCGAAGATCTCATGCTGGAGACCAAAGTCCTCTTCGAATTCATCGCCAGGGATCGACTCTTCGCTATGCCGGGACTGCACGAAGTGCTGGAACTGATCGATGACCGCAAGCTTCCACGGGGCGTGGCAACGTCGTCACCGCGATCGTATATGACTCATCTTTTGGAGAAATTTGAACTGCTCCATCGTATGGACATGACACTGGCTGCAGAAGACGTCACCCACGGAAAACCCCATCCGGAGATTTATCTGAAGGCGGCAGAAATACTCAATGTTGATCCAGCGGAGATGCTGGTTCTGGAAGACAGCGAGACAGGAACTCG
>JANPHT010000408.1:0-19988 GCA_031424595.1 Planctomycetota bacterium
ACCAGAATCGGATACGTGGCGCAAGATCGCAGTAGTGTCTCAGTCGTCGTCCGCCGTTCCCTCAACGGCGCATCCAGCGGAGTGTTCTGGCGGTCAACTCGCTGCAGAACAAAGTCAGTGGTCAGACCGATCATCATCAGGAACACCCGCTGACTCATTGAACGACCATTCGAACGACTTTCAGATCCACCGCGCTGAACACAACTATCACGCGCGTCGCGATACTGCGTTTCGAATCATCGTCGCGGAACGTATGATTGACGACGGCCAAATTGACTTTAGCGTGATGCTGATGCACGCCGGACTTGTCACGCCCGACGTGATGCGGCCAACTTAAACTTCCAGGGGGAGTTCGATGGCGGAGCTGATCTCTTCAAGTTCGCAGAGCATTGCTTCGATCGACTCGTCATCTCTCTCTTCCGCCGCGAGCTGAAGTCTTCGAGCGGGTTCAGTGAAGTCTGAGAATCCGACCGTGCCCCCGGTTCCCTTGATGCGGTGAGCGACTTCGCGAACTTCCAGATAATCCATTTTTGCCTGAGCGGTTCGAAGACCAGTCATCGTGCTCTGGATGTTCCCGACGAACTGTTCAACAATCTGACGAAATTCCGGAATCTCCATCGGCAGAGTGGAATGAATCGGCTGTCGGCGCTTTCGAACCTCTGACCGAGCGGCACTCTTCGTCACGGATTCACGCCCGAGGTCTTCCCGCACACGCGTTGCGCCAGGAATCTGACTCAAGAGTTCGTCAAGGAAATATTCGGGTGTGGTTGTCGTGAAGTCGCGTTCAGCCGAGCCTGTTCCTGGCGGTTGGTGTTCGATTCTGACGGGCTCTGATTCTGGTAGAGCACTTTGTTTGACGACCTGCAGATGTTCGGGCGGCTTGTCCTGCGTGGAAAGGTATTCGGCCAGTGTGCTTAATAGCAGATCGATGTTGATCGGCTTGGTGAGGAATCCCGTACATCCGGCCGCGACACATCGTTGACGATCCTGCTCCATCACGTTGGCCGTGAAGGCAAGAATCGGCGTCTTCAATCCTCTTTCACGCAGAGTCCGAGTGGCCGTGAAGCCGTCCATCACCGGCATCTGCATGTCCATCAACAGCAGGTCATACAGACCGCTTGTCGCTTTTTCGACTGCAATGGCTCCATTCTCAGCTTCGTCAACATGAAGACCAGCTTTGCGCAGCACAAGTCCTGCCAGTTGGCGGTTCGCAGGAGTGTCGTCGGTGATCAGTACGCGGGCCGGTTTGAACCATGTCGTGAGCCCCTGCTGTTTACTTCGAGAGGCATTCAGGAATTTTCTGGCCGCGCCCTGTTCGTCAAGCCATTCGACATGGGAGACGTCGCCCGTTTCAATACAGAAGTGGAATGTGCTTCCGACGCCAATTTCGCTTTCGACAGCAATCTGGCCGCCCATCGCTTCGGTCAGTCGTTTGCTGATCGCTAGTCCCAGTCCTGTGCCGCCAAACCGCCGAGTGACTGACGAATCCGCCTGCATAAACTCCTGGAATAGTCGTCCCATCTGGTCTGTGGTCATGCCGATGCCCGTATCCGTGACGTCGAACCGGATAAAGGGTCTGCCAGCCTGGTTGACGGTGGCAGCGGTAATCCGAACACCACCTTCGGCCGTGAACTTGATCGCATTGCCAACCAGATTCATCAGGATCTGACGCAGGCGAGTCGGATCGGCCTGAATGGTTTCAGGAATCGTTCCTCGCACAGCAATGGAAAGTTCCAAAGACTGCTGTTCGGCCTTCATTTTCCAAACGTTGACGACTTCCGTCATAATCTGATAAGGGTGACAGGCCTGAATCTCCAGTTCCAGCTTGCCAGCTTCGATTTTTGAGAAGTCGAGAATGTCGTTGATCAATTCTACCAGGTGCGTTCCGCTCGCATGGATGGTGTCGAGATATGTCGTTCGAATGGACTCAGAATCTTCCAGACCGCGACGCAGAATATCTGTAAAGCCGACGATCGCATTCATGGGATTGCGGATCTCATGGCTCATGTTAGCCAGAAAATCACCTTTGGCTTTGTTAGCTGCGTCGGCCTCATCTTTCGCAATCTTCAATTCCGCTTTGTTTTTTTCCAGTTGTGTGACATCGTCGAGTGACACCATCACTCCGCGAATCCGGCCTTCATTGCCAAACAACGGGGAACAGTTCACTTTGAAAATTTGTCGGGTCCCCTGACGATCAACGAAGTCCATGGTCACACCAGAAACCGGCTGCTCCGTTCGACCGCATTCTGTCCATGGCAATTCTGTCTTGCCATCGGTGCGCTGGAGATTGATCTCAGCCGCTTTTCGTCCTGTCAGCGAATCTGCACTGCGCTGCGAGACTCTGGAAAGAGCGTTGTTGGCCAGCAGGATTCGGCCGTCCAGACTGACAATCATTAACCCTTCGTTCAGGATGTCGAGAGCTTCGCGAACGCGTCGCGGAACAGCCTTCGACGGATCGAGGTTCTTCAGGACAAACTTCAGGAATAGCCGGAAGGAAACGAAACCAGTGACAGCCACGAAGGCGAGCAACTGCAATTGTGGGTTCTCTGCAAACGCGTACCATCGACCGGAATCCAGAGCAGAGAAACTGACTTCCAGTCGGCCCCACTCTCCTTCTTCCGCCTGGGTCAAGGGAACCTGCATGAACTGAGCATTTGATTCGTCGCCAGGATCTGAAGGCCAGAGTTCTTCGTGCTTTCCCACGACGGCCACCAGAACACCATCCGCTCGACGAATCCCGGCTCCCAGCACCTGCTTTTGCCGCTCTACAATGTTGCGCAGAATAAGTTCAATGCCTGAGCGATCGTTGTTGGCAAGCAGCACCGATGTACTGAACGCAAGTGATTCCGTCAGCTGCGCTCGCCCTTGAGTAATGTCGGCCGTACGGTCAGGCAAAAGTCCAAAGAAACTGGCGGTAATCAAAATGCCGACCATCGAACAGACGAGGCCGAAAGTAATTCTTGAAGCTGCAGTGATGTTTTTCATAATCTGGTGTCTTTGTAACCGGAGCAGCATGCCAAATGGAAAATGTCGATCGATCCAGAAGGGAAACATAATGTCAGGAGTCTGCCATCACTGCTTCTGTGGGTGGCACAGCAGGTAGTGGCACAGCAGGTAGTGAATTGGCACGGAGCTTTTCCTGAGCGCGATCCATGATCATCTGCAATGATTCTTTGTCGTCGTCTTTGCCGTCGCCATCGATTACCATCAACGGATCGAGCATTGTCCAGGCTGGAATCTGAGAGAGGACACCTGACAACAGCATGCCGCCACGGACCGCCCAGATCAGATATCCAACTGAAAACCCGGTCGTGACGACTCCCACGGATCCAACCACTCGGCCGTGCATCGGGACGTTGTTTGTCAGTTTTTCTTCGAAGTCACTGATGTGTTCTTCCGATCGAATCTGCAGTTCACGATAAATCTGCTGTCGCTGCAATTCGAAGGGTGTCAACTCGCGGCGGGCATCCCAGTCAGAATGGAATAAGTCGCGATTTCTTCCTAAGCTGTCCGCCGTTGAAGTTCGCCGTGATGAATCCCGCTCATTTGCTGACGAGTCCTGCGATCCGGCTGAGTCCTTGCTCGCTGCGGTTTCCCTGACCACCAGAGTATTGGTTGAAATGTATCCTGCCAGGAAGTCGTCATCATGACTTGCGGTGGCAGCGACGCGTTGAGTCAGGCCCACTGCGATGAACGGAGTGTTTGCCGTGGCTGTTCCCGCGTTATCCGTGGCCTGTGTCTGCTGTCCTGCCGTTTGCGATGAGGGAGTACCGGTCAAGTTTCCAGAAACGGTTGAGTGGCCGCTGGAACTCGTTCCGACGCTCCCTGTCCCTGGCGAACTTGATGTGGATGGGCTTCCATAGTTGCTCGTTCCCAAGTTGCTCAGGGCCACGAAAGGAGGCTGAATATTGATCGATGCGGTCGCATTGGCCCCCGTCAGCAAGCCATCCGAGCCAGCAAAGACAAAGGAATCGAAACCGAAATAGTCGTCATCCGGGCGATAAACGAAATGCCCATCGAGATCCAGCGTCAGTGTTCCGTGTTGTGGCCCTTGAATCAGCACTGCGTGGATTAAGTCACCGTCCGAATCAGTGGCGCCCTGCAGCACTCCCGGTAATGTGGCCGTCAGTGTCTGGCCAGTGAACGTACTGCCTGAATACTCTCTTACGAAGGGTGCGTCGTTCGTTCCCTGAATATTGATTGTTAACTGTCCGGTAACAAAGAGTCCGTCCGGGTCCGTCGCCCGAATGCTGACAACCGCGCTTCCAGTGGCATCGGACCTAAGATCCGCAGAGACAACTCCTGTTGACGAATTAATCGTGATGAAGTCAAACAGCGGAACTGCAGAAGACACTTGTGTCATCGTGAATGAGAGGGAATCCCGATCCGGGTCAGTGAATGATGAGGCCACATTGATTACGAAGGGCGCTGAGTCTTCCACAACCGTGGTGGCCGCGATAGAAGTGGACGTGGGTGTTTCGTTGACATTGCGCACATTAACTTGAAGGAGCTGCGTATCAGAGCCACCGTTTCCGTCGAGAACACGGACCCGGACCTCATAGATGTTGTCGCCGTTCGCATCGCTAGGCGACAGGAAAATCGGCGGTGTGACGAATTCCAATACCCCCGTCGTACGGTTGATCACGAAGAGCGCCTGATCGATTCCTCCTGAGAGGCTGTAGTTGGCCGTACCGGCGTCAACGTCCATGCTGGTCACGGTAGTGACAATCGTTGAGTACTCATTGGCATCGACCGATCCCGACGCTGAACCTCCATCGCTGGTAATGATGGGATCCTCATTGACGTTTGTCAGATTAACGCGGATCGTTCCAGTGCCCGACAGTCCACCGCCATCGGTGACACGAATCTGCAGATTGAAAGCCGGTGTCGATTCGAAATCCAACGCAAGCCTGTTCGCCACGACGATCTGACCTGTGGCAGCGTTGATACTAAATGCTCCGCTCGAATTGCCGCTGATGATGCTATAAATCCTGGAATCAATGCCGTCCGGATCTGTGGCTGTTGCCGAACCGACCACGGTGCCATTCACAGAGTTTTCAGCGAGTGTCAGCGTTGCTGGATTCGCTGTCGGTGGCTGGTTTGTTGCCGTTATTCTTACGATGCGTGAATCTACGGCCGCAAGGCTGCCGTCGGTAATCTCAAACAACACTGTTCTTGGTAGTACGTTCGGTGCTGTACTGGAGTTGCGATAAGCGACGCTGCGAAGTACGGATTGGTATTCGGACGGCGTCCCATTGCCAGTGAATGTCAGCACTCCTGTTGCCGCATTGAAATTCCCTGAGATCGGCCCGAATAACGTGAAGATCAACTGATCCTGCCCAACGGTAAAATTCGCACTGATCCGGACGGTCGCACCAGCCAGTTGATAGGTATCGACATCCGATATCAATAATCCCGCGTCGATGGATAATGCGGGTGAGCCTTCAAGATAATTCAGATCAGAGGCGGCGATGTTGATCGATGGCGAGTCATTAACCGGGACAACGTTGATAGTCACCGTAACGACATTCGAGTTCAGTGATCCATCGTTTGCCTTGTACGTGAATGAATCGGTGCCGTAAAAATTCGCATTTGGCGTGTAGTTGAACGCACCGTCAGAGTTCAGTGAGAGACTTCCATTGCTGACATTGCCTACGAGGAGTGCATTCAGTGCATCAACTTCCGGGTCACTGTCGTTCCCGAGAACGCCAGCCGTTGTGATTGAGAGTGAAAAATCTTCGTCGATAGTAAAACTGTCGGAGAAGGCTTTGGGAGCTTCATTGACATTATAAACAGTGACAGTAACCGCCTGGGAATCAGTCCGAGTCCCATCGCTCGTCCGAACTGTGACATGGTACACGTTGTTTGTTCCCACGTCGGAAGGAACCTCATAGTTTGGTGCGGTGACAAAACTCAGGGCACCGGTCGAGCTGTTGATCGTGAATTTAGCGGCATCCGCTCCGCCAGTGATGGAGTATATCAGCGTCTGAGCAGGGAGGTCCGCATCCATCGCGGTAACAGTGGTCACGGACGTTGCATTCTCCGCCACGCTGACAGACGCTGTCGCTCCGCCGCCATTGGAGGTAATGACCGGGCTGTTGTCGTTGACGGGCATCACAGTGACGGCGATTGCCTGGGTATCTGTCAGAGTCCCATCGCTAACCCGGACAATCACGTCGTAGACATTGTTCGCGCCGACATCGGCTGGAGATTCGAAGTTTGGAGCCGCGACGAAGCGTAACACTCCGGTTGTACTGTCGATCGTAAACTTAGCGGCATCCGCTCCGCCGGAGATAGAGTACGTCAGGGTCTGTGCCGGAAGGTCAATATCGAACCCCCTCACCGTCGTGACTGCTGTCAGATTCTCTGCAACACTCATGGTTGCGCTGGTTCCTCCACCGTTGGAAGTAATCACAGGAGCGTTGTTGACTTCCGTCACTGTCAGCAGGAAAGTGCTTGACGTGGTCGTCGAACTGTCGTCCACGGTGATCGTGATCGTAGCCGTGCCGAATTGGTTCGCGCTTGGTATCACCGTAATCGAGCGATTTGCTCCGAACCCTGCCAGCACAAATCCACCTGGAGAGACGAGTGCCGGGTTACTCGAAGAGGCCGTCACGACAAGTGTAGTGGCTGACGATTCCGCATCACCCACCACAAAGCTCAGCACGCCGGTCGTTCCGTTTTCCGGAATGGTCTGGTTCGCAATCGCCGTGATCGTGGGCGGTGAATTGGCGAACTGCCGACTGTAGACACCGCTGGAATCTGCACCGCCCGGACCCGACCAGGCGACGACGAAGCTTCCGTCGTTGAGCATCGCAGCAGAACTCATCGACTGCGGGCCCGTGATTGTTTCATTGATCAGGAATTCGGCATAATTCAAAGCCGTGCCGTTGGCGGCGTAACTGCGTCCGAAAACACCGTCGGGATCCCCCGTTCCATTTCCCTCCCAGACGATCACAAAGTTGCCAGTGTCATCCATGGCGATCGATGGATTAGTTTGGTTGCCGAGAGTTGTCGAGTTCACGATTTGAGCAAACGGACTCAAGAGCGTTCCATTGTCATCGTACCGGCGGAAGTAGATTCCAGGATCAAAAAGCGTCTTGCGATAGGCGACGACAAAGCTTCCGTCGGCCGCCATCTCCACATCTGAAGATCCTGCACTGCCAACTGATTCCACGTGAATTTCACCTGGCCCCGAGAAACCGCCGGATGCGTCAAAAAGCTGTGCCCACACGCCACTGGAATCACTCCAGACCACTACGGACCTGCCGTCTGGTGCCATGGCGACTGAAGGCTCACTCTGCACGCCAGAGGTAGTCGTGTTGATCAGAACTTCCAGCCCTGTTGCTGTGCCGTTGGCTGCATACCATCGACCAAAGATGCCGTCAGTGTCACCAGTACCCTGACCTTCCCACACAATCAGAAATCGCCCATCGGCGGCCATGGCGACGACTGGAGAATCCTGAGCTCCCGTGGTTGTGGTGTTGACACGGAACTCATCACCACGTGCCGTCCCCGCCGCATTGTATTGCCGAGCGTAGACGCCGTTGTCGGAACCATCCTGACTGAAGCTCGTCCACGACACCACGAAGTCGCCGCGACCATTCATGGCCACCGTCGCGTATTTTTGGTCACTCGTTGTTGTCTGGTTGATAAGAAATTCACCGCCCACTTTGGCCCCAGCGGCATCGAACCGCTGACCATAGACGCCCCATCCGCTGCCGTCCTGGTTCTGGCTGGACCAGACCACGACATGGCTATCGTCGCGAGCCGCTGCCACCGCATGTGTGCTGCCTCGTGACTGGGAGGATGTGGATTGTATATTCGTGGTGGTGGTGTTAACGAGCGATTCGGACCGGCTGGCGAGCGGTCCCTGAACTTCATAAGCCCCGATGTCAGGAGTGCTGTCGCGGGCCGAGCTTCGCGCATCCAGGGTCGGAGCGGCAACCGCGCTGCCCATGTCGATGGCGGCACTGCCCGACAGCAGGCGATGGGTCGTGACGAATCCCCCATTGATCTGCAACGTTGCATCGAGGCCTGGGTCGATATTGCTTTGGTCGGTTGGTCCAGTCAGCCCTGCACTGCCATCGCTGTCAATATTGTTGCCCAGCGAAGTCAGTGCCTTATTCGCATTAACCCCGGTCGGATTTTGCAGCACCGAGTTCTTCAGCGTGACGACACCGAGGCCACCCTGTCCAAAGACGCCATCTCCCGCCGTCGCCGTATTGAAGGCAATTGTTGAATTCGTTGCGGTCACCGACCGACTGGTCCAGATCCCACCGCCGTTATTGGTCGCCGTATTGCCGCTGATCGTGACGTTTGTCAGCGACACGCTGGCTCCGCTGCCCGCGCTGTTGAAGCCACCTCCATCCTTCGCCGCGAAGTTGCCACTGATTGTGACACGCTCAAGCACTATAGTGCCGCCATCATTATAGATTCCGCCGCCCCAATTACTGCCGGTGTTGTTGCTGATGATCGTGTCGGTCGCATTCAACGTTGCGTAGTTGTAGATCCCGGCACCACTGCCTGTGCTATTCCCTGTAACGATAACGCGATTCAGGTTCAGCGTTGATCCCGCATCGATGAGTATTCCACCGCCCCAGTTGCTTGCCGGCGTGACGCCACCACGAATTGTGACATCTTCGATCGTTACGGGATCTCCTGTATTTACGTGAAACACACGATCAAGAGAATTGGCATCAATAATCGAAAGTCCCGATCCGGCTCCAGAAATGGTGAGTCCATCTTGGATGTCCAGGTCGCCGATCAATGACAGGTCTTCACCTCGACCGGCAAGAGACAGTGTATACACGCCGGTCGATAGAAAGATCGAATCCGCCCCCACCGTGTTATTGGTGGCAATGATCGCTTCTCGCAGGGAAATAAGGCCATCAAATCCTTTGCTCGCAAGCAGTGCTGCTACTGACGACGTGTCCCCGTCAAGCACGTCGTCCGTAGTGCTGACCGTGATAACGCCCAGCAAATCGCTCCAGTCACTGGCGATCAAACTGCTGCCAAAGACCTGCGTCTCAATAGCCCCGAGCTGATACTCCAACTCCCAGTCGCCGCCGAACTGCTGGCTGCCCGTTGCATCGGTGCTGGCCGCGACATCGGCACCAGTCAGGCGGCTGAGAGATTCCACGAAGTCTTCGCCCACGGCGGTCTCTGCCACGTCGCAGCCGTACAACAGCAAATCTGCATTTGCCGTCAAACTATGTTGCCACGCCAGCAGTTCCGGAGCATGCTGAACCAACGTGTCTGCGTTCAGTCGTGTGGAGCCAAGCAAAATCTCCCCGTCGCGACCGTGAGTCAGCAAGTGAATGGTCGAGACATTGCCGATCCGTTCGAGCTTCTCAGTGATTTGCGTCAGCCCGTCTTCATCACTGGCCAATCGCAGAAGCCGAACATCGCGATCGCCGTCCAGAAGACTGGCCAGCAGTGTGTCGGCATCCTGAACTCGGTAATCAATGACGATCAATTCCGGGCCGTGAGCCGCATCGGCATTTCCCAAATACTCATCGTTTGGCAACTCTTCGCTGATGACACTGTCAGGAGCGGACGAACCGAAATCATTGCTGACCGCTGGGGCGACTTCCTGCGCGCTTTCCCCAATCGATTCGGCTTCAGATCCCATTTCCGAGCTGCCTGCGTCTAACAGGGATGCTCCCGATTCCAATGCTGTCGCCGCGACTTCGGCCACGATCGCCACTGGGGAAGCACTCATCAGAATTCGTTCTTCAAGACGCGCAGCCTGAAGTGCGCAGGGCCGCGAATTCTGAATGGCATTCAGCGATTCCTGCTGCCAGAGATGCAGAACTTCATCAACAACCGTCTGGATGCGATCTGTGATTTTTCTGCGGCGAAAGACCATGTCTGTATTCCGAATTACCGTTGTCTGAATTCGATCACTTCTAACAAGCTGAATTTGAGTTTCTCAGTTGCTGATTCCCGTGACTTCATCCGGAAACGCTGCCTGCGACACTAAAACACTCTTCTTACTGTGCAGCTCAGCCTGTCACCGGCGCAATACGGCATTTTTAAACCTACATCACAGTCGACAGAGTTGGCGCTTAGGTCCGTGATTCCGCAAATGAACAGGCCTGCCTGATCATCGCATCCGATGCAAACTGCAAACTTGATGCAATCCATGGCTTCCAGCAATTACTGCCGCTTGAGATTTTTTCTGTGGATGTTTCGGTAAGACAGAGAAGCGAATGCGGTGGTAATGATTTGTCCTGAAAAACCGAGAATTCCGCTCCCACTTTCTATGGACGGGTTTTCATGACTGTGACGATGGAACCACAGGCCCTCCCTTGAGCAGCGGAACCGCGAAGTTGCACTAAGGGAAGTCGGCTCCGACTCTATTGGGATCTGATCAACTCCATGTTCCAGGCCTCAAATCAAACCGATGAGCGTGAAGCGACTTCACTCCGTAGTTCGCTGACGGCCTGGCTTCGCCGGTGCTTGAAGGAACGGCGAGGAATGTCGATCCTTGCTTCTTCGGCCATTTCCGCTCTGACAGCTGCGACCCTGATTCCGTCGGGGACGTGGCTGACTGCAGCACAATCGCCAATCTACACAACGGCTGCTGACCGATCCGCTGCGGTAACTTCCGCACCGTCATCAATCGAAGTGATACCTCGAGGCAAAGATGTATCCAATGCATCTGTTCCTTTTCGAAGAAACTTGCCTCCACGAAATAATTCCACGGCCCCGATGCGAACAGGACGCACGAATCAGGATGATTCCTCAGGGCAGCGTGGCAGGTTGCAAACGCCAGTGTTCATGTCGTCGCATCAGACTTACGGACCAGTGACAGAGAATTCCCCTTCAAATGGCGCCCGTGAGATCACTAAGACTCCTGCACCCAGCGCACCATCGACAAGCTACAACTACGTGCGAGCCTCAGGCGTGGCTGCACTGCCGCATGCCGGCTATTCTCAGTCGGGGCTGCTGGCCCCTCGGCCTGCAGCATCGCAGGTGAGCCATCCGACTCGACCAGTGGGATTTCAGGAGTCTGCGGAACCAGACCAGCCCCTGGATCCTCCTGATCTGATAGTTCCTCAACAGCAGGAAGTACATCAGCCCGGCACACCCGTGCCCGCCGCGCCCTTTGTGTTCGAACAGAATGTTGATGGTTTGTCCACGGATTCTTCAGATCCGCAAGTACCGTTTCCCAGTTCGATCCCGTCGCACGACACAAGCGGAGGCGCTAAGGATGGGTCGCCACTCTTCGGTTCGCAAGAATCTCAAGTTGGCGCTGACACGCTGCGTTCTAACTCACATTCGGCATCGGGAGTGACCCGACAGTCGCCGGCTCAGCGCAGCACTCCTCGGCGAATCAAGCAAGGCCCAGCTCCGGGGACGTCTGGATTTCGAGCGACCGTAGAAGCGGACGCTCCACAATGGATTGGACCGTACATGGGGCGTACCGATAAGGCTCCACAGGGAGCTGAGTATTCGCCAACTCCCGCGCCGTCCATCATGATGCCGTTGGACTTTACAGCGTGGTGGGACGGGCCCGTTCAGCAGGGCACCGGCATAGCTCCGCGAACGATGGCCATTGATGTGACCTCGCTGGTTCAGCAGGCGCTGGTCTATTCGCCTCAGGTTCAGGTTTTGCAGGCCGACCCGGAAGTTCAGCAGCGAGTGGTCAAACAGGAAGAAGCCGCTTTCGACTGGCGAGCGTTTCTGGATGCGAAATACGACGACCTGAATGATCCCATCGGCAATACTCTGACAACGGGTAATAATGACAATCGCTTCACCGATCACCACACGACTTCATCGGGTGGTGTTAAGCGACGCACCTCGACGGGCGGCGAAGTCAAACTGGCTCAGCAGTTCGGATATCAGGGTAACAACTCGCGTTTTCTGCTTCCCAATCCACAGTCGACATCGCGGCTGGAGCTGAGTTTCCGACAGCCGCTGATGAGCCGCTCGGGCACGGTGTACAACCAGAATCAGATTATTCTGGCTCGCATCGGGGCGAACTCCTCCGGTGACGAAACCATTGAAGAGCTGCAGAAGCACCTGTTTTCTGTGGCAGAAGCGTACTGGAAACTCTACCGTGCTCGAGCCGAATTCCTGCAGCGCAAGAAGCTCCTGGCTTCGGCTCAAAAGGTCCTTGAGACGCTCGAAGGACGAAATCAGGTTGACACGATTCCTCGTCAAATTCTTCGAGCCCGAGCGTCCGTGGCCCGAGCTGAGTCGCGTATGCAGCGGGCCGTGACGGATATCCGAAACTCTGAGTCACAGTTGCGACTTCTCGTGAACGATCCGGAAATGCTGAACGGCGGGCCGGTGGAGTTTACTCCGACGGAAACGCCGAGCATGCTGCAGTCGCCCACATCGCTTCGTGATTCTCTGCAGGATGCTTTGGTGAATCGTCCTGACATTTCGTTCGCGATTCGTCAGATGCGAGCATCAGGCGTGCGCATGGGTGTGAGCAAGAGCGAAATGCTTCCCAAGCTCGATTTTATTGTCAGCTCTTACGTCGCTGGCCTTCAGAACCAGGCTCAGTTGGCTGACTCCTTCAATAATCAATTCACGCAGGGAAGGCCGGGGTATACCGTCGGAATGGAGTTCGAAGTGCCGCTCGGAAATCGTGCGGCCAAAGCCAGGGTTGAACAACGTCAATGGGAACTGAAGCGAGCGATTAACAGCTTTCGCGCGACGGTCGAAACCTCGCTGACCGAAGTGGAAATATCGAATCGCGAAGTCGAAACCGCCTGGCGGGAGTTACTGGGCAAGTTTCAGGCAATGACGGCCGCCCAGAACGAAGTCAGCTACTTGCAGGATCGATTCGACGTGTTGCCGATGGTTGAGGAATCGTCAATCCTTCTGCTGGAAGATCTTCTGGATGGATACGAACGTCTGGCGGACGAAGAAGCCGCGTTCGCTCAGGCTCAGACAAATTACGCGTTGTCGATCATTCAGCTCCGCCGCGCCACCGGGACGATGCTGCGATCTCGCCACGATGCTCCGGAACTGGAGAACGAGGAATCCAGCTGGATGGCGACTCGCGCTGACCAGGCGGCGATCGATGCGGAAGAAAAGACAACGCAGACTGCAGGCCGTGCCGCGCGAAGCAGCTCGGTATCAGATTCCGCATCCGTATCCGCAAGCGTGACCGCACTGCGTCAGCCTCTGCAAGAGCGTTCTCGAACTGCTGTGAGCGCCCCAGTCAGGCCGAAAGGCAAGATGGGTGGACACTCATTCGGGAACGAGTCCGAATGAGTGATCTTCAGAAAATGTCCGGCGATCCACGAGGACACTGACGACGATGAAGCTTGCCACTGCGAATTCCGCAGAACTCATCCCCCACATTCGCAATCTGGCGGATTCGCTTGAGTCGGCGACAGCCTCAGAACTGATTGCCGAGGTCATTGAGGTTCGCAAGGATCTGGCTCGAGGCAGCACGCCCTCGGATCCCCACATCCTTGTCGCCGGTCTGGCCCTCGCGTGCGAAGCGCTGCGGCGAACTCGCGGAATTCGGCTGTACGACGTACAACTGCTGGCCGCAATGGCGATGTCGGGGCGGTGTATCGCTCAGATGCAGACGGGCGAAGGCAAAACTTTCGTAGCACTGACGGCCGCATTACATTTGGCAATGGCTGGCCGAGGCGTTCACGTCATCACGCCAAACACCTATCTGGCCGAACGAGATCAGAAGCTGGCCAAAGTGGTCGCTGAGGCTCTTGGGCTTACTGTGGAATTGCTCCCGGAACGAGTCGATGCCGTTCAGAAAACTCCGGCTTACGATGCCGATATCACCTATGGGACGGGGCATGAATTTGGATTTGATTACCTGCGAGACCAACTGACTTTGCGCCAGCAGGCTCAGGAACGCCTTGGAGAACGCCTGCTGAAGCAACTGGATTCTTCAGCCTCTGCAAAACGGGTGACCATGCAAAGAGGTCTGGCATACGCTCTCATCGATGAAGCAGACAGTGTGCTGATTGATGACGCAAGTTCCCCATTGGTACTGAGTTTTGGGTCCAACGATCGTGCGCCCGATGCTGATGCGCACTTGACCGCGAAGGCTCTCAGCGAACTACTGAGAATTGATGAAGAGTTCGTACTGGATGCTGCGACAGGCAGGATTGCGCTCACCAATGCGGGCGTTCAGCGGAGTCATGCGGCGGATGTCGCGACCCCGGTTCTGCAGCTTGTACGACCGTGGACGGAGTATGTTCAGCAGGCTTTGCGAGCGCGGTATTTGTTTCGTCGCGATGTCCACTATGTGATTCAGAATAATGAAGTTCGGATTGTCGATGAGACAACCGGTCGAATCTTTGAAGACCGCTCGTGGCAGGATGGACTGCATCAGGCCATTGAAGCCTCGGAGAACATAAAAATTACCGCGGAAAAGTATTCCGTCGCGCAGGTGACTCGCCAACGATACTTTCGTCTGTACGAACATCTTTCGGGAATGACGGGAACCGCTGTCGGTTGTGAGCGAGAACTGCACGATGTCTACAATCTGGATGTCGAAGAGATTCCCCTGCGAGTTCCCTCAAAAAGAATCGTCTATGCGACTCGTTTTTTTTCGAACGCTCAGGCCAGGAACGCGGCGATTATCGAAGCCGCTGCGCAGTGCCGCGATTCCGGACGCGCAGTGCTGATAGGCACTCGCTCGATTTCCGACAGTGAAAATCTGGCGGCGGCATTAAAGTCCCGGGGCATTTCATTTCAACTGCTCAACGGAATGCAGAATGCGGACGAGGCCGAAATCATCAGCGTGGCTGGTCAGCCCGCAGCGATTACCATTGCCACAAATCTGGCAGGGCGTGGGACAGACATTACTCTGCACGACGACGTCCGTCAGCGTGGTGGGCTGCATGTCATCGTGACCGAATGTCAGACCTCCGGCAGAATGGATCGTCAGTTGATAGGACGCAGTGCGCGGCAGGGCGATCCCGGGTCGGCTGAGTTATTTGCCTGTGCCGAGGACACTTTGGTGGCCCAGTATGGTCCATGGCTGGCCAATGCCCTGCGGCGTGAGGCCGATGCGAATCACGAAGTACACTCGGATTTTACGGCTCAACTCAGCCGCATCCAGGCGACCGCTGAACGTCAGCAGTATGCGGCGAGAGTGAATATGCTGCGTCGCGATATCGCTCGGGATTCCTTACTGCGAAGCGTACAATAGCGTGCTCGACTGGAATTGTCTTTATTGTTTCAGGTTCTGGTGATTCCATCGCTGGGTGGCTGGAACTCTGGGCCTCTCATTCCTGATGCCATGCTGCGAGGGACATTCGCGATCGGAACGACAGAAGCCACCGACGATGCGGTAAGGTCTAAATAAGTTCCCAGCCTTTGCGATATTGCCGCTTGATGAACGGATCGGCTTCCGGAGCGTTCGTGGCCTTCATCGCGGCCGCGTCCCAGGTCAGCTTCTTGCCAACTCGATAAGCCACGTTGCCCAGATGGTTGGCTTCTGTCAGCCAGCCTGCGTACTCAAAATTGCACGTTGTCGGGTCGCCCGTTTTGCAGGCGTTGATCCATTCCTGATGATGGCCTTTCGAATCCGGGATAAACGGATCAGGACGCTTGAAGTCCTTGAAGGAGTCCTCCGGCAGAAGCAAATTCTTACTGTAATCTGACAGCAACATGCCCTTGTCGCCAATAAATAGTACACCGCTGTCCCACGCAGGAATGTTTCCGGACGACAGAATCTCGGGCTTATGGGTCCCCTGATACCAGGTCAGCGCGACTTTGGGTTGATTGCCATCGGCTTCGTATTCATAACGAACGTGCATCGATGCGGGGGCCAGTTCTTTATGAGCCGGCGGACCGAAGGCTTCGATGGTGCTGGGGGCTTTGAGCTTGAGAGCCCAGAAGGGAAGGTCAACCCAGTGGCTGCCAAGATCTGACATCGTTCCGTTTCCAAAGTCCCACCAGCGGTACCACTTCGGACCTGGGAAATAGACGTTGTTGTATGGCCGCTCCATGGCAGGGCCAAGCCAGAGATCCCAATTGAGTTCCGCAGGAATCGGATCCGCAGTCGCCGGGCGATCCTGAACAAACACAATATCACCATGCTTCTTTGCTTCTTCTTCCGACTGAAGTCCCCACGATCGTCCAACCCAGACATGACATTCGGAGACATTTCCGATCGCACCAGTCTGAATCAGTTCGACGACTCGGCGGTAATTGTTTTCCGCATGAATCTGAGTGCCCATCTGTGTTGCCACACCAGCCGAGGCTGCGGCTTCGCGAATGATTCGAGCCTCATAGATATTGTGAGTCAGGGGCTTTTCGCAATAGACATGCTTACCCAGTTGCAAAGCGGGAAGCGTTGCGAAGGCGTGAGTATGTTCACAGGTACTGACCACCACAGCATCGAATTCATTGGAATGGTCAAAGATGCGTCGGAAGTCCGTTTCTTTGCGGGCCTGACTATGCTGCTCCACCGCACGATTCAGATTATTCGCGTTCACGTCGCAGAGTGCGGAAATATGCTCAGAGGAAACGGACTGCAGATTTCCGCCGCCGCGACCTCCACATCCGATGACGGCGATTCGCAGCTTGTCAAAGTAAGACGCACCGCGCGCTGTCGATGCCCCGGCGAACAGCCCGGCAGCCAGGAAAGATGTCGTCTTGAGAAACGCTCGACGATCTGAAGTGGTGTTGTTTTGCATGAGGTGGGCTCCCTGAGGATTGAGAGACGACAAGCGATTTCG
Organism: Planctomycetota bacterium; assembly: GCA_031424595.1. Classification (GTDB taxonomy): domain Bacteria; phylum Planctomycetota; class Planctomycetia; order Planctomycetales; family Planctomycetaceae; genus SXXK01. Next base: position 16,689 of record JANPHT010000408.1, read on the forward strand.
GAAAAAGTGGGGACGAATATCGTGGTCTCACGTCCCCGCAGTGTCACGAGCTTCACGATGTTCGGCAAGTGAAAGACCGGTCACCCGGAGCGGTGCCGGGGAGATTCATTTTCCATGAAACCAGTGGGCATGACTATTTCTTCATGAGCGGCGTACAAGCCTGAAGTGGCAATTTCTCGAATTTTCATCCGGACATTCTGACCTTCCTGCGTCCCGAAATCCGTAGTTTCGAATCAAAACCGCCGGAAGGTGCAGAATGGAGACCGGCTCGATTGAGGAGCCAGGCGTTGTCAGTTAAGAAGCACGTCCTGAGAGAGAAGAAATCTGACTCGAAGTGCTCAGCATGGGATTCATGTTTGTGGCCCGGTCGGATTTCTGTGATGGTCCCGGACGGTCGTCGCACTCACTTATTCCTTTCAGGGTCACGAACGCAGGGCGAACATGAGTCGGCATATCTTTGTTACGGGTGGCGTTGTCAGTTCACTGGGCAAGGGATTGACGTCAGCGTCGATTGGCATGCTGCTTGAACGTCGCGGGCTGAAAGTCCGCATGCAGAAGCTGGACCCGTATCTCAATGTTGATCCGGGAACCATGAGCCCATTTCAGCACGGTGAGGTCTATGTTCTGGACGATGGTTCCGAGACAGACCTCGATCTGGGCCATTATGAACGATTCACCTCCGGGATTCTGAATCGCGATTCCAACTACACGACTGGTCAGATTTATCTGTCGGTTATTGAAAAAGAACGTCGTGGGGAGTACCTCGGACGCACTGTTCAGGTCGTGCCGCATATCACCGACGAGATTAAAGCGTCGATCCTGGCATTGGGGACTCCCGATGTGGACGTTGTTATCACCGAACTCGGAGGCACAGTCGGCGATATTGAAGGGCTGCCGTTTCTGGAGGCCATCCGCCAGATCCCTCTGGACATTGGCAAAGAGAACGTGATGTTCATCCACCTCACGCTCGTGCCTTACCTCAAGGCCGCGCGAGAAGCCAAGACCAAGCCAACTCAGCACAGTGTGCAGCAATTAAGAGAAATCGGCATTCAGCCGGACATTCTGATCGTACGAACCGAACGACCGATTGGTACTGAGCACACCGACAAGATCGCCTTGTTCTGCAACGTCGAAAAGAAGGCCGTCATCGAAGAAGTGGATAAGGAATTCTCAATCTACGAAGTTCCGATCGGCTTGATTGAACATGGTCTCGATGAGTTGATCTGTAAGAAGCTGCAACTGAATGCTGGTCCACTGAAAATGGACGACTACCGGGCCCTGGTCCATCGGATTCGAAATCCCAAGAACGAAGTGACGATCGCTGTTGTCGGGAAGTACATCGAACATCGCGACGCCTACAAGTCGATCTACGAATCGATCGACCACGCCGGCTTTCATCATTCCACTCAAGTCATCGTTAAACGTATCGAAGCCGAGGAACTTGAACGCCAGGGGCCAGAGATTCTTCTCAAAGGCGTTGATGGGCTTTTGATCCCCGGCGGCTTCGGCATGCGAGGCATCGAAGGCAAGATTCAGGCGATTCAGTTTGCTCGCGAATTTGAGATTCCGTTTTTCGGAATCTGCCTCGGGATGCAATGCGCCGTGATTGAGTTCGCTCGCAATGTCTTAGGTCTGTCGGATGCGAACAGTAGTGAGTTCTCGAATGAGACGCAGCATCCCGTCATTTGTCTGCTCGAAGGGCAAAAGGGCATCCGCTACAAGGGCGGCACCATGCGACTTGGTGCTCAGCCTTGTGTGCTGACGCCAGGCACACGCACCGCCGAAGCCTATGGAAAGAGTGAGATCAGCGAACGTCATCGACATCGCTACGAATTCAATCCGGAATACCGTAAAGAGTTCATCGATGCCGGACTTCAGGTGGCCGGTACAAGCCCGGATGGAGGCCTGGTGGAGATCGTCGAGTTGGCATCTCACCCCTGGTTTGTTGCTGTGCAGTACCACCCGGAATTCAAGTCACAGCCACACAACGCTCATCCGCTGTTCAAAGGCTTCATAGAAGCCGCCCTGGCCCGACATCAGCATCGCAGTGGTGGTTCCGTTTCCGAGTCGTCAGCAAGTTCATCCGGTTGATGTTGATTCGGCGGATTTTATGTCGGAAAAAAAAGAGCCGTTCGGAGTCCTCAATCTTAATAAGCCGGCGGGCATCACTTCGCGTGATCTTGTCAATAAGGTACAGCGACTCGTTCGTCCTGCCAAAGTTGGGCACGCGGGGACTCTGGATCCGCTGGCGACGGGTGTGCTGCTGGTTTGTGTCGGGGCGGCGACACGACTGGTCTCTATGCTGCAGGAAGGCGTCAAGACTTACGTTGCTGAGTTCACTCTGGGACAAACCAGCGACACGGACGACAGTTCGGGAAAAATCGACGAGACACCTCGGGTTGGCGATCCACCTACTCGTGAACAGATTGTCCAATGCCTTCAAAGCATGACCGGTGTCATCTCACAGGTTCCGCCGGATTTTTCCGCAGTGCACGTGAATGGCCAGCGAGCCTACACGCTGGCGCGGCAGGGCGAAGAGATGACACTCAACGCAAAGCAGATAGAAATCCATTCGATTCAGGTTGTCAACTACGAGTGGCCCCACGTTGAACTTGAGATCCACTGTGGCTCGGGGACCTACATTCGATCAATTGCACGCGACCTGGGGAAGCAATTGAACTGCGGTGGTTTGATGAGCCGCCTCGAAAGGACTCGTGTTGCGGGCTTCGATCTTGCAGACGCTCTCATGATTGACGATCTGACGCTGGAAAACCTTGAACAGTGTCTGTGCCCTGCGATCAGAATTGTCGATCATTTGGCGAAGTTTGACTGCTTGGCCGACGATGTCACAAACTTGCTTTGTGGCAGACTGATAAAGCTCGAATCGGCACGAACTCGTCCCGATCAGACATTCACTCCGGGTCAGGTTGTCGCTTTGACGCGTGGCGGTTTTGCGGAACTGCTTGCCTTGTCGGAAGTCACGCCGGCAGGAATGCTGCAACCTCGAGTCGTGTTTCTTAAGTCGTCATCGTGAGCCGAAGTAAAACAACATCAGGCCGAGTGAAATTTTATGAGTCATCGGGGGCAGTAAATCGGGCATCGACAACAATTCGGGGACGCCCGCAACGGCCATCGCCAGAAGCACAACAATGGCCTTGAAGTCTCCCCATCCGGCTTTGGTCGGTGGTCGAGTTCCTCGACCAAACCAGGAACCGATGTTTCTCACAATCGCACCCAGAGCATAGGCGGCCACAATGCCGAGCAACGAAACGGATCGAGGCTCCCAAAGCCTGTTCTGGC
>JANPHT010000409.1:0-2017 GCA_031424595.1 Planctomycetota bacterium
TCATATTCTGACCACGGATCCCGTGCAGTCCTTGTCACCCGCTTGCGAACTTGTGGCGTCCGGTCCGGATGCATTTTTGAACCGTGTCTGGGGGCGAGGCAACGCCGATTGCTACTTGTACCGCCTTCGTGAACCAAAGCCTCGCATTTCAACAATTCCTGCGGATGCTCTGACTAACATTATCATCCGACACAGGCATCCCACGGACATCGAGTTCGAGATCGAATTGAATCAAATGGCCGATGTCGGTGTTTGTGAGTTGATGTTTCCAGGCTGGGAAGTGCAGGTTGACTCCCATCCCGTGGAACCCAATTCCCAATCGGGATTTGGCCGTTTCGTGAGCGTGACTTCCGGTCAACACATCGTACGCTGGGTCTATCGACCTGGATCTTTTGGCACGGGTTGCACTGCAACGATTTTGACACTGCTAAGTCTTGGCCTGGGTTTTCTTGTAGCATGCCGACGACGTTGGTAATGAAACGCCACTCGTCCGCAGTCCTCGGAGGCACAACCCGAGAGGCGATTATCGCGCCTTGTCACTTTGTGTGAAGATCAAACTGCGACTATAGTCTTCCGAAAGCAACTCCGCCTCTTCGCGTTGATCTGGAAGTCTTGGCTCAATGAACCCTTCGCACTCCCTTGGCTCGTTCTGGAAACTCGATCCGGACTGTACCTACCTCAACCACGGCTCCTTCGGTCCATCTCCGCTTCCCGTTCAACAAGCACGAGCCCGCTGGAGTGATCGACTGGAACGACAGCCAATGCGTTTCTTTTGTCAGGAAATGGAATTGGAACTGGACCGCGTAGCCGGGGTCCTCGCGAGATTCCTCGGAACACAAGGGGATCGTATCGCACTGCTCGACAACGCAACAATGGCCATGAATGTCGTTGCCTCCAGCCTGACTCTGCACACCGGCGACGAGATTTTGCTGACAGATCACGAATACGGTGCTGTCAGAAACATCTGGCAGGCGAAATGTCGAGATTCCGGAGCCAGAATCATGACGGCTATCTTGCCCTTTCCACCGCAAGACGCCGGGACCGTCGAAGCCATTGAAGCGGCAATTACGAAGAAGACGCGATTGATTGTCGTGAGCCATGTGACATCTGCCACGGCCTGTGTTCTGCCAATTAAGGCAATCTGCCAGATGGCGAGCCGCCATAAAATTCCAGTCTGTGTCGATGGTCCCCACGCGATCGCTATGCTCGACGTGAACCTGAACGATCTGGGTTGCGACTTTTATTGTGCAAGTTGTCATAAATGGCTGTGTGCACCGTTTGGAAGCGGCTTCCTCTGGGTTCATCCAAAGCACATGTCGTCGATAAAATGTCCGGTTGTGAGTTGGGGAGGAAGCATTGCCGGACGAGACGCGTCGTGGAAAGATCGCACGAACTGGTTGGGTACTCGCGACCCTGCGCCATTATTGGCAATTGGTGACGCGATCGAATTCTTTGACACAGCGCGACTGTCTGAGTTTCGATCTCATGCCCACTCGATGGTCGCCTATGCACGTCAGGGGTTATTGACGATTCCCGGATCCGGCACCTTCTGTACTCCGTCAGATACGGATTTCGTCAGCATGGTGGCTGTGGAATTGCCGCAGACAAATGGCTGGAAACCTGGCTATCACGGTCACCCGGACACAATGCAACTGGCATTACGCGACCAATACGGCATCGAATTATTGATGGGTTCATGGAACAGTCGGCGATTTCTCAGAGTCTCGTCGCATCTTTACACAACCCTGTCCGATATTGAAAAGCTGGTTGACTCAGTCAAGCGGCTGATTTGAAACGGATGGCAATCCGGCGTTTACAAAGGCCATCGTCGTGAGGCTTTTGGGGGAAGACGAACTGGCCGTTCAGAGATTCTCACCTTGTTGCTTTGAACTTTGACGCTCAGGCTCGAATAGTCGTCCGGCTGGTGAAAGCAGCAACGCGGGCAACAGCAGCAGGTCACCCAGCATTGCCTGCATCAGAAGAAATGCCATCAGGATAGCAAAACGGCCCGTTGGCA
>JANPHT010000410.1:0-6046 GCA_031424595.1 Planctomycetota bacterium
AGAAACGCGATGCAACAATCGAAAGCTCAAACGAGAAATCGACAATCTTCTCCACGATGGCCTCCTGCACAGAAAATCGATTCCAGATTTCTGTCAGATCATCGTTCGATCGAATTCGCGCCTGTCCTTTTCCGTCGTATCCAAGTGTTACCGTCTTGAGTATAGCGTCTCCGCCAAACGCATCGACGGCTTTTCTGAGTTCTTCTGCGGATCGTACACTCGTAAAATCAGCAGTAGGAATCCCGATGTTTCGTAGCGATATCTTTTCCAGCAATCGATGCTGCGACGCTCGTAACAATTCGGCACCAGGATACACAGGTACGTGCTGTGTCAGGAACTCAACGGTCGCGACCGGAATGTTTTCCTGTTCATAAGTGACGACGTCGACTTTCTTTGCGAATTGAAGCAAGGCGTCTTCATCAGAGAATCCAGCGTTGAGGCTCAGATCGCTGACTTGTCCGGCAGGAGAATCCGGCGGATCGCCCAACATGACGATACGGTAACCGCTTCGTCGAGCAGCCAGCGCGAACATGCGCCCAAGCTGCCCCCCGCCAAGCATGCCGAGAGTTGAACCGGGGCCTAAGACGCGAAAAGTTCTGGACATTGTTCTGCAAATGAATCTTTTTGAGTGGATTAAATACGACTCACAAGGACACTTTTACGCCATTCCCGTTCCGAATGTGACTGAGCTCAAAACAAACGATTACGGAAGTGAAAGGTCAGCATCTTTCAGGACAGATTCCGTCTGTTCTTTATGAAACTGATGCAACTGCTGTGTTAATGACGGATCAGTTGTCGCCAGAATTCGGACCGCAAGAAGTCCGGCATTTCGAGCCCCCGCAGCGCCGATTGCGAGTGTTCCGACCGGAATACCTCCAGGCATCTGGACAATCGAAAGAAGTGAGTCCAGCCCATTCAGTGCTTTGCTTTGTACGGGGACCCCCAGCACAGGCAGGACAGTCTGGGCGGCGATCATGCCAGGAAGGTGGGCCGCTCCGCCGGCTCCGGCGATGATAACTTTCAGGCCGCGAGTTTCTGCCTGATTTGCATATTCAGCCATCCAGAGCGGCGTTCTATGGGCGGAAACAACTTTGCATTCAAAAGCGATGCCAAACTGCCGAAGGGCCTCTGCTGCCGCTGACATGGTTTCCCAGTCAGAACGACTTCCCATCACGACACCCACCAATGGGGCTGGAATATTCATAAGCTGAACCGAGTCAGAATAGGCGGAAGGGAAAATGCCGAATTGGATCATGCCTCGCGGGATGGATTTTAACACCGCCAGTCGCGTCTGTTGATCTTCTCGGCAGACAAATTCCTCGCTTTAGCTCCTTTGACTGCGCGAGCCCGACATTGGGAACGGTGTTATTCGTCAGGCAGATCACTCGACCAATGCACGGTACGGTCTAAACTCCCTGATTGTTGATGGGATTTTTTGCAGGATGTCAACGCAAGAGTGTTCGATGAAATTCAGTGTGATCGGGGACAGTAATCGTGCAATAGGCTTGCTGCTGGAACTCGCGGGTTCGACACAGCATGCGTTGGTGTGCGGAGCGATATCGGGGCCGTTGGCGGTCGCCGTTACTGAGCGACAACTTCCGATGCGGCTGGTCGCGGCGGCCGAAGACGCTTTTCTGGATGGATCCGTAGAAGCTGTGATCGTCGCATTCGAAGATCCGGAAGAGATTCTGCGACTTAGTCGATCCGCTTCGCAGTCGGAAAAACACGTAATTGTTGTGCCTCCGGTAAATTGCTCGCCGGCATTGTCCTTTGAACTGCATTTGATACTTGATGAATCTCGACATGCCATCATTCCATTGATCGGCCGTTTTTTTCTCAGTGATCTGCATGTTGACCAACACGTTCTGAGTCTTGAGCGAGATGACATCCTTCAATTGACGTCTGAGTTAACTGTTGAAGCCCTGGACTTAGAATCTCGGCCCCGTCAAATCCTAAAAGGGCTCGATGTCCTTGCGGCGAGCGGATTCGATTATGCTCAGGTGACTGCCCTTGAGTCGTTGGCGCCTGATGGGAGCCTGCTGTCCTTATTGATCACCCTGAATTCACAATCCAGTGCGGACAAGCAGGAACCTCCGGCGACCCTTGTGCTGAGGCCATCTTCACTTTCGAAGTCTACGGAGGGGGCTCTATGTGTGCTGAGCAGGGACGCTGTTTCGCAGCAGTTTCCCACGCCCCTTCATGCACCTGTTTTGTCGCGGATTGAATTTTTATGCCGGAACCCACAACGATGTGCAGCGTGGATGGAGTCGTTTTCGACGACACTGGAACTCGCAGAAGCCGTAAAGAAGTCGCTCAAACGTCGAAGAACCGTCGACGTTCACTTCGACACGGGAAGCGAACGTGGAGTGTTTAAGAGCCAGATGACAGCCATGGGGTGCGGCGTCCTGACGTTCATTATGTTTGGAATGGTGGCGTATCTGGTTATTGCTCAGCTCACCTCGTTGCCCGGTTGGGTACTTCACACCGCACGTATTCTCTGGATTGCGCCGCTTATCATCTTTCTGCTGGCTCAGTTTCTCCTGCCCGTCGCGCGCGACAGGTCAGCCGGGAAATAAAGGCTCCTCTGCCGAGCTGTCTCGGGGTGCCAACGGACCGTCGCGTGCACGTACAAATCCAAGCGATCAGCCCGGGGAAGATTTTCAGGGTATAAGGATTGAAAACTCCGTTCGCGCATTGCCGGTCACGTCAGTCTTTAAGAATAAAAGTGACCTTCAAATTGACTCGGTACGCAGTAATCTGGCCGTCCTGAATGTCGACTTTTTGATCCTGAATCCATGCTCCTGTGACATTTTGGAGCGTCTTACAAGCTCGTGCCACGCCAACGGAAACGGCGTCTGCAAAACTTGTGGGAGACGACGCGATTATCTCCGTGACACGAGCTACTGCTCCGGCAGCAGAGTCCGGGCCAATCAGCAAACCCTGCTCTTCACTGGTCTTATTCTTTTTCTTCTTGTTCTTCATGATTGTCGCTTTACTTCAGTTGTTCAGGGGATTTTGGAAGCTTCAGACGAAATTCAGCAAAGCTCCTGTTTGATGTATCTTACGTACCTATCCTGTGTTTTCTACGCTGCGGACTGATTCTTGTCGGAATAAAAAAGGGCTGCATTGATGTGACATCAATGCAGCCCTGAGAGCGACTGGGCTTCGATCCCAATGACTTAACGGCCAAATGCCGTTAGCGGTTGGGGTTTGAAGCGGGCGCTGATGAACCGCCTTTACCCTTCCGCGATCTCTTGCCGCCACTGTTTCCCAAAGCGCTGCTGCGTCCTGCCGCACCACCGTACTCAGACCCCATTCCACCGCCCATGCCGGGCATAGAAGCCATTCCCATAGACGCGGAATCAGACCCAGCTTCTCCATAGGGGCTATTGGCAACGTCGGCGGAAACTTCCTGAGGCCGCAGGTGGGCATATTGGTCAAGCACGTATTTTGCCAAGGCCATATCATCGCTTTCGGAAATCATTTTTTCGCCAGAAGCAACTTTGTCACCAACAAATCGCGACACAATGGCACCTGTGGAGTCAACTACCGTGATTCGGTCCGGAATTGGCCGTGTCCGTTGTGTCGATTTAAGAACATCTTTCAGTTCCGGGAAATCCGAAGGTGTGATGCGTGGAGCTTCTGCGACACCTGCCAGGAAGTCCTGCGACCGAAGTTCCACTTCCTGACTCTCCAACTTACTCTTACCCAAATCGACAACTTCGAGGATTTGTTTACCCCCGATTCGTACTCCGACAGGGACCCGCAGGCTGGCCATTACCGGCGTTCCGGCAGTTTCGTGCTGGTAGAGCATGCTCAAATGAGCAAGTTCTTCTGAGCGAGGTTTGGATTCGACTTTTTGCGTGTAGTATCGATAAGCACCCGGCACAAAGACCGGGGCCGTCGGCGCACTCCAATCTGAGAAAACGGTTCGCTGGGAGGCCAATTCTGGCTGTTCTAACTCGTCAACAGGAACGTTGAAATTTGGATTTCTCATTTCAAGGCGGACGCGATACTGATAAGCATTGCCCCGATCGCATGTGAAATCCATGAATCGCACCAGCAACAGTCTGTTAGCTACCAGTGTGTCGTTCAGAAATTTCTCTAAGTCCTTTTCTGACTTAAAGCGAGGATCCTTTTTCTTCGCGGCTTCACCATCCCCGGCTGCGATATCTTCCTGATAATCAGAGAAGATCTCTCCCGACATGCTGGTGGTATTTCCACCCATGACCATCCCAAGGTCCTGCGAGGCGAGAGTGTATTTTCTGAAGCCTTCGCTCTTTGCCTGTGCTGGCGGAAGCATGGCTTTCAACTTATTGGCTTCCTCCAGCAGTTTGGCCTGATGTTTGTCGATCAGGTCCTTTTCTTCTTCAGACAGTTCAAATTTCTCGAGTCGCTTATGTGATGCATTGGCTGCTGTCCAGTTTCCTGCGGCTCGGCTGGGCAGTGGCATTGTGATTTCGCTTCGAACTACGGAAGGGTTCACAATGTCGCGATCGAAATACGCGGATTGCTCAAGGATTTCGGCGATATCTTTAAGCGGCAGATCTTCCCATTCGCCGACCCATTGATCCGGGCCGGAAACAGCGGCTTTGCGTTGGATCTCAAGGTTCACAAAGTCAATATACCGCTGGCTGACTTCCTGGGGAGGAAGATGCAGTGCTTCGGCCAGCATGTTGGTTTGTCGATAGAGATCGAATACACACCGGACTGAAATTCCCGCACAGGAGCGAACCTTTTTCTCTACAGAAGCACCGGTTCCAAACTCCATGCCACCGTATCCTGCACCGCCATAGCCATCGAGGCTGTCCATCATTCCGGACCCCGCCATTCCGGCCCCCAGCATCCCTGCCCCCATCATCCCTGATCCTCTCGTTCCTTCCCCGGCCATGCTTGCGATTCCTGATCCAGCAGCACCCGAATATCCGCCAATTCCAGAAGAATTGCCAACCCCTGGTGTCCCAACTCCCCCTGTGAGCAACTCTTCCCCGGGTAAGCCAGCAACTCCGCCAGGCAGAGCACCAGCCGAATTATTCTTGCCGAAGAGATCAGCGAGTTCCTGATCTTCTGCCGGTTTTTTGTCATCCGTCATTTCAGTCTCACTGGTCGTTTCTTCGGTCTCTGCCTCGTCGTCTTTTTCCACCAGAGTAAAGGACACAAGAGTGGATTCCGGGGACTCTGGAGGAAGAACGACAACGGCTCCAAGTTTTTCACGAACTTGGTTGATTGGCTCGTTCCAATGCCGCACCGTCGTGAACTTTTCAATGTCTTCGTTTGGCGAGGCCATTCTCTGTGCCAAAGCCTCGACATCCGGAGTCGCGGCAAAAAGTGCCTTCTTTTCTTCGGGCAGAATATTCGCGGGAGAGTTCCAGGCATCGCGAGTTTTGGTCGCGGCATCTTTCAGCTCTGCTTCAAGTCGACTGCATCCACTCCAGTTGGCGGTTGCCAATCCCGTGACCGCCAGCAAGCCAACCACGGCCGCTCCGAATTTTTCACCATGATTAAGTAATAGAGCTTTGAAATCCAAACCTTTTTTAGCCATTGCAGATCTCCTCAATGATTCAATGAACTCTCAACAAAGAATGTCATCAACAATACTGATGGAACTATCTTAATTTCCTGGTGCTGCGGGACTGCCGGGTGCAGGTTCGTTTTCTGGAACCGGTGATGGTGAGCTGTCAGGTACCGCAGGTGCGGATGATTCAGGTGAAGTCCCTTCCAAAGCCGGAACCGTTGCTGCCTCAGTGGACGGTTCCGCTGTTGTTGGTTCCGCTGTTGTACCATCTGCTGTCGGCGGTGTTTCTGTCGGTGTGGTTGTGGCGGCCGGCGTAGACGCTGCATCTGTGGTCGCAGTGGCGCCGTCAGCCGTTGGTGCTGTCGGGGGAGAATTCCCTGAAGCATCTGTCATATTCGGGTCGATAGGAGAACCCTCAGGCTGTTCTGTCCCTTCAACTGGAGGAGCGACCACCGGAGCTGCCGAATGATCTGTCTCTGCTGTGGCCGCCTCAGCATTGTCTTCCTGAGCGGACTGGTACAACGTCATCAG
>JANPHT010000411.1:0-23192 GCA_031424595.1 Planctomycetota bacterium
TAATAACCCTTCTTCCATTTCTCTCGGCGAGACCAGTTTCCCTTCGGAATCTTTCCGAAGATCGGATTCTTCAGCTCTGCGGACAGCGATTTCCCGACCTGTCGTGCACGCTGGCCGTTCTGTTGAGTGACCTCTTTGACCGTTGAACGGGCCTGATAGCTCGGCAGACTCTGCAGCGCTCGCACTATCAGCGGAGTCAACGGAACGCCTTGCAGCTTGCTCGTTTTGTTCGCCGTGAATTGCATCACGTTTTTCTGCAGATTCACAAGGAACCAATCGAGCCGAAAGAACGTGTCCTCCGTCCGGGCTCCATAGGACCAAAGAATCAGCAGGATCACTTTCCACAAATGCGGATCGTCGCTCGCTTCTGTGGCATGAAACAGGCGAGTCATTTCGTCGCCAGTGATTGTGTCTCTCGGCGGAAGTCGCGTTTCCTTCAGTTGCCAGTTCGATTTTGTCCCTGTGAACGCTCTCCCGAGATCTGGAACGGCATCGATCAGTCCGTGTTCGATCGGATCTGCCATGATGCGGAAGATCAATCTCAGATGGCGTAGCTGAGTATTGATCGACACCTTGCTGATGCCGCCACGACTGAGCTGATTTCGAACGAACAACTGCAGTTGCGATCGCAGGATTCTGAGGGACTCGACCTTCTGCGTTTTGTTGTCCCACCGAAGCGACATCAGATCGATGTTGTCGCTGTATTGCTTCCAGGCATGGACGGCAGCCAGATCGGAATCGACAGTTCGTGCCGCCAGATTTTCCCGACGCATATCCGCAATGCGATCGTGATAAAAGTCGACCAGCGTCAGGCGCGACTGATCGCGTTCCGGTGGTGGGGTTTGGGCGTCGTCGAAAAACGATCGAGATTCGAACGCCGATCCGTGTTGACGGAATGGAATGATCATGCGAGGCTCGTCCGTTTGTCGGCGTGCCCGAATCGCAGTGCTCATGTTGATGGTCTCCGAAGGGGTGTGAGAAAATCACGTCCACCCTGGCTCGTACTTTTCGGAGTGGGGAGCATCTCCCCCATAGGATATCCACAATCCTGCACTGACACGTTCGGTCAGAACAGATGGTCCAGTCATGACGATTTGAGACTGAACAGACATTCCGAAAAAAAGCAGGGTATCCCCGGCCTCCGGTCCAATCATTCCACATCCGCTGATGCGAAGACTCTTTCATCGCAGAAAACTCCGTGACTCACTCAGGTCCGTTCGAGAAAGTTGACGGTTTGCGATACCGACAAACGCTCAGACGACCTACCTGATGTCTCGTTTTGGGCTGCAAGATTTAGCAGCTCAATCTACGGCTCCGAGTACACAGAAACAGAAACAGGCTGTTGCCTACACCCCGGGATTTTTCGAAGCTTCATCGACGGTTTGTCAGTCTCAGCGAAGTGCCTGACACCGCACTGAACTCTAGTTGCATTCACTTCGCCGCATGTCGTCTTAGGCGGACTTACAACAATTTCATCGACCGGAGGATTCATACGGCGGCGAGGCCGGGCTGCTGCTCTTATCCGATCACCTGCAGTCCTGGTTGAAAAATGGGGGAGGATGGATTTGAACCATCGACCTCAAGGTTATGAGCCTTGCGAGCTGCCAGACTGCTCTACTCCCCGAAAACAATGGCCGGGCTCCGAATCGAACAGAGAAGCCAAAAGCGACGGCACGGAAGCATCATCGCTCTCAGAGGTCCAACCCCCGGCCAGACTGAACAGCTCAAGTCTCAAAAAGCCGCTCAGCTAACTTCACCCACGCAGTGAAGCCGTTTCAGAACAGAGCCCGGTTAGGGAATTGAACCTCTCCTGCCAACACTCGCTTTTACGCACTGGTTGGCAGTCCGACCACGGCCGAGCACAGATCAGCGAAGCCCGTCGCACTGGTCTCAGGAATTCACCAGTTCGTTGCGTCTCTCAAACCCAACGAAAAAAGCCCGCTGATCCTGTCAAGAATCAGCGGGCTTTCGATTAGGTCGGCCGCTTTTGCGGTGGGCCTGCTCATCCCGTCAATTCCTGACGGGCGAAACGGTAAACTATTCGTTACTCAGACTGCAAGGGCAGGAGTAACGAATTTATAACTTTTCATGAATTGGCGTGTTGCATCAGTCCGCAGAGTTCATCAAGCGAACACTCTAAAGCCTTGGCGAGACGCTTTGCAAAAGCGACTGAAGGCGTACTTTGTCCCTTCGCAACCTTACCGATCTGAGTCTTGCTGTCTCCAGTTGCACGCGCGAGATCAGCCTGAGTCATATCCAATTCATCCAAGCGTGCCTGAATGAACGAAGTCAAATGTTTGCGAATGATGACATCGTCTTTGTCGATCATGGTTTCCATGCTCCAATCTTACAAACAACGGCCAGCCTTGTGAATATGCTGATCTGATTTCTGATCACTTTAGATTTGAACCTGCGACCTCAATCACAACGCCATCACCAAACGTGACGGCGATTGACGACAAGTCTTCGCCTTCACCACGAACCCATGCGACGGCATCACTGTTGCCCATCGATAGGATCACTGTCGTCGGCTTACCGAGCTTCGCTTCTACCTCGGCTCGTTTCATTCCAACGCGAATTGCGTTCTTATCCACAACTGAAAAGCGATCATCGATCAAGTTCGTGTAACCGAAGAAGATCGCCAGCATCAAAGCGATGACTGCCAACAGGCCGACAGTCGCCCAGAGTGCGATGCCTGAGCCGTTTTCTGCCTTCCGTTTCTCGGGCCGAGCTGGTGTTCTCACCTTGCCATTGCAGTGCGGGCAGATGAAGTTCGAGATCTTCACGATTCCACCACATGCCGCGCACGAGGTTTCGTCATGCCCCGGGATTCGCTCCCGAGGTTTGGCGACGCGACCAGGTATCACGTCGGCGTACTCATTGCCTGTCTCGACGGCCTTCACTGCGAAGTCCCATTCAGATCTCTTTGCCATGGTCGGCCTCTCGCTGATCTGGATTTTCAGACTGCCAGACCTACTGACTAGTAATCAGTAGATCCGATCGACCCCAAAAACGCCCAAACCTCGCAACCCTTACAAGTTGCGAGGTTCGGTGATGTGCTCCCAGTTGGACTCGAACCAACGACCTACGGATTAAGAGTCAGTTGCTCTACCAACTGAGCTATAGGAGCAGCGGCTGGATGATACCGAGCTGAAATCGGGTTTCCAAGTATCTGTCGTGCAAAAAGATTGGAACAAGGGAAGGGACATCAGATTCTTTTGCAGGTTCGCGTGCAGAATCAGCAAATCCCATAGATTTGCCGCAAGGACAGACAATCTCGGTTTTGAAACCAGGGAATGGAAAGCCTGCCGTCACGATGACAGTGGCACAGTGGGAAACTCGAATGGCGGTCCCGCATTGCGGGTAGACTTGGTACAATGCACGCTTAGGCGTGGTTGTCACACAAATTGGGATCGCGGCTTAGGAAGAAATGGACTGCGTGCATGGCCGATAAGGGTCGAAAACATCACCGCTCTCAGGAGGGTCAGAAGCATCGAGTTGACATTCGTCGTAACAAGCAGACGCGGACACGTCAGCAGAATCTGACTCACGATCTGCAAAGCAATGACGAAACAGTTGAGGATGTATCGCGGGGTGAGCGAGTTACGGCACGAGGAGATTTGTCGCGTCGTCGAACATTGGTCGGGATTGAATCCCAGGGTGACCAGCTTCTGCGGGTCGTTGCTGAGTCGGGTTGCCGTCACGGGCGAGTGTCCAGCTTCATCGGTCTGAATGTGATGGTTCTGGATGATTCGGATGGTCTGGAGTACGCCTGTTCTATCCGAGGCATTCTGCGATCTATCGCTCGTGACTCCCGCAATGTCGTTGTGACGGGCGATCGAGTTTTGTTTAAGCAGGAAGGCGACGCTCATCAGGGAGTGATTGAGCGCGTCGAACCGCGGCATGGGATACTTTCTCGCGGCAGCCAGGGTCGAGAGCACGTGCTGGTCGCGAATATCGATCAGGTGTTGATCGTGGGTACGGCCGCCGACCCGGACTTCAAGCCTCAGCTGATCGACCGCTATCTGGTCAGCGCGGAGCGACGCGGGATTCAACCGATTATCTGCATTAACAAAATTGACCTGGTTGATCCTCGCTCGCTATTGGTTCATGTGCGGGCGTATGGGCGAGCCGGTTACACAGTGGTCCTGACATGCACTCGCGATGGTCGAGGCATTGATCAGCTCAGAGGCCTGCTGGCAAATCGACAAACGGCGGTCAGCGGTCAAAGTGGTGTCGGCAAGTCATCGCTGCTGAACTGCGTCGACAATGAACTGGGCTTACGAACTGCGGATGTGAGCGACTGGAGCCGCAAGGGAACTCACACGACTCGCCGAGCAAGGCTGGTGCCGTTGTCTTTTGGAGGCTGGGTTTGCGACACGCCAGGGATTCGGCAATTTGAGTTATGGGATATTTCTCTGGAAGAGGTCGATGGCTACTACGTTGAGTTCAGGCCGTTTATCGCCTACTGCCGATTTCAGGACTGCACGCATACTCATGAAGATGGCTGCGGTGTGAAGGCCGCCGTGGCACAGTCGCTGATCTCGCAGGCGCGTTACAACAGCTACCTGCGACTTCGAGAAGACGATATCTGGGCGTGGAAGAATCCCGCTCGCGGACATGTAAAGCAATAGTCATTGCCGTTCTGCGGTTCCGGACGACTTTTTCAGGCCACGATTTTTGAACGGACTTCGACGAAAACTGGCTAGACGCGTTCGAGCTTTGTGATGCGTCCCGTGGCGACCCATTCGGCGACAAAGATATCGCCGTTGGGAGTAAAGCAGGCGTCGTGCGGATGAACAAATTGTCCGTCCAGCCATTTGTCAGGCTGGCCGCGCAGGTTCTGTACTTCATTCAGTCGCTCGACGGCTCGTCCAAGTCGAGCCACGACTTCATTCTTTTCGTTCAACAAAGTGACGCAGGACTTCAACTCCGGAACGAGCATCAGATTCTTCCAGGTATCGATGTTCGCCGGGAGCCCAAAGCCTGTCAGCGTTTCTTTGTACTGGCCATCCATCGAGAAGATTTGCAGAGTATCGTGAGCCCGGTCAGTGACGACAATCGACGGCTCGCGTCCGGGACGGTTATCAATCCACAATCCATGAGCGGTATTGAACTTGCCCTGACCATCACCCGCGCCTCCGAAGCTGCTGATCCATTTCGCGTCTTTGTCGTAGCGGTGAATGCAGAAAGTGCCGTAACCATCCGCCAGAAGAAATCCGCCATCGTCGAGAAATGCAAAGTTGGTGGGGAGAAAACCGTTGCGCGTCCATGTTGGTTCCGTTGAGGTGTCTTCACCTGACGAGTAAAGACCAGACTCCATCGGTGCTTTTCGAAACCAGACGATATCGCCGCTCAGCGTGAGCTTTGCAAAGGCCTTGACTTGCTGGTATGCGGCGACGTAAAGGTACTCAGTGCCACCTTCGTCCCGAACTTCGATCCCGTGGCCGCCACCCTGAAACTGAGCGCCAAAAGCTCTGATGAATTTTCCACTGGGATCAAAAACGAATATGGCGGGATGTTCTTTCTGGTCCCTGCGTCCTTCGTGGATGACATACAGGTTTCCCGCTTTATCAACGGCCACATTGTGAGTTGTCTGCCAGGTATACTTATCGGGCAATTGTGCAAAGGCATGGTTGACTCGAAATCTATGCTCGCCTTCGCCCACAATCACTTCCGCATTTGTTCGACTGGCCGTAGCCACTGCCGGCGCGGCGATCACCACGGCGGCTCCGATTGCTGATGAAGTCAGAAACTTTCGTCGAGTGCCCTGGTGAGTTGACATCAATGTGTTCCTATGGCGGATGGTGGAAAAGGTGGAATGCAAGGCAGCTCGCAGATGGCTCGCTCGCGATCCTTGTTTACCATCGGGGGCGGAGAGTTTCCAGTCTGCCGGATTGAATCAAGAATTTGTGATTCGCATTGTTGCCCGTCCAAACTTCATGAAACTGAAAGGCTGGGGCAAATGACGGCACAGAGTTGAATGCGATTCTGGAGGCACACACCGTTTCGAAAACAATCAGGTCCATCACTCGTTGCAAGTGATACAACCGATCCACTTTATTGAAAACAGCCAGTTCGGGCCCGCCACCGCTGGCAAGTCTTAAACGTTGATCATCGATCACGCGATCACGCCACATCATTCTTCTTAAACTAACCAAAAACGATCCGGCACCATGACGACGGCTACCAGTGAACTGGCTCCAAACCTGCAGGCTGAATTTCGACGAAATGCGAAGAAGCTGCAGATGCTGCCCGGAGTTGCGGTTCAGGCTTTGGAAATTGCGCGGGACCCTGAGTGTTCTATTCGCGAGTTTGTCGCGGTGGTCGAGCGTGACGCGAAACTCGCTGCGGACATTCTTGGGATGTCCAATTCGGCGGTATTCTCCAACGGCAGTCCCGTTGTCAGCCTGAAGCAGGCCATCGTACGTCTGGGGTTTCGTCAGTGTCGCAATCTGATTCTCAGTACCAGCATGGCGTCCCTGATGAAGAGCCTGTCTCTGGAAGAGGAATGGGTTCGCGATGTCCTCTGGAGGCATGGCTTTCTGACCGGGATGCTGGCCATTCATATCAATAATGTGGTCGGAGCGGGGTTTCAGGGTGAAGAATTTGCTGCCGGCCTGATGCACGATTTCGGACGTACATTAATTGCCGTGTGTCTGCCATCCAGGTTTTCCATCGCCGATCCGCTGCATTTCGATGAATCGTCTGAAACACCAGCCGCCGAGAAGTGCATTCTGGGAACCGATCACTGCGAGGCGGGTGCCTGGTTCGCCGAAATCGGCCACCTGCCCTCTGAGTTTGTGGACGTCATTCGTTACCACCATCAGCCGGCAGCCTCAGTGAAGCACAGGCGACTCGTGGCCTTGACAGCGATCGCCGACCATATGGCTAACTATATGCAGAGGTTCGACACGGCGAGCCAGTATGACCTGAGTTCGAATGAAGCGATTTGCGTTCTCGAAAGTTGCGGACCAATGAACGTTGCCGAACGACTGTCTGACGTCTATCGAGAAATAATGAATGATGCGAAGACGGAAGCTCAGAAGATGTGGTCTGTGTGAAACGTCAAATGGTCCGCAGGAAAACCATGAATCGTCTCTGAAGCCAGGACTGCATTTTTCTAAGGCCGGAATTCAGATCATGTCCAGTTCATTGCGAATTCTTATCGCCGATGACTCGTCGGTGACGCGTCGAATTGTCTCAGAGGCATTCAGTCGAGAGGCAGACATGGATGTCGTAGGGGCCGCACAAGATGGCGAAGAAGCTATTGCTTTCTTTAAGGCTCAGGAACCAGATCTGGTTTTGCTTGATGTTGAAATGCCAGGGATGAATGGAATCGAAACACTGAAGGCAATACGCAGGCTGAATGGAGATGTGCCCATCATCATGTTCAGTCCGATGTTCGCGCACACTGGCGAAGCCAAGCGCGAGGCGCTGGCCGCTGGCGCGACCGATTATGCGTCTAAGCCCATCGCGGTTGGCCATGCAGATCGAGCGATGGCGTTCCTGAAAGAGGAGGTCGTTTCCAGGGTTCGCATGTTGGGAAATCGTTACAAGACCGAAGTCCGGAATCCCGCAAAATCGACCCTTTGACGCTGTTTGCCAACTCTGACGCTGTTTGCCAATTTTGACGCTGTTTGCCAATACGGAGTCGCACCGCAGAGATTCGTTCTGTCCGTCGTTTGTCATGTCGAACAGCCGATGATCCCTGCGACTTGCCGACAGCAAAGGGACTCTCGTTTCGCATGGTGTCAGTGCGACGCGTCAACACGTTTCAGAAGCGCTGAGGCAACGAATCAGACTGCCGCCCGGTGACTCGCTTATGAAACTTTAGTGGTGAGGGGATTATTCGAGATCGTAGAGCTCATCACGTTTCGTCGGATCCTGAAGATTGCCTGCCGACAGGAACCCCATCCGCTTCTTTTCCATCCGTTGCACCTGTTCGTCTGACAGAAAATTGTCGCCAGGTACGTCAACATGAACGGCGTAGGACATGCTTTCAACATGGCCGTCAAGGAATGCGACGTTTGCCGAATCCAGATGCCGGAAGTGAATCGTTGGAAAATTCTGACTTGGAGGATCGAGCAGCCAGTTCTCTTCAAAGCTGAAGGTCATTGGCGAAAACCCGACTAACTTGACAGCGGCGCTGTCAGCAAAGACGGCCGTCCGCCCTGATTCTCGAACATCGCGAAACCGGCGACACAGTGTTTTCCCGCTCAATTGACCATCGTAGGTTGGCGGAAGCCATTCGACACCACCAGACCGTGACAAATAATAACCGTTGTAACCGAACCCCGTAGCGGGGCGTCCGAAGCGCACGGCATCCATCTGGTTCGCTCCGAAATTCGGACACTGGAACGACTCGTAATTAGTTTCCATGAAAGCGCTCAGCGGACCGGCTGCAAAGTCCAGTTGCCGCTTTGGATCCGGCTGATTGTAATCCACGGTCCCGAACCAGAATTGTGCCTTTCCGGGACCTCCGGAAAAGGTCTGCAAATAGTTCAGTCGCTCCCTGTTTTCAACGACGTAAGGCACGAACTGTTCGTTGTAAAGGTCTGCATAATTGTGCATGGCAAGTACGAGCTGCTTCAGGCTGTTCCGACACTGAGTTCTTCGAGCGGCCTCGCGAGCCTGCTGCACGGCAGGCAGCAACAGCGCCACCAGAATAGCGATAATGGCTATGACGACGAGTAATTCAATGAGGGTAAAGCCGCGAAGTTGGCGACGAAGCGGATTGGGTTGGATCATGATTTTTTTTACTCCCGAGTTCGATGCAGTTTTGCAGAACAGGAGTCAGCGGCGGAACGATTCTTCAGCTCTTTTGCTGGGCTGGCGGTGCCGCTGTCAAAGCGAGACTGTCATCCGCATCGAGTCCTGCCACGTCATCGCGTTTTCGGAAAAAGTCCGACACAATGACGTACAGCATTCGCGCACAGAGGTCCTTCTGAATGTTCATGCCGATGACACCTTTCCGCGAGGGGTCTATCCGCAACAGTCTCAGGCAGGTCTTCTGGCTTTCGAATCATCCCGGAATCTGCGTCTTCCCATGATTTATGCCAACGAGTTGGCAATTTTCACAGTGACAACAGGCAGATCCAGTCCTCGATTACAGCGGCGGGACCACGACGGAATTCCGATCAGAATCGGTCACCGTCTTCCCTTTTCACTCGCACCCACGATGATGGACATCGTCCGCGAGCACCTGAACTGTTTCAACAGGGCAAAGCACAGCTTCGCCCTGATTGATTTCGAAACTGTAGTGGCTTATTGAGCGATTGCAACATCGGTGTCGATCGGATTTCGCGTTTCCCTTGAACAGTGATGATGGCTTCTCATGTCGTAGGCCAACTCAGGGTCTCCCGAAATGCAACCGGGAGATTCTGGCTTGATCAATGACTTGCATAACTCTGGTTCAGTAAATCCCCGCGGAGCCGCAATCGGCAAATTCTGCCGGCGCGGAACTTGAGAATCTTCCGCTATCGGCCGAATTCTGTGGAGCCTCGCGAAAAACGCCGAAAAGAACGTCGAAGACGCCATGAATTTTCGGCACTGTACACCTCACTACGCGGCCGCACGTTGACCGGAAATGCAGGACCTGAGACAAACTGAGATCACGTCCCCTCCCTGCATCCCTGTGTGGTGGAAGCGGCGTCCCCTGTCACTGAAGAATTCCTCTCTGTTCCCTCCGAATCGACCAGTCAATCAACCGAGTTCTTCGGTCAATGACTGTTCGAATCCACTTCCTCTCCCCGGTTCTCTGACTGATTTTCCTGACACACTTGCCACGCGGCATGCGTTTTCAGGAAACAGCAGGAGTCACTGTATGCCTCGCATGACACAAATCCGACTTGCTCTGATGCTGGCCAGCGGCATTAGCCTTGCATCCACGGGCTGCACAAGTTCACTGCTGAATACAGCGCTGCTGAAGCCCTCCAATTATAAGCCGTCGATCATGGATGGCCATGGGACCGAGCAGCGTGTCGTTTCGCTTTTTACTGAGGCCCTGGCCGAGGACAACGAAGCTGCCTTTCGCCGCATCGTTTCCACGCGCTTCGAGCAAAAGGCTTTGCGGGCAAAGGATTCCTACAAGGATCTGGAAATCCTGAGCCTGCCAAAGACAAAGCTGGAAGTTGTGGAAAGCAAGGAGTTGGAACCGAACAAGTTCGAGGCGGTTGCGAAGGACGAAAAAACCGGCACCAAATATCAGTTCCTGGTTGTTCGCGACGCCGAAAAAAAGCGATGGGTTGTCGATGACGTTATGCTGCGACAACAGAAGAAAGGCACTCGCGCGACCAAGTCTTCTGTAGAGGTGATGGACCTGCTTCTGACAATCCGCGAGTTTCTCGACACGTGGCAGTCGGCCGATCGTGATGTGGTCTTGCAGGTGGTTTCCACCGAATTGCGGGAGCCCATGGAAAAGCTCCCGGAGCCGTGGATGCAACAAATGATTGCGCGAGTTTCAGCCGAATACGAAAACGGAATGGCACGCCGCCCTGAGGCTCAGATGAATGAGGCGGATGCGGTGGTCAAGATGCCGTCGAAGAACGGATTCCTGCTGCTGAAAGTCGCTCGAGAAGATGACAAATGGCTGGTCTCGGATATCGAAGTTCGCAAGCGCAAGTCAGACGATCATCCAGGTTCCGTGCTTCGTCAGGCACGCGCCATGAACGCGGTCACTCAGTTTCTTTCCGCCTACAACGACAGCGACCAGACTCGCCTTGAGAAACTCAGCGAGGCGAAGTTCTATAAGAATGCGCTCAGCATCGGAGATCTGTCGCTGGTGCCGATGCCAGCATCAGATCATGCTCCGGATGACTTTGAGATTCAGTCATTCGCAGGCCAGCTGACCGTGATGATTCCTGATGAGTCCGCGGTTGTCAGAATCGACCTGACAACTCCGGAAGTCGCCAACGCCAAAGACGATCGAAAACGGCCCGTGACGACGGCCATCGAGTCTGAGTTCATTATTGCGGATGTCACGATCTATGATCGACAGACGCAGCAGCAGCGAAATCTGAAGTCAACCTTTACCGCTCCTTCCCGAGCTCTGTTGTTTCTTTCGGCGTTGCAGACAAAAGATCTTCCGATGTTGAAGGAGACGTCCACGAGTCCTTTGTCCGAGGCTTCATGGAAGCGTATCGATCCTGCCCTGATTGGGTACCTGCCACTCACGGGAATTCCTTCCGGAGAGATGACTCTGCAAAGCAGCCATGTGCGGGGAGAAGTGACCGAAATGGAGTTCATCTCCTCTGACGGTAAGATTTGCAGCGTGCTGATGCGAGATGAGAATGGCAGTCTGAAAGTTGACGATGTTGAATACCCGGACTCCTCGGCACGCGTCGCCTCCCTGCGAACTCAGTTAATGCTGAGCGTCCCTGTGATTGAACTGGCAACCGCATGGGAAAGCGGCAGCCTGGACTCTGTGAAACGCGCAAGTTCGATGGACTTTAATCGGCTGGTCTGGAGCAATCTGTCTGAGTTACCTGAGCAGTTTGACAACCTGCCTCAGATGCTGCGAATGCCTGTACAGAAAACTCAAACGGGTGAGCAACGAGCCATGATCGAACTCGCCGAATCCCATCGGTTCACCGTGACGGTTACGCTGCAAAAGGAAAACACGGTCTGGGTCATCGATGAAATCGCCATGAAGCAGTCGGATGGCACTCAACTCGAATTAAGAAAAACACTGCGGCAGGAAATCGCCAAGCAATTCCTGATCGACCCCTCCGGTGGAATTCAGCAGGCCCATTTCGAAAGTGGTATGCGGGACGACAAGTCTGTAGTCATTCATGCCGGTGGCCCTTCTTCCGGCAAGCCACGAGGAAATCTGACGATGCCCTCTTCAGGCAAGCCCACGCATGAGACGGCCGCCAGGCCCGCCGGGATCGATATGACTCAGAAAGTGCCCGGGTCCAGCACGATTCAAGGGTCTCAGTCGGATCAGACGGGAACGCTTCGCTTTGGTCCAGCAACGGCCACGAATGCGAAGCGAATGTCGCAAACGGCAGCGGCGACATCGCTGACGTTACAACCTCGCTCTGTCGCAGAAGCGAAGGAGCATGATGGGGTTTTGTATTATCACGGTGACACGAACAAATCCGCACAACCCACGCTAAACAAGACCGATACGACAGTCAGGCACTCCGCGATTACCGATCCGAGCCAGCATCCAATTGATATCCCACTTGAGTAGCTGCAAGGAACGCAGGACCGTGCGCTTGTTGGTCGAGCCGATTTCTTCGGCAGGATTGGCGATGGACCAGGGAACAGATAAGTTGCCGGTTTGCCAGTGATGACGATCCTGTCCCAGGAAGGTCTGGTTCCATGAACACTGATCCGGCGTCTGCCCGGGCCTACTGGGCCGAGCAGATGGAAAAAGGCTACGAACTTGTTCAACGCATCATGGCGTTCGCAGTACAGGAGTCCGGAGAAGGTTTTGCGTCGCTTCAGGATGCTGTCGCTGACGATGGCGTAGAGATTCATTTTTCCACGTCGAAGATCGCCGGGGAACTGGACCGCGTTTTCTTCATTCGCGAAAGCCTCGTCCACGATGTCATTGCGATCGGCCACGAAATGAATAATCGGGGCTGGATCCTGAAAATTGAGGACGGCTATCGTTCTCTGAACATGCAGAAGCAACTGGGCAGCAAGGCCGAATTGTTCGACGCGATTCTCAGAAAATGTATCTGGGAAAATGGTGGCCTCATTCCTCCGGTTGATCTCGTATTTCGACGAGGCTCGGTGCTGATCGCCAATGTGCCAAAAGTGGGCACTCATATGTCAGGTTCGGCGATTGACATTTCTGTCTTTCGCCGTGACGATGGCAGTGAAGTCTGGCGAGGCAATCCTTATCTGGAAATGAGTGAACGGACTCCGATGCGATCGCCGTTTGTCGAGCGAGAATGGGTTCAGAATCGCGTTGAAATCACAGCCATCATGGAAACTTATGGCTTCATGCATTTTCCGTTCGAGTTCTGGCATTACAACAAAGGCGACGCCCTCGGACATATCCTGACTGGAAATTCGGCCCCGGCAGCTTTCGGTCCCGTGCATTGGGACCCCGCGACGAATAAAGTGACGGCTGTAGCAGATTCGACTCGACCTTTACGCCCCCTGCCGGAAATCGAACGCGAAATTGCCACCGCCATTGCGAGAGCGAAGGCCGGCGAGGCCTGAAGAAGTGAACAGCAGTCAGGGACTCTGGATACTGGAGTCAGGGACTCTGGGTGCTACTGAAGACTTCCTGAAACCATGCAACCCCTATCCTGCGGCCGATTGCTCAATGTAATGCCCGAATTGCAGGCGGTGATGCTTATCGAACGTGCCGTATGTTAAGCAATCAGGAATTAACGACTTAGCAGCAAGATGGCAGCCGCCGCGCACTTCCGGAATTGAGGAATTTCGGTAAGCTCCCGCTCGTTCAAAACGGCATTTGCAACCCACCCACTGCAAACAGGGAAAAGTCTATGCGTCATGTCGTCTGCCTGATTCTTGGAGGTGGCAAGGGAACTCGACTGCTGCCACTGACGGAGTATCGATCCAAACCAGCCGTTCCGCTGGGAGGCAAGTACCGACTTATCGACGTTCCGATTTCGAACTGCATCAACAGCGACATCAATCGGATGTATGTCCTGACGCAGTTCAACTCGGTCAGCTTGCACCGCCACATTCGCCAGACCTACAACTTCGATCTCTTCCACAATGGGTTCGTCGAAATCCTTGCGGCCCAGCAGACGCTCGACGGAAACAATTGGTACCAAGGCACCGCTGACGCGGTTCGCAAGCAAGTTCGGTTTCTCAAAGAATACGGAATCAAGTATGTTTTGATTCTGTCGGGCGACCAGCTGTACCGCATGAATTTCAAGGAGATGCTGGCCACGCATGTCAATGCGAATGCTGACGTCACAATCTCGACAGTGCCTGTTCATGCCGAAGCCGCGCGAGGATTTGGCATCATGCAGTTGGACGGAACCGGCAAAGTGACCGGATTCGTCGAAAAGCCAAAGGATGATGCTTCGCTGGCAAAGGTCAGAACCCCGGCCGACTGGATCGACAAAATGGGGATCGAGGCGAACGGCCGAGAGTACCTGGCCAGTATGGGGATTTACTTATGGAACCGCGACCTGCTTGTGGATCTGCTGGAATCAACCGATCACGAGGACTTCGGAAAAGACATTTTCCCGCTGGCGATCAAGAATCATCATGTCCAGACTCACTTATTCGACGGCTACTGGGAGGACATCGGAACGACCAAGGCGTTTTATGATGCCAACCTCGCGCTGACCGACACGAATCCCCCGTTTCAATTCGCCGATCGGCGTGCACCAATCTTCACTCGGCCCCGTTTCCTCCCGTCCACACGCATGGGTTCCTGTACTGTTCGAGACAGCCTGATTGCCGATGGATGCTTTATCGGTACGTCGACGACGATCGAAAAATGCGTTGTGGGGATGCGAACTCACATCGGCAAGAATGTCACGCTGAAGAATACCGTTGTGATGGGCGCGGATTTCTATCCTACGACGGACGATCAGCTTTTCTCGATGGGCGATGTAACGCCCGTCTGGGGCATTGGCGACGGCGCCTACATCGATGGGGCGATGCTGGACAAGAACGTCTGCATCGGTCGAAACGCTCGAATTGTTGCCAGCGAAGCGCCATCACCGGAAAGCGATTGCGGCGACGTTGTCGTTCGTGACGGGATCGTTGTTGTTCGCAAGAACGCCCGCATTCCGGACGGCTGGAGATTCCCGGCGAAATAGTTCTGCGGGAATAGTTCTGCGGGAATAGGATTGGCGGTACAAAAACCTCAATCAACGATCAACGATCAGGATCGACAACGTTGCAGTCGAATTGAATTGCCGTCCACGACTAACTCCAGAAGTATATCCTGCAACTGCGAACACAGTCTGGCTCGATGACGGTCCAGATACAGGTATTTAGTGCCCGGATCCGTTTCCTGAAAAGCTTCCTTCGTCAGGCGGTGTTTCGGGGCACACCAGAAGGCGAGGAACATCGGAATATTGACAGCGCCCCGAATTTTTGTGCTGCCGTCTTTGTCAGTACGAATAATCAACTCGCCGCCAAGTTCTTCGATGGTCGTCTTCAGCAATTCGCTTCGCACTGGCAAGTCAGAGGTCTTATACGATTGCTTCTTCGCCCAGCGTTCAAGTGTTGAGACTGCCTCTTCAAGAGCGGCAAGTCCCTCAAATGGAAGGTCCTGTAGACTTTCCTCAGACCTGCTAAGTGCTGCTGTCAGGGGCTGCAGCATATCAATCGGAACACGCGTCTCGGGAATCATGCGTCGATATTCCCACAGTGCTCGATCGATGGCATGCAATTCTTTAATGACTTCACTCGCCCTCGCAGCCGAAAGTGTTCGCGACGTCGGGGCTATTGACAAAGCTTCGCCAGCCAGGACGTTCGATGACGACACAAAGGCATTCGCTTCGATCCAGATCAGAAGCTTGCGTAGATCCTCCGCAAGGAACTCCGGTGAATCGGACCATTGACGAGCCTGGGACTTGGCTTCTCGGTTTGACATAGAAAAATCGATTATGGTGACCCATCAGTACTCTGAGGGTCTTGAAGACGGCCGGGGAATTCACGCCAGATGAATCCTGGACCGGCAAAAAAACACGGAACTCACCATGATGCGAATAAATCCAGGGGTCGTTATCGCAATCTGGTTCGGTTCGGCACCCATCTTATGGGGAATCATGTTCCAGGCGAAAGGCTCTCGGCAGCAGATCACTCAGGAGTACCAATTCCGGTTCAGTTTCCGCCGGCTCTGAGACATTATCCAGCAGAATCATGAGTTGTGGACTGAATTCCGCAAGGAACTGGCGGCATGCTCCACAAGGAACAGGAACTCCGGTCAACGATACGGCAATGGCTTGAAACTTCCTGAAGCCTCTGGCAACAGCCGCGCAAACAGCCACTCGTTCCGCGCAGATCGTCAGCCCGTACGACGCGTTTTCAACATTGCAGCCGGTAATGATTTCCCCGGACTCCGTGAGCAGTGCCGCTCCAACCTGATACCTGGAATAGGGAGCCCACGCTTTTTCTCGGGCCGAGCGGGCAGCCTGCTGCAGAGTTCGCCATTCGGGTAGTTGCAATTCAAGAGTCATCAGTGACCGGTTCCTGTTGTTTGATCACCAGGCAGTGTCGAGGTGATGCCAATAAAGTAGTGTCGCCGAGTTCTTAAGAACTGCGGCCCGCTCCAGCAGTCTCAACCTGCTCCAAATTTAAGCTGATGGACACCGTGCTCAAAGCAGAGAGGTGTCGTTTCTTTGGCCACACGGCACACTGGATTCCTCTGCAGTTCGTCACACAAGTCTCCGGAAACATAGAGCGTGTCCAGATGCAGGGTATTTGGAATAAACATCCAGCGGTGTACGCCGTATCGATCTGCAATCATACGAATCAGCGTTTCGTCATCGCTGACAGTTGCCGGGATTTTGGCTCGATCCATGTCGCCAGTTGTCAGAGTATTCACCAGGGTTTTGTATTCATCGATGTCATTTCGCAGTCGCTGTGTGATGAAGTCTGCGTTTCCTACTCCTAAAGCATTACCTTGACTGGAGGCTGACAAGGACAACGCCGCAATCGTACGAATGCGGGGTGAAGCCAGATCTTCGAATCCCGACAAACCTCGACGCCCTATGACATTTGTGTCCATGCCCGTGCCGCTATATGTCTTGCCGATGGCGTCCACAATCAGCACATTGAGATCCTCCACCGGCAGTCGCGGAAAATAACTGCGATGATGCTGGAGCAGCTCGGCTTCCCATTTCAGAATCTTATCGGCGGCTATCGCATGAATTTCTGCGGTCTCATCAAAGCCATCTTCCAGAATCCCCAATCCGGCAAAGATCTTTCCTGAGTCCAGCACGAACTGCCCCATTTCCAGCAGCATGTCCTTCATCGCGCCGGCCCGTGCAGAATGAAATGTCCGAGCGGATCGGATCTTTCCCATTCCCACGACCATCATCTTGGTCAGGCCGCTCTGGATCGGGCCAGCGAAACAGGTGTGGAGTTTGATACGATTGACAACAAGGACTCCCGCTGAGTCCAGACAATGCTTGTCCATGAAGACAGGGCCCGTCCGCACCTGACCGATCTCAGAGACTTCCATACTGCTGCGAATGGGCATCTCCATCGCAGCCTCGGTGATGCCGAGCGACTCGATCATGGAACGCTGCCCTTCCGCAGTCGCTCCATTATGAGACCCCATTGCGGGAACGATGAACGGGGTCGCACCATGATCTTTCAGCCATTGGCCACAGGCTTTGACAATCACCGGTAGATTGCGAATTCCTCGGCTGCCAACGGTGATCGCGATATCTCCCTGCGGAACAGGTGTCTTCAACCCGGAAAGCTGCTGAAACACGGCCCCGCTGATATCTGAAAGCGGGTTTGAGACGAGTTTTTGCTCAACTTTGTAGAGTTGGATCATGTCAGTGCCAGGTTCCCGTTGTACGACCGACGATCGGAACGACTTCCTGCGAATGTCGCGTCGTCGCCTGAACTTCCCTGTAAACCGTCAGGATTTCATCGATCATCCGTGTCTCGTTAAAACGATCGCGAATCAACTGCTGTCCCGTAGCTGCAATGGTCCTGGCTCGTTCACGGTTCTGCAGTAATTCCATGATGCGATCCGCAAGGTTGCGACTATCGGACGGCGGGACAATCAGGCCGGAAACATTGTCTTCGATCACACTGACCACACCGCCAACACCAGACGCGATGACAGGGCGACCTAACGCCATGGCTTCCAGCATCATCACGCCCAAACCTTGTTGCAGGGAAGGCAAACAGAAAATGTCGATCGCAGAAAGGTACCCGGCCATCGAGACTCCCCCATCGACAAACGTAAGTCGTCTGGAAAGCTCCAGGGAAGCGGCAAGGTGGCGCAGGCTCCGCTCCTCCGGCCCACTGCCGGCGATGACGATCCGAATGTTATGTCCCGCTTCCACGACTCGATGACAGGCTCGCAAAAAGAACGCGGCGCCTTTCACAATTTCGAGAGGCCCGGCCATCCCGATGACAGGCGGACGATCGTCATCCAGAGGCAGATCCACAGTCGAAATATCAGGCACTGCCACTCCGGGCAGGATGACTCTCCGTTCAATGGGATCGACGAACGCATTTTCCTGAATCTGCTGCTGCACGCTTTCACTGACAGAAATGATAGCCTTCAATTCCGGAGTTGACGCCCTGAGAGTGAAAGCGGCGGCTTCGGTTTGATCGCCAAGGCTGACAATCAGCGGTCGATTCAGCTTACGAGCCAGCCGAACGCCCTGCGACAAAAGTCGAGAATCCTGCAGGTGGATCACATCCGGTCGCTGCTCCTTCAGATCGCGGTAAAGTGTCCTCAGGACGATGTGACCCCAAACAGGAATGTTATATCCCTGGATGGTATGCAGCCTCACACCTCGCAACAGCGATTCATCCAGACCCATACAACTCGTGCAAACCAAAGCGGTGTCCAACTCACGCTTTTCCAGCCCTCGCGCAAGGCGCAGGGTCAGCAGGGACGAACCGCGAAAAGTCATTTCGGCGTCGAGCAACAAAATGCGTTGAAGAGACTCCGCCATCACTCAGTGCTTAAAATAAAATGAAGAGCTGACATTCCATCCGAATACTTAATTCGCACGTCCACTTGCATCAGAATTCGCTTTGGCCTGAGGAACCAGGAATTCTACAATTCCCGCGACGTGGCCCTGATCCCCACTCTGATTATTCCTGCCTGACTACCTTGTCCCACGAAACTCGGGAAGCGGATAATCGGGAAGTGGAACAGTCTGCGCTAACTCGAAGAGTTCCTGTAACCGGAGCCAGCCACGAGTGACCAGGTCCGATCGTTGCTTCACATAATCGTCGTCAAACAACCGTTTATCGAAGTCTCCTTCGATAAGGATCGGTTCGAAATTACCGTGTACGATGAATTGTGCCGTTACCGGATTGCATCTCAAATGTCGTTCCGGCGCTGCCAGCAATTGCTTTGACGCGATTTCACCAATTACGAAGCGAAGATACAGATCGCTTTCACGAATGTTCTCCACTTCTTCACCGCAAACGTCGCACAAGTATCCCTGATCACATCGAGCCATCTTAATATCCTCTTCGGCCAGCACCAATGCGCCCGACCTCCCGGCAACACTCGACCATCGGTTCGGCATGAAGCCGTTCGCAGCGATGCTGGTCCCACGACTACGTTCCCAGAATCTTTTCTCGCAAGGCTGTGAGCAGACCCACAGCCTGTCCAATGTCGGTCTTCTGGCGAACCGGATCCTGAGGAATTTCACGCTCAATCGTCAGCGGGCCGGTGTAGCCAATCGCCAATAAGGTTCGCAGGTAGTTTTCCATTCCCACATCGCCGTCACCGAGTGGCACTTCCTGACCCCATCCGGTACCTCGCACTTCCGAGGCCGCCCATTTGGCATCCTTGCAATGAATGCTGCGTACGAGATGGCCGACCTTTTTCAGAGCATCAATCGGTTCGCCAGTTCCGTAGAGAATCATATTGGCCGGGTCGAAATTGATGAACAGATTGTCGCGCTGCACATCGCTGATAAAGTGAAGCAGATGGTCAGCAGATTCCTGGCCGGTTTCCAGATGCAATTTTTGTCCATTTGCCTGAATGTGATCGAGCAGATCACGAGTCACGGCAATCAGATCCTTGTAACTGGAGGAGTTGGCGTCTTCCGGAACGAATCCGATGTGCAGCGCCACGGTGTTGCAGCCAAGCAGCTTTGTGAAGTCGCTGATTTCCTTCATTTCCTGCACACGAGCGGCTCGCGTTGCTTCGGGAACAAGTCCGACTGTCCTTGCGGTTGTGGCAATGTCGGCGTAGCTTTCGCCCTCAAATCCGCCAAAGACCGCAGTCACAGTGATTCCTGCGTCCGAGCACTTCTTCAGGAATGCTGCGGCCGCGACTGCATTGCGAGTTCCCGCGTGAGGCGCGTGCACTTGAATGGTGGGCACTCCCAATTCTCGAGCCACTTCCAGATGAACACCCAAACCAGCATCAATGGAGGCAAATACGCCAATCGGCCACTTACTCATGAATCTCTCCGCAGGAGGCTATCAACATTGTTCAGAACCATTTTTACGTCGATTCAAGCCGCCCGCCTGGCGAACTTGAATCACGGCAACAGATTTTGTGGCCATGTTGGCGTGACCTGACGACGAACGCAACCGAGCAACACGTTTTCTGCCGTGACGGATGTCGTTTACTGTTTCAGCATCCTCATTCGCTCGAAGTCCGCGTTGACCGGTGGATAAGTTTCTATTTTGATCTCAAAGTTCCGAAAGGCCGACGTTCAGGGCTTAACGCGAGATGCCAATTCGATAATTCGATCGGCCAATCCAACAATATTCCGGCGGGCCCAAACGTCGCATGAAACGTCGCTGATCGGCTCATCCGAAATCACCGCCAGAAGAGATGAGTCCTGAGACGCATACGGCCGTTCGCTGACGACACTTCTCCAGACTTCCAGACGCGGAGCCTCGGACTGAAGATCACCTTCCACAAGAATGACCCGACAATCGGCAAAGACGCTCTCGAATCGCTCATATCGATGCTCTCCACGCTCTTCGCGATCGGCCGGGAAAAACATGGCGGTCATCTGCGGTGATAGGATCCCGACCGCCGCCGCGCCGGCTTCACGATGCTTGTGAGAATCCTTTCCGGGTGTATCCAGTTCATGCTGATGATGCGTATGTTTGACTGTGGCCACCTTCACGCCTCGGGATGTCAGTTCTTTGACAAGTTCACACACAAGAGTCGTCTTGCCCGAGTTCTTTCGGCCAACAATGTGAATGCGAAAAGGCTTGCTCAAAGAAACGGCAGTTTCTGACATCGGGTTTTCTCGGCGGTCTGGAATTCAACAAACAGGGTGGTGATCAGACGCATCATAATCGTATTGAACGACCTGAACCAGGTGTTGGAAATTCTGAACGCGGTTTAACTGAAAAATGGAGTCTGCTCGAACCAGAGGGGGCCAGACTCAGGGGTCGAACGAATCAAGTGTTGCTGAAAGTGTTTTTTCGGGTACAGTAGAGTTCCCCATTATGCCCACCCCGGCCTTTCCGCCCATCAAGCATCTTGCCTGGTTCAATACCATGTGTTGCAGACTGTTTGCTATCGGTGTCTGTTTAAGCGGCTTGATTGCTGCGGCTGCCAATTGCAAGGCTTTGCCAGCGGTCGATGAACCTGCGCTGACTTTTGAAAAAGACGTCCGACCGATTCTGAAGGCTCATTGCTGGCATTGCCATGGTGAGGCACAGGAACTGAAGGGTGGCATGGACACTCGATTGGCCCGGCTGTTAATCAAGGGCGGCGATACAGGTTCGGGGATTGTTGCCGGCGATCACAGTAAGAGTGTCGTGTACGAAAGAATCGCGTCGGGAGAAATGCCGCCTGGAAAAAAGAAGCTCACAGCGCAGGAACTTGACGTCGTCGCCCGATGGATTGACTCCGGTGCTGCCACGTCGCGTCCTGAGCCGGACGTTCTCGCGGTCGGAAATACATTCACCGAAGAAGAACTCAAGCATTGGTCTTTTCAGCCGATTATCAAACCAGAAGTCCCCTCAGTCGCACATCAAGATCAGGTGCGAACTCCGATCGACGCGTTCCTGCTGAAAAAACTGGAGAGTCAGGAACTGAGCTACAGTGTTCAAGCTGATCGAGAAACGCTCATTCGTCGAGTTACCTTCGACCTGACCGGACTACCGCCGACTCCAGAAGCCATCGATAGATTTCTTGCCGACCCGTCGCCGGAAGCATGGGGATCGCTGGTCGATGATTTGTTGAATTCACCCGCCTATGGTGAGCGATGGGCACGCCACTGGCTGGACGTCGCGGGCTATGCTGACAGCGATGGCTACAACGAGCAGGATGTTGCACGGACGTGGGCGTGGAAGTATCGAGACTACGTCATTCGATCGCTCAATGCCGACAAGCCATGGAATCAGTTTCTCATCGAACAACTGGCTGGCGACGAACTGCTGACTCCGCCGTATCAGGACTTAACTCCCGAACAATCTGATCAACTGATTGCTACCGGATTTCTTCGCATGTGTCCCGATGGCACCGCTGCGGGTGGTCCCGATGTGCTGATCGCTCGCAACGATGTCATCGCGGAAACAATCAAAGTCGCCTCCACTTCGCTGCTGGGTCTTACCGTCGGCTGCGCGCAGTGCCATGAACACCGTTACGATCCGATTGCTCAAACAGACTATTACCGGCTCCGTGCGATTTTTGAACCGGCCTATGACACAATTCACTGGCGAGTCCCCAATGATCGCCTGGTATCACTTTGGTCCAGGGAAACACGCGCGGTCGCTGAGGCGGTGGATTCCGAGCTGGCAGAGGTTGCAAAAAAACGCACGGAGGAACTTGATGGGATTGTCAACGAGACATTTGAACGCGAACTCAAGAAGCTACCTGCAGAGCAGCAATCTCAGGCCAGAATGGCTCGTGAAACGGCCATTGATAAACGTACTCCCGAACAACAGCAATTGATCAAGGAGTTTCCGTTTCTTAATGTCGACCGTGGCTCCGTTTATCTTTATCTGCCGGACCGGCTGACTGGCTTCAATAAGAAATGGGATGACCTGACGGCAGAGACTTCAAAAAAGCGTCCGGCTGATGATTACGTAATGTGCCTCAACGAGACTCCAGACCAGGTCCCGATCACCAGACTCTTTTCTCGGGGTGACTTCCAGCAGCCGCGACAGGAGATCGATCCTGGTGAATTGTCTGTGCTGAACACATCTTCGCTGCAGATTCTGCTGGATGATCCCCTGGTGCCGACAACAGGTCGACGCCTTGCCTACGCTCGCCATTTGACAAGCGGACAGCATCCACTGGTCGCTCGAGTGCTTGTCAATCGTTTCTGGCTGCATCACTTCGGCCAGGGATTGGTGTCCACCGTAGGCGATTTCGGAGTCAAAGGAGAAAAACCGTCTCACCCGGAATTGCTGGACTGGCTGGCTCGCGATTTTATGGACGAAGGCTGGTCGCTCAAACGACTGCACCGCATAATTCTGAACTCGACCGCCTATCAGCAAGCCTCTGTGCGACGTCCGGAACACGACACCGTGGATAGTGACAATCGTCTGCTGGGGCGAATGAACGTCCATCGACTGGAAGCAGAGACAATTCGGGATTCGATTCTGGC